>JAFQKN010000147.1 GCA_017396895.1 Clostridia bacterium
ATCAAAAAAGGAAGATAAATCAATAATTTTTTATCGTCAGATCTGATAGAATCCAACCTTTTTCATGGCCTTGCGTACGGTGCGTTCGGCAATGCGTGCGGCACGCTCGGCACCGTCCTTTGCGCAGGCTTCAAGATAGGCCTTATCACCCAGCAGACGCAGGTATTCTTCGCGTACGGGGCGCAATTCTTCTGCGGTGGCTTCGGCAACGGCAAGTTTGAAATCACCGTAGCCCTTGCCTGCAAATTCGGCTTCGATCTCGTCAAAAGATTTGCCCGTACAGCAGGAATAAATGCTCATGAGGTTGCTCACACCGGGCTTTTCCGGGCTATACTTGACACAGGCCTCGGAGTCGGTGACGGCGGATTTGATCTTGCGGATGATGGTGTCGGTATCATCGGTCATGGACACGAAAGACTTGACGTTGGGATCGGACTTGCTCATCTTCTTATCGGGCTCCTGCAAAGACATGATGCGGGCACCCGTTTTGCCGATGAACGGCTCGGGAACGGTGAAAGTCTGCCCGTAAATGCCGTTGAAACGATCGGCAATGTCGCGGCAGAGTTCCATGTGCTGTTTCTGATCGTCACCGATGGGCACAAAATCTGCCTGATACAGCAGGATATCCGCCGCCATGAGCACGGGATAGGTAAACAGACCTACATTGATGTTGTCTGCGTGTTTCTGCGATTTATCCTTGAACTGCGTCATGCGGGAGGCTTCACCGAACATGGTGTAGCAGTTGAGCAACCACGCCAGTTTTGCGTGTGCATCCACATGGCTCTGGATGAAAACGATGTTCTTCTGCGGATCGAGATCGAGTGCCAGCAACATGGCATACATCTCTCTTGTGCGCTGTCTGAGCACGGCAGGTTCGGTGCGCACGGTGATGGCGTGCAGGTCTGCAACGCCGAAAATGCAATCGTAATCCTGTGCCATGTTCTTCCAATTGCGGAATGCACCGAGATAGTTACCCAAGGTGGGCGTTCCCGATGACTGCACAAGGCTCAATACTCTTTTGGGGGCTTCGGTTTTATTTTCCATTTGTGTTATTTCCTTTCGTTATATCAACCATGCCGGCACATACCAATTCTTCTTATCAACAGGAATCACATCATTTGCAAGACAAATGACAAGCCCTGTGCCGACAGTTGTTTTTAATTGTGTCACATCTGTAAACAAGTCTTCTTCACTTGTCTTTTCCAGAGCATTCAAAACCGCAAAATTCTTGACGGCATTGGCAGGTGCCGTATTTTTTTTGATTTCAATCGGATAGACCGTTGCATTTTGATAAATGATAAGATCAATTTCTTTTTTATTGTTGTCTCTGTAGTAATACAGTGGCGGTTTCTTACCTGTATTCAGATAACTTTTATATATTTCGGACACAACCCATGTTTCAAAAAATGCACCGCTCATAGCACTGTTTTCAAGCACTTGCGGGCTCCCCCATCCGAGCAAATGCGCACATAGTCCCGTGTCAAGAAAATACATTCGCGGTGATTTGATTATCCGTTTGAGTGCGTTGTTCGAGTAAGGTTGAATCAGAGCAACAACGCCGCAGGAAATCAGCAAAGACAACCATGTTTTTGCCGTCGGTGCACTGATACCGACTTCACTTGCGAGTGCTTCGTAATTCACCACCGTTGCCGTGCGTGCGGCTACCGCCTTCACGAAATTCAGAAACGCCGTCTCATTTGCGACCTGCTCAAGATCCCGTATATCTCGGCTGATGTAGGTATCAAGATACGATTCAAAAAAAACGGAAAGGTTTATCTTTTCATCTTTGTATAAAGCAGGCATGGAGCCTTTATAAATACGCTCAAAAACTTCCGTCACGGACATGGGGGTTGCCTGTCGGACACGGTCGATCAACTGCTGCGGGTCTGCTTCAAAGGCAGGAAAATGATTGCCGCAGATCTCGCTGTTTGTCAGCCCGAGCATTTGCACGATCCCCACTCTCCCCGACAGTGTTTCGGTCACGTTTTGCATCATTCTGAACATTTGCGATCCGGTCAGCCAGAAATCACCGTTTTTTTTACGTTTGTCAACAATGATCTTGATGTACGGAATAATTCCGGTGCATATTGCACTTCATCGATCAGCACGGGCGGTGCGTAACGCTGTAAGAACAGTTCGGGATCCGTCTTGGCAAGTGCACGCACCGTCGGATTATCCAATGAAACAATTTTGCGGTCATCTTCGGCAATGCTTTCAAGCAACGTGGATTTTCCGACCTGTCGCGGGCCGGTCAGGAGCAAGACGGGAAAAGTGTCGTTGATATTCAAAACCGTTTGCCTGACGGTTCTTTCATAAAACATAAAAATCCTCCTTGCATAGGTTATTATATTGTGTGCAAGCAGTCGGATTTTATACAAATCCAAAATACCATTTTAGATTTTACTAAAATAACGGCATTTTGTCAATAAAAATTTAGTCAAAACTAAAATGCCATTTTAGATTTAACTTAAATTAACTGTTTTGCGTCAAAGAAAGGTCTTTGAAAATTTTGATTCTGCCTTCGGCTCTGGGTTTGGGAGCAGGATCTTCATCGGGATAACCGACGGCAATTGCGATCAGGAACTGCCAGTCGGGATCGATATCCATGCGTTCTTTCCATACTCTGCCTTCGGGGGCATTCATAAGACCGCCCACGCTTGCGATGATGCACGTGCCCAGCCCCATGCTTTTTGCGGCGATGCAGATGTTTTCGGTCATGATGCCGCCGTCCATGGCACTGTTGCCCTCGGCAAACAGAAAAATCAGCGTCGGTGCATTCTGATAGACGGGGCTTATGTTCCAGTTGGTATAAGCGGGGGTATCCCAACCGACCGTATTCTTAAAATCCACATTCAGCGCATCCAGTGCCTTTTTGTCCTGCAACACACGGATGTGGCAGGGCTGTCCGTTTCTGCCGCTGGGGGCCCATACGGCAGCCTCAAGAATGGCATTGAGCTGTTCGTCGCTGATCTGTTCTTCTTTGTAAAAACGAACGGTTCTGCGTTCAAGAATGGTTTTGAGTACGGGATTCTCCATTTTCGTTTCTCCTTTGAAAATATATATAAGAGTAACACAAATATTTTCATTTTGCAAGTCGGGAAGTTGACATTCTTGAAAAATAAGGGTACAATGAAAGCGGAATATTGAGTCGGAGGTTACATATATGAAAGATGTCAATGCATTCGTAAGCGGTGTTCTGGTCAATGAAGACAAGTATGCCGAAGAAATGAATACGCTCGTTGAACCCTACCTTGCATCCTTGCGCACGGACGGTTATTTTGAAGGCGTCGGCGGAGATAAACTCCATTATGAAGCCTATCTGCCCGAAAATGCAACAGCGGCGATCGTTGTTTCGCACGGTTTCACGGAGTCGGCAGAAAAATTCCGCGAAATGTCTTACTACTATGCAAAAGCAGGTTACCTTGTGTTTGCGATCGATCACAGAGGACACGGCTATTCGCACCGTGAAAATCCGCAGGATCCAGAAACGGTACACATTGATAACTTTGACACCTACATCGAGGACCTGAAACTGTTTGTCGATACGGTTGTCAAACCGCAGGCAGGCGAATTGCCGCTGTATCTGTACGGTCACTCCATGGGCGGTGCGATCAGCGTGCTGTTCATTATGAAGTACGCGGACGTGTTCAAAAAATGCGTGCTGACCGCCCCCATGATCTCTGCAAACACGGCAAATCTGCCGCATTTTCTGACGGGCAATCTCGCAAAACTGTTTGCGGCCCTCGGAAAAGGCAAAGAACCCGTATTTAACCGCGGCGGCTACGATCCCGACCGCAAATTTGAGGACAGCAACGACACCTCCCGCGCACGTTTTGACTATTATCAGATCAAACGCAACGCAACCCGCGAATACCAGACCTCCCGTCCCTCTTATGCATGGGTAAGAGAGGCTGTCCGTGTGGTTAAAATCCAGTTGAATGAAAACAACTGCAAGAAGATCAAAGCCAAAGTCATGCTCTGCCAGCCCGAATGGGACGCCTCCGTCATCATGCCGCCGCAGAACGTGTTCGTCTCCCGTGTACCGGGTGCGATCTTCAAAAAATTCTACGGTGCAAAGCATGAGATCTACATGAGCCCGAATGACGTGATGGACAAATATCTGAACACCGTTTTCTCTTTCCTTGAGGCATAAAAAATGGCGGATCAGTGTGAATTCTGTGCTTATTACGCGTATGACGAATATGCGGGGCAGTATCTTTGCGAACGTGATCTGGACGAAGACGAACTGTACCGCTTCATGACGGGACAATCCGACGGTTGCCCGTATTTCCGTGACGGCGATGAATACAAACTCGTGCGCCGTCAGAACTGAGGAGGAATGACAAAAATGGAAGTTATTTTTAACGAAAAAGCACCTGCCGCCATCGGCCCTTATTCACAGGCTTACCGCGTGGGCGATCTTGTGTTCACATCGGGACAGATCCCCGTGGATCCCGCAACGGGCAATGTCGTAGACGGCGGTATTGAAGAACAAACCCACCGCGTCTGCCAAAATCTGCAACTCGTACTCGAAGCCGCAGGCGGTGACCTGACAAAAGTTGTCAAAACCACCTGTTTTCTGAAAGAAATGAGTGATTTTGCGGCGTTCAACGGCGTGTATGCACAGTATTTTACCGCCAAGCCTGCCCGTTCGTGTGTGGCAGTCAAGCAATTGCCGAAAGATGTTTTGGTGGAAATCGAATGCATCGCACAAATCGGCTGATCCGACATAAATGAGAATTTATCTTACAAAAAACGACCGTAACAACTTCTCTGTTACGGTCATTTTGCAGTCTTCACTCTGCATTCTGCATTCAAAAAAAGGCTACATCATCGCTTCCGCACGGAAGTTTGATACAGCCCTTTTTTGCTATATTTGTTACAAAACTTTATTCTTCGTCTTCTTCAATCCTCGGCTTGAGCATGATAAGTGCGGTTACGGATGCGGTAACATCGCCTTCGTTGCGGATGGAGTGCTTTTCGCCGTCGTTGCAAATGAGAACGTCACCGACCTTGCAGACCTTTTCTTCTCCGTTGTCATTGTATACGACTTCGCCTGCGGTGACAACAAAAATTTCTTCCTCCCCTACGTGCACGTGTTCACCGATGCCGCAACCGGGCGCAAGGGTGATATCGGCAAACAAACGGCCGCTGTTGTAGAGTTCTGCTTTGTACACAAAATCGGTGATCTGCACACTGCCGTTGCCGCCGCGCATATTTTCACGCACGCTGACGGGACATTCTTCCTTTCTTCTGACCATACCGTAAAACCTCCGTAAATTTTTTATGTCTTAATTATAAACTACAGTCGCCGCATTGTCAACATATACCGCACAAAAAAGGCTGGACAAGAGAACGCATATATGGTATGATAAATTAAATAATTATTGCTGTTTTCGGGTGATACATAACATGAAAAAGATACATCTTTTACGCAAGATCCTGCCTCTGACGTTGTGCCTGTGTCTGTTTTTCTCCTTTGCCGTCACCGCTTCGGCGGCTTCGGGTTGGACAGCAGAAAACGGTGCGCTGTATTTTTACACACGCAGCGGCGAAAAACTGACGGGGGAACAGACGGTGGATAATACGCTGTATCAGTTTGCTCCGGACGGAAAACTGACGGGAGACGATCTTTCGGTCATTACCGAACAGGGGGTGTATTGCGTTGACGGCAACACACTCGTACGCGGATATAAAGTGCTCGGTGACCGTCTGCATTATTTTGATGAAAACGGATTGCGCAAGGAAAACGGAGAGATCGACGGCCTGACCGTTGCCGACGGCGCGGTACAGGGCGACGGCATCTACGTGCGCAACAACACCGCGCGGTATTTTCTTGCAAACAACACCGTTGTATTCACCGTTTCCGATTATGAAGCGCAACTCGAACTGTCGGCCGACACGGCACTGACGGGAAAAGACACCGCCGTACATCTGAAAATCAAGAACAATCCGGGACTTTCATATTTGCAGATATCGGTGCGTTATGATGCAAACATTCTGACACCCGCATTTGTATACAATGAAAACCTCTTTCCCGATTTCAGCCGTGAAGATACGCAGGACGGCATGGTGCTGACATGGCGATCGGCCGCGGATATTCAAAACGACGGCACCCTTGCAACGGTTTATTTCACCGCCGCGGACACTATGAACAACACCCTCGTTTTTGCCTCCTGTGAGGATGCAAAAAGTTCGGACGCAACCGCAAAAAACATCAAACCTGCAGCCGAACGCATATCAATCGGCTGTGCGCACCAATACACGGAATACGTTTATAACGAAGATGCGACCTGCACTGCCAACGGCACGAAAACCGCCGTTTGCACGCTTTGCAAACACGAAGATACCGTGGAAGCAACAAACACCTTATTACCGCACAGCGGCGGTACGGCAAGCTGTTTGAGCCGTGCGATCTGTGCGACCTGCAACTCCGCCTACGGCGAATACGATCCGAGCAATCATCTGCACACCGTCAGCCGTCCCCAACAGCAACCGACCTGCACGCAGATCGGTTGGACCGCATACACATTTTGCACGGATTGTCTGAGCGAGATCGGCAAAAGCGTTCTGGATCCGATCAATCACAAAAACACATATACGATCGAGGCAAAAGCACCCACCTGCACCGAGGACGGCCATACGCAGTACACATACTGCCCCGATTGCAAACAAATAACGGGCTATACGGAGATCCCTGCAACGGGACACCGCAACACCGTGACCGTTCCCGCATTGGCTGCTACCTGCGACACGGACGGCTACAATGCATACACCTACTGCAACGATTGCGCCCGTGCACTTGACAAAGTGATCGTCTATGCCCTGAACCACAAAAATAAACAAGCCGTTACGGGGCTGCGACCGACTTGTACCGAAAGCGGCTACAGTGACTATTACCACTGCCCCGATTGCGGAAACGATTTTGATTACACCGTTCTCGAACCGTTGGCGCACAAAAACAAAGAGCCCGTGGACGCAAAGAATGCAACCTGCACCGAGGACGGTTATTCCGCACATGAACACTGCCCCGATTGCGGATTGGATTTCAACAAAACCGTGTATCCCGCCCAAGGGCATCCGTCCGTCATTGAGATCGTTGCCGCTGCCCCCACCTGCACAAAAGACGGTTATGAAGCGTATTCCACCTGCACGGTCTGTTTTGCAGACATCGGCAAGGTGGTGATTCCCGCAACGGGACACAGCGATCTGACACATTTCAAAGAAAAAACCGCCACCTGCACCGAGGACGGACACTCCGCATACAGCGTTTGCGGCGTGTGTGATACCGAGATCGGCAAAGAAGTGTACCCGAAACTGAATCACCCGGACATTTATACCGTCGGAGAACAAGCACCTACCTGCACCGAAGACGGACACAACCGCTATGCATTCTGCCCGACGTGTAACACTGCATTCGGCAAAGAAACGTATCCCGCGAAAAACCACGCCGACAAAATACTGGTTGACGGACTTGCCGCCACGTGCAGTGTCGCAGGGCATACCGCCTATTTTCTTTGCAATGATTGCGGCGAAAAGGTCGGCTACCAAGTCATTGCTCCGCTTGAGCATAAAAATGCGACCGCCTATCCTGCGGTCAAGCCCACCTGCACGCAAAGCGGCATGACGGAATCCATTCAATGTCCCGACTGCGGTCTGGTGTTGGGCGGAAAAGAATTGCCGCCGATCGAACACGCAAACGAATACGAAGTATCCCCACTTGCCCCGACCTGTTTGGAAAACGGACACACAAACTACATCTATTGCCCCGATTGCGGCAGAGAACAGGGCAAAGAAACCGTAGAAGCGACCGGTCATAATTTTACCGATTGGACGGTACAAATCCACGCAACGCTGTCTGCACAGGGAAAATCGATCCGCTGGTGTGTAGCCTGCAAAACACAACAGGAAGCCGCAACACCTGCGCTGACGCTCGCAGACGGCGAGATCATACCGCTGGGGAACATCGGGCTGACAGGCACGATCGAAACAGCCGATGCGCGTTCGGCTTTGCGCTATGCGGTCGGTCTGGATACCCCCGATGACTTACAGCGTGCGCTTGCGGATATGGACGGCAACGGCGAGATCACACCGTCGGATGCACGCCTGATCTTACGTGCAAGCGTCGGTCTGGACACAGGCAAAGAGCAATATTGTTTTGTCACGCCCGACCGCTATTTTGAAAAACTCGAACGAGAAGAAGAACCGTAACTGCTTTTCAGTTGGCTTAAAGCCGTACCCCTTATACTGTGCGCATCAGCCAGGAAGGAGTACGGCTTTTTTATGAATAAAAAACACATCCGCATTGCCGTTTGCATCATCGCGTGTCTTGCATTGCTGACAGGCATTGCAACGACAATCATCAATATTATCGTATACGCAACAACAAAGGATAACATTCTCTCACAGGAACAGGCCGCACAGGTGCAGGATGCAGACTGCATTCTTGTGCTCGGTTGCGGTGTGCGTGAGGACGGTACACCCAGCCATATGCTCGAAGACCGTCTCAAACGCGGTGTTGCGCTGTATGAAGCACAGGCCGCCCCGAAACTGCTCATGAGCGGCGATCACGGACGCGAGCATTATGATGAAGTGAACACCATGAAAAACTATGCCCTCGATTGCGGCATTCCCACCGAAGATATATTTATGGATCACGCAGGTTTTTCCACGTATGAAAGTATGTACCGCGCCAAAGAGATCTTCGGTGTCAACAAGATCATCATCGTCACCCAGCAATACCACCTCTACCGCGCTTTGTACATTGCTGAACAATTAGGCATGGAAGCGATCGGTGTTTCCTCCGATTACCGCAGTTATTCCAAACAATTGCAACGCGAGATACGCGAAGTGCTTGCCCGTGTCAAGGATTTCGGAATGTGCATCGTAAAACCCGAACCGACCTACCTCGGGGATGCCATTCCCATCATGGGAGACGGCAGTATCACAGATGACAAAACAATAAATGAATGATATACACTTCGTGTATGATATACGGAAATGCCGTATGATATATTTGTTGCTCAAATATGTCGGAAGCTGTTGCCGTTTCGCTTCGCTCTAAAAAATAAAATTTAGTCTACCACAAGACAATAACTGCAAAAACGGTCATTTTTGAACACTTTTCGGCAGTATTTTCAGTAGGTAGACTAAGTTTTTTCGCCGTTTCACCCGATTCTTCCACTTGACACCACAAGAATCAGGTGTTATAATGCCATTATGCACGAAATGTTGTTCTACCTTACCTAATATTAGGGATTGATACTTATGTCAGACAATGACATTTTCTTTTGAAATTCTACCTTACCTAATATTAGGGATTGATACAGAAGCAGCCTTGTCGATTGCCTCACAGATACTGGCTACCTTACCTAATATTAGGGATTGATACGTTTTTGAATATTCAATTGAAACCTTTGTACCTACTACCTTACCTAATATTAGGGATTGATACTTTTTTCATTTGTTTTGTTTTCCTTTCTTTTGTAAAAAAATCTACCTTACCTAATATTAGGGATTAAATTGATTAAAAACCGAACTTCACATCGCTGTGAGGTTCGGTTCTTTTGATTATTAGGGCAAAATTTTATCCGCTGATCCCGAGTTTCACAGCCAGCCAGCCGAGGAGGATCGAGAGGACGATGTTGGCGATGTTGGAGAGGATGCCGGTGTTGAAGCGGTCTTTTTTCTCAAGGGCGGCTTTGATGTGTTCGAGATCCTGCTTGATGAGGGCGAAGGAGGTGGAGCCGACGGCAAGTTCGCGTTCGTGACGTTCGACGATGGTCTTCAGTTCGCGTACGGCCTCACACGGGCAGGATTCACGCGGGTGCACATCCGCATAGTCGTGTACGGGAATATGTCCGTGCGATGCGGCATAATCGTGCACGGGTGCATGATCGTAAGTGCCGATGTGATCGCGCACGGGAATGTGATTGTGTGCGGCCATGGGTTCGTAGGTGCCGGTGCCGGCGCCGTGTTCGTTGTTGGCGCTCATCAGAAGTTTGTGCGGTCGGTGGGGTTATTGAGAATACCGAATGCAATGAGCACCGAACCGACGGAATTGACGATGGCATCAAACTCGGTTGAATCAATGCCCAATTTGTCGAACACACCGAACGCATTGAGGATCACTGCGATCGCACCGCAGACCGCCGCCCGGACCGCAGGGCTTTTTAAGCGTTCACGCAAGGGCATTTTCGGCACGTCAGCAGTGTCGTCGGGAACACGCTCTGCATCGTTTGCAACGGGGATCTGTGTTTGCAGCAATTGCGCTTGCAAACCTTCCTTTGTTTTGATCTCATCCATTTTTCAGTCCTCCAAGCCTGTTGCTTTGCGCAGAACGGTGCGTGCATCGGCGGCTGTGATCTTGCCGTCACCGTCCGTATCGGCGGCGGTTTTTTGTTTGTCGGTCAAGTTTTCAAGTCCGACGGCCGCACGCAGTACCTTTCTTGCATCCGCAGGATCCACGTCGCCGTCACCGTCTACGTCCCCAATGAGGACGGGCGGTTCGGGTGTGGGTGCGGGATTACTTGCGGTGAAACCGTTGAGGCCGAGACGCTTGATGGGAGTTGTAAAATCCATGTACAGCATATTCATATCCACGTTGCCGGGAATGCCGTTCACACGTCCCGAATCGGTATACTGCCAGGCGGCATACGGACCTTGATAATCGGTTTTACTCACCCAATGAGCCACCCAAACGGTGTAGCGGTTGAGAACGGACATATCCAGTTTTGCTTCCAGCCAGTATTTGCCTGCATAGATGCCGACAAAGTAGCCTGCTTTTTCGACCGTACCGCAGAAACGGTCCACGATCTGCGTCAGTCTCGTTTTGCCGATGCTTGCCATGCTCTCTTTGAGCACACCCGAAGCAGAGGTATCATGTGCGTCCTCTACATCGTAGTAGATCGGAAGTTCAAACTGC
>JAFQKN010000148.1 GCA_017396895.1 Clostridia bacterium
AGAGAAAAAGCAGATGATCCTCAACCGCTTTTGATTAAAAAACCGTCCTTGTCGGGACGGTTTTTTTCTGAAAAGGGTAAATTATGATTTACAAGTTCTAAACGCAAAACGCTACACGGGCGAAAACAATTTGTTTGTTTTATCGTTTTTTAATCTGCGTTTTATCGTTCTTTTTTATCAATTTCACTACAAATGACAGTAAAACTTACTGTTTCAGTCGTTTAGCGTTTAGCACTTAGAACTTAGCACTTAAATTATGATTTATGCACATAAATCATAATTTACACTTTTCAGCAAAAAACCGCCCCGACAAGGACGGTTTTTTCAATTAAAACTGATTGAGGATCATCTGCTTTTTCTCTTTGTATTCTTCTTCGGTCAGGATTTCCATTTTGCGCATCTGCTTGAGTGCCTGCAAAAGGGAAATGGTGTCAACCGTTTCTTCCTGCGGTGCGGACGCTTCTTCCGTCTGTGCGGTTCCTTCGGCCGAGGGCTTTTGTGCCTGTTCAGCCTGTTCTCTTTTCTTATCCTGCTCATTCTGCAAAGCCGCGGCAGAAACCGTTTGTTCGAGTCTGCGTGCGATGCGGTTGAAATCCTTTTGCATCATCGCCACGGCAAATACGGACATTCCGCACAAGGTAAACAGCAGATAAAAAATACCGTTATCGGACAGGTGGATATTGAGTTTTTCCGCATTTTCTTTGATCTTCTTGCCTCGCGAACGCATCCAGTACAGGATATAAAACGGCACCAAAGCAATGCAGGCAAGCTCTTTTGTGCATTTTTTCGGTTCACCTGCCAGCAAACGCACTTTTTTGCAAAGACGGTACAACCAGACCAGTTGATACAATCCGAACGTGAACACCGAAATGATCACACAGGCCGTTATATCTTCGTGTTCACACAGTTCTTCGGGAATGTCACCGTCTTCCCATTCGGGGCAAAACTGGTCGGGCGTACCGGCAAACACGCGGTGCTGTGCCGACCGTTCCACAAACGGAAATTCAAGAGCCATCACAAATGCCGCCATACCGAGATAAAACAGGGCTTCGGGTAAAAGTTCGCTGTTGAAACTGCGGTCAATAAAAGCACAGACAACACGTAAAACGACCGAGATCAGCAACGCGCCGATGCTTGTGAATGCCGCCGCAAAGGGACGTTTGATTTTGCCGTTGAGGGTTAAGAAAAGTACGATCAAAAACGCAAACGGCAGTGCGATGCGACAAACAGCCCACAACACTGCGGTGGTTCCCGCAAACAGTTGTGCACGGATGTAATAAAGCAACAGGTCAAACCCGTAAACCAAAGTCAATGCGGGTGTCAGCAACATCAGTCTTGCATCCGCCTTGCGTATGAGCAACGACATAAACAGCATCGACAGCGGCACTGCCATGGCGATCAAGCGCAGTGTCAGCAGAAATCCGCCTGCAAAAAAATCGGGTGACAGGCGAAGAAAAATGCCGATCTCCTGCTCATAACCGAATTCAAACGCAACCAAAAAAACCGACAAAGCCGCACACGCGACCGTTATGGCGGGTAAATTTTTTATAAAGGGCTTATCTCTACCGTTCATTTTTTTACTTCTCCTTTGGGATAGAACACAATTTATTTTTCGGGCTTCCCTGTTGCTATGCCGCGGTATACGGCAAACGCAGAGGGCAAGGCATACACTCTCTCCAATTCATCGGCATCGGCGGTTACGGCATTCTCACTTTCAAACGTGCCGTCCATCAAAAATGCCGTCATGTGCCACTCCTTGTGCGTAAAAATATGTACGGCCGAAGGCAGTACACGCACGCGCAAAGGTTCAAAACCGAGTTTTCGCGCGGCTGACACAGCCTGCGCTTCATCCGCTTGACCGGGAATATTCGGAAACTCCCACAAGCCTGCCAGCAAACCTTTTTCGGGACGTTTGCGCAACATATATTTTCCGTTCTCACGCAAAAGCAATACCGTGTGGTGCTCGATCCTGCGCGGCGGCTTTGCACTGTGACGCGGTAAAACACCGACCGTTTCATATTGTCGGGCAAGGCAATACTGTTCGATCGGACAGCGTTCACATTTTGCATCACTGCCGGGCAAACACACGGTTGCCCCCAGTTCAAACAAAGATTGCGTGAAAGCGGAAACATTTTCCTGCGGGATCATCTGCATGACGGTCTGCTCGGCTTGCTTTTTCACACTTGCCTGCGCAATATCCGCATCACTGTTGCACAAACGCGACAGCACGCGCAATACATTGCCGTCCACTGCGGGAGCAGGCACGCCGAACGCGATGGATGCGATCGCACCTGCGGTATAACTGCCGATCCCGGGCAATTTCTGCAATTCATCAACCGTTTGCGGCAATTCTCCGCCGTATGATTGCATCAGTTGCACCGCGCATTTTTTCATATTGCGAACACGGCTGTAATAGCCCAAGCCTTCCCACAGTTTGTGCAAAAACTCATCATCAGCGGCCGCCAGCGAAGCAACATCGGGCAATGCCGTCACAAAACGCTGAAAGTAAGGTTTTACAGCCTCCACCCTCGTTTGTTGCAACATGATCTCGGACACCCACACACGGTAAGGTGTCACATCTCTGCGCCACGGAAGATCTCTTGCATTTTCAGCAAACCATGCCGTCAAAACCTGCGATACTGCCACAGGAGGAACGGAAAAACAATTCATAGACCACACTCAATTATGATTTTTACCATTTGAATATAACATATTTCACTTATAAAAGCAATAAAAAAAATCAAACCCCTGCGGCGGTCACAAAAAACCGCAGAGGTTTGAAGAAGTGGGCTGTATTTATGCCGTCTGACACAGCAATGCCTGCAGATTGCGCTCAATGGCACAAGCGGAGGTATCCTTATAAAAATCATCACGCTGAATATGCATTTTCTCGTGATACAGGCTACGCTTTTGCTGTTCGGCGGAAAGGCGGCTGTTGATGTAAATATTGTAATTGCCGTCCGCATCGGGAATCGTAAATGCACGTACACCGACGGGCATGGAAATCAGACGAATAAAGATTTCGTTCAACGGTGACTCCTTTCTGTAATTATGCACATTCATATATAAATTAAGGTTGCGCAATCAACGCATTGACGACTTTGAGGATCGTGTCGAGTTCTTCAGGGCTGGCCTTTGCGGACAGATCAAACAGCATTCGCCTTTTTCGGAACATTTCATCACGCATCGTATCCACCTGCGCGTCGTCCGATTGCGGCATTAAACTGTCCACCGATATATCAAAATAAGCGGCAATGGCCTGCAGTGTTTTTGCGCTGAGTTGCTTGGTACGCCCCATTTTCAGTTCCGTAAAAACAGAACTTCGCACACCGATCTCTGCCGCCAGTACGGACAGTTTGATCCCGCGCTCATCGCACAGTGATTTGATTCTTCCGTAGGTCGCGTCCATCTTCTTCTCCCATTTGTTCCAAAAAAATCAATTCTTTTTCAAAAAGTGCTTGACTTTTACAGAATTCTGTAATATCATCAAAGCAGACAGTACAGTATTCTGTATAATTATCACCCATTGACACCATTATAGTACATATTTCTGTATTTGTCAAGAGATATTTCTGTTTTAATTAACAGAATTCTGTATTATTATGACGAAATGCGGAGAAACACCGCACAACAGGAGGTAAAATGTCAAACAAGACCGAAGAAGCAAATATTCAATGTCCGTTTTATCTGCGCAGTACCGAAAATAAGATATTCTGCGAAGGGTACATAAAAGAAACCTGCATGATCACCTCGTTTCCGGATAAAAAAAGTGCCGCCTCCCACATGAAAGGCTGTTGCTTTCACATGGATGGCGGACACTGTCGGTTCGCAAGTATGCTGTTTGAAAAATATAATGAATGATAAAACGGGCTCAATCTTCCTCAAAATACTGTTTTTTGAAGATCTCAAAAACAGCATCGATGGTTTCATCGTCTTCAATGCCGACGTAATTATCGTATTCGGGATCATCCAGATCTTCCACGATCTCAAGCACATACAGCATTTCCTCATTGGGTTCCCCTTCATCGGGAAGAGGAAGAAGGATCGCAAAGTCGCGGTTGTCGTAAGAAACGGTGTCAATCATTTCAAAACGTTCGCGATTTCCGTCCTCATCGGTCAAGATCAGAATGTTATCCTCTGCAGGGGGGGTATTTTTGCTCATTTTTTACTGTCTCCTTTACGTGTAGTATATTTATTTCGTTTTACTGAAATCCATATAAAGCGGATCCAAACCGACTGCGGCACGCAAAGCAAGTCTTGCATCCGCCGTGGTGATCTGCTCGTCCTCATCGCGGTCTGCAACAACTGCGGCAGTACCGCTGAGTTTTTCAAGACCGACCGCATGACGCAGGATGGTACGTGCATCGGCAGGCGTGAGCGCACCGTCCAGATTGACATCACCGCCGAAATAGCCGGAAACGGTTACGTAAAGCGTAAAACTGACACTGTATTCACCGTAGCGAATCTCAACCGTTTTCTTTCCGCAGGTCGATGTGTCGAAGCCGTGCACTTCCCAACCGCTGATCTCAAAGCGTTCGCCGCTGTCATATACGCCGCTGACAACCGTATCGTTGCCGTCAAACAAAGCACCTTTGATGTACACGATCCTGCCCGGCTGCGTCAGTTCGATCCCGACCAATTCCGCATCACGCATTTCCATCATAATGCTTGTCTGACAATCCTTGTAGCGAATGACAATTTCATTTTCGCCCGGCACGGCATTTTTTGCATCAAATATGATCTCACAGTCACGGTAGCCGACCGTTTCTTTTTTTCCGTTGTTATAGATCAGATTCAATACCAATCCCGTCAGATCCAAGGTGCGGTTGTCGCTGAAAAAATACTGTCTGTCCGGCAAAGACACGACTTGCAGACTTTGCGGTCGGGCCGGAACCACGTCCACCGTATAACTCTGCGCATTTTTTTCATACATATAATATATATCGACCGTTGTACTGCCGACCTGCAAGGGCACATCCGAATTTTCCTTACCGTTTATGCGAATGACGAAATCGGAGTTATTTTTTATATCCTCCCATGCAAACACACGTTCGGGACGGCCGTCTGAGTACACAACACGCACACACAAGCCCGTGAAATCGATCGTCTGCCCTTCGGCAAACTGCGTCTTTGCACTGCCTTCGATAACAATACGTTCAATGGGCACTTCCGTGACCGTTACGGTAAACGTCTCCGAAACGGAGCCGTAACTGACGGTGACCTTTTTTTCACCCACGGTATGCATACTCGGCTCATACAGAATATAATCGCGGATCTCAACACGGTCATTGTTGTCATAAACCGCCAAGACCACAAGTCCCGTACTGTCAAAAGTTTCTTCTCCGACGATATAGGTCTGCTTTTCGGGCATGGACAAAATCTCAAGACGGACAATGCGACCGTTTTCATTCCCGCTGTGCATCGGTTGCAGGTCATCCATATTCACCCAACCGCCGAGCGACAACGAATTTACGTGTACCTTTCCGTAGCCTAAGCGAACTTCCGTCACCTCAACCACATCACCCTTGTAAATTGCACAAACAAAGTCCGCATCCGTCTCGGCATCTGCCAACACGTCTGTTTGCGGCACCGCAACAACGTACGTACCGACCGTATCGGCATACGCGATCACAGCCGCCGAAAACGCAAGGATCGCCAGCGACAAAAAAAGCAATATACATTTTATAAATCTTTTGTTTTTCATGTATTTTCTTTCCTCAAACAAACGTTACTTTCACTATCCATTATATTTACATGCGTTTGCGCTGTCAAGCAAAGTCGGAAATAACTTTCTGACATTTTTGGAAGAATAATATGGTTTTTTCTTTAAAACAAACATAAAGACCATGCAAAAAACGATTGACAAGCATTTTGCTTTCATGTAAACTGAATATAATCAAGTTCTGCAAAGGAGAACCATGACCATGAAAAAAATATTTGTGCTGTTTGCTGTATTGTCGGCAATATGCATGGCACTGGGCGGTTGCGTACAGATCAACAGTCCGATCCCCGCCATTGCGGTCGATGAAAACGGCAACGTCGTCACCAAGGCCGACAACAACGGATATCAAGTAAATTATTATAATGTAAATAACGGAACGGCCGTTTCCGTCAACAGCAATGATTCTGCGTTCCAACAGCCGGCCACACAGCAACCGAGCGTTGAACCCGCCGCAACGGTCGCGTCCGATACGACCGTACCCGTTCAGCAGGGCACCGTCGGCCTGTCCACGGATGAAGAAAAACTCACATTCTTCAACAATGCGCTCAACAAAGTCAAAGCATACAATGCCGGTTTCACAAAATCCAAAAAGACCGTCGGCACACAAATGCAGTTGTCCAATCCGCTTGTCAATGCCGTGGCATCCGCACTGAAAGACTCTCTGTTGCCCAACGACACAGCCGTGACGACCGTCAACAAAGGGGAATCAAGCAAAGATATCATGTCTCCTCCCGGTAAAGATTATGTCTCCGCTTTGACGGTCGCAGACTGCCAAAGCATCACAAGTGAGCAAAACGGGAACAATTATATCATTACCGTCACGCTTGCCGATGCGACCAACCCCGATGCGCAAAACAGCGCGTATGCAAAGATTTTTGAATTTATCACGGTTGATGATATCATGAACACCTACGCACCAAACATGAATGCGACCGTGGAACGCGAGAACGTATTTTTCGATTTTACTGGTTGCTATGCAAAAGCCACCGTTGCCGCAGACGGCACTCTGATCGACTACGAAACATTCGTCAGCGGCACCATGCGTCTGACAAACGGAAAGATCCGTGCTTTCACCACAGACCTGAGCATTGTCCTTTCGAGTACGACACAGTACAAAGATTTTCAATGGTAAAAAGCAGAAATTGAACAATTTTCATCCCGTTTTTTAAGTTTTTTTAAATTAGGCTATTGACAAGCCGACATTTATGATGTAAATTATTCTTGTATTGCACATTGTCTCGTGCATCACGTCCAACCGGGAAACCGGTAATAACGAAAGGGGTTTGTCCTGAAATGAAAAAACATATCAGCAAAATCATCGCAATCGTCTGCCTCATCGCCATGATGAGTGCTATGGCAGCATGCACGCAGACCATCCAGATCGCATTTGTCGATGCCAACGGCGATGTTTACAATCCGTTTGAAAACATCGGCACCGGTACCGTTAATGTTTATGCTCCCGGCGGCGCATCCAACAGCGGTGCTGCACAGGCTCCCGCAACCCAGCCCGCAGTAACCAATCCTCCCGTTGCAGACAGCACGGCTCCCGCAGCAGATGACACCACCGCTGCTCCCGCTGATGACACCACTGCAACTCCCGCAGGCAACGATGCTCCCGCAGGCGCACCCGCAACCAAGGATGAGATCATTGCTTTCTATTCCGCAGCTGCTAACAAGATCAAGAACGAAGGCGCTGCAGGCTACACCAAGAAAGAATGGCAGACCATCAGCGAAATCAACATCGGCGCAAGTTTCATCAATGAAGCAGTTATCGGCGTTGTCGGCGGTTTCATGACCACCGAAGACGAAGCCGGTGAACAGATCAACGAAAAAGGCACCGACGATGCAAAGAACCGCTTCCCCGGCTTCACCCTTACCGATAACAGCTTCATCGTAAGCGCAGAATGCACCACCAATGCCGCAGGCAACTACGTAATCAAGATGGTATGCGCTGACGAAGATACACCGCGCAAAGACGGTTCCAGCAAACTCGGTCAGGTCACACAGTCCCTCATTTACTGGGAAGACCTTGAAGATACTCTCAAGAACGATCCCACCGTTACAAAGATCCTTACCGCTTATGACGGCGTTCACGTTATCTACAAAGGCTATCAGGTCAACTGTGAAATCACTCCCGACGGTCAGTTTGTTTCCATGGAACACATCGGTAACATCGATATTATCATCGGTTCCGCAAAGATCCTCATTGCTACCATTAAAGACAAGAGCGCAAACCTTGTCAACACCTGCAAATACTACAACTTCAATTATTAAGATTTAACCTCGGAAGCCTGCTGTGAAAAGCAGGCTTCTTTTTTTGTTTCAAAAAAAGAAAACTGAATTGAATCTGTAATTGACAAGCAAGGTTTTCTGTGATAAACTATGTGCAGTTTATGTAAGTTAGGAGTATTTCGCAATGAACAAAATCATTCGTACACTGTCCCTTTTGCTCTGCCTTATTATGGTTCTCTCCTGCTTTGCCGCGTGCGGTGAAGACACGGAAGATCCGACCGAACCCTCCGCATCCGCAGATGCCACTGAGCCGGAACTGATCGATGTCGAACTGGGTGCTGTTTACAAAAACACATATACCATTGTTGAGATCGACCGCAAAAACAATACGGCACTGGCACTGAAACTGGAAGATGAAAACAGTTACAAAGATGAAACGTACACCGAAGGCTGTGAATTTGATATCGACACGCAGGAAGTATTGCGTTTCATTGCCTACACCCGTGACAGCAAAAACAGACTGACTAAAGTGACCTACACCGACAAAGACGGCAAGACTGTCGGCTCGGAAGAATACACATATACCGCCGCAGGTCAGCTTCTCTCCTCCTCCACGCGCGACGCAGACGGCATTACCGTCAACAGCGTTGCCTATACCTACAACGAAGACGGCACCTACAGCATTGCCACTTCCGAAGAAGGCAGGCTCATCAGCATCGTTTCTTACGATGCCAATGAAAACGTCACTGCACGCAATGACTATGAATATGCAGAGGACGGTTCCTACAAACTTCGTTCCTATGCAAGCGGCAAACTGACACAGGAGATCGGTTATGCGGCTGACGGCACAGAATCCACCCGTGCGGTTTACACCTACAATGCCGACGGTTCTTTCAAAGTCACCATGTATGAAAACGGCGTTTTGAAGACGGAAGAAAGCGGCAATGCCGAAGAAGCACAGACGCAACCCGAAGAACCCACAACACAGGAAAAAGAAGTGCTTGACACCGACACCCCCGTGAACATTCCCACCTCTGCCCTCGCAACCGAAGAAGCAACCACAAAGAAAAACAACAAACCCGATAAAGACGATACGACCACCTCCACCCGTCCCGTAACGACAACAGAACCCGAACCGATCACGGATGCATCCGGCAACGTGGATATGTTGGCACAATCCCGCCTGTTCCGTTCCGGTAAATTCTATATCACGGGTTACATGGGAGACGACGGTATGACCAACAAAATGGTGCTTGCCGTAACCGACAGAACCATGTATGCATCGCTTGAACTGGACGTCGGTGAAATGATGGGAATGGGTTCCACAGGCACAGCCGAACTCGGTTTTTTGAGTGCGGCGGACGGCACGTATTATCTGCTTGAATCCACTACAAAGACATATTGCCCGATGGATGAAGCCACCATGAATATGCTCGGTGCGGAAAGTGCAGACGAATTGTTCGGTGAAATGAATTTTACGGAACTGCTTTTGCCGATCGATGAAAATGCACAGCCCGACAAGACCGAAACCAAGAGCATCAGCGGTCAGATCGCAACCTGCTACACGTTCAACACCCCCTCCGGCGAATATGCAAAGCATTACGTCAACAATGACGGTGATCTGATCCGTGTGGAAGACTACAGCGCAAGCGGCGGTATTGTAAACTATCTTGAAATCGACCATCTTTCCGGTGAGGTTGCCGATTATATGATGAATCCGCCCACAGACTACACAAAGACCGACCTTCTGAACTTCATGATCGCACTCATGGGCGACAATCTTGATATGTAATGTAAAAAAAATAAAAGCAGATGCATCCGACATTTACGGTTGCATCTGCTTTTTATTATGTTCATCTGCCGAATCATTTTGCGGTTTTGCATTCAATTCTGCAAGCCGTTATTCGTTTGCTTCTTTCGGCTGCTTCTGTTTTCGTCTTTGCTTACGAACAGCTTCTGAAATCGGAAAAACCAGCGTTGCAACACACCACACAATAAAGAGCCAATATAAGCACTTTATGTCACCGAGAGTATATTCGGGAACCGTGTACCAAGTGATGCAGGTAACCGTAAGCGGAATGACAGAAAGAATCAACGCGGTAAAAATTTTCTTTTCGTGCCTGTTCAAAATACTCAAAACAATGAGCGATATGATGCCGATCAAGAAAATGAGCAGATAGAGAAAGGCACTTCCGTCATTCACTCCGATCATGTTTGAGAATGTACGTCCGGCACCGTATCGAAAAAAGTCGGTATTAAAAAAGACATAGACCGGTCGCATACTGTGATACGAGCAAAACAGTATTGTATAGAGATTCAAAGCAATATACGGGATCGCAAATACTATCTTACAAAGCGTCCGAACTGCATTTTTTTCAGATTGCATAGTAGTCACTCCATCCTGTTCAATTCATTAAAATCAACTGCATCATCGTCTGTAAAACGAGAAAGCCTCTTATTATATGGTCTCTCAAAATGCCAAATGTTACAAAAAAAGTTGCACAATTTTTCTACTTCTCTTTTATGCAAGTTGCATTCTTGTTTCGAGTTGTATCTGTCAACAAAGCAAAGGTTTCCAAAAGATCGGTTTTTGTTTGATAGGAGAACTATCCTGTAAACCAAAATTTATCTTATTTCTAAATCTCACAACTTTTTTATGAATAAAAAAGAGCACAACTTGTTTTCAAGTCATGCTCCTTCTATTTTTATTTACGGACGGATCCGCTTGGTGTTCACATCGTCCTGCGCAATTTCGATAAATGCATCGATTGCCATGGAACCGATGTCCCCTTCTGCACGGCGGCGGACGGAAACCGTACCTTCTTCCGCTTCCTTGTCACCGATGACAAGCATATACGGCAGTTTCTGCAACTGTGCTTCACGCAGTTTGTAACCGAGTTTTTCATTGCGGTAGTCGGTCGTCACGCGGAATCCGAGGGCGGCCAGTTTCTTTTCGAGTGCTTCGGCGGCATCGTGATGGCGGTCAGCAATGGGCAAAATGCGGATCTGTTCGGGTGCCAGCCACAGCGGGAATGCACCTGCATATTTTTCGATCAGCAGTGCAAGCGTGCGTTCATAGCAACCGATGGATGTGCGGTGGATGATGTAGGGATTCTTCTTGGTGCCGTCTGCATCCGTGTAGACCATACCGAATTTTTCAGCAAGCAACTGGTCGATCTGAATGGTGATGAGTGTATCTTCCTTGCCGAATACGTTACGGATCTGAATGTCGAGTTTCGGGCCGTAGAATGCCGCTTCACCGATGCCGATCTTATAATCGATTCCGAGATCATCCAGAATGGTCTTCATGATGCCCTGTGCCTCATCCCACTGTTCGGGCGTGCCGATGTATTTTTCCTTATCATCGGGATCCCACTGCGAGAAGCGGTAAGAAACGTCTTCATACAGACCGAGTGTTTTGAGCATATAGATAGCAAGTTCCAGACAGCCGCGGAATTCATCTTCAAGCTGTTCGGGCAGGCACATCAGGTGGCCTTCGGAAATGGTGAACTGACGGACACGGATCAGACCGTGCATCTCGCCGCTGGCTTCATTGCGGAACAGGGTGGATGTTTCATTGTAACGAAGCGGCAGGTCACGGTAGGAACGGGCACGGTTGAGATAAGCCTGATACTGGAACGGGCAGGTCATGGGACGCAAAGCAAACACTTCATCGTCACTTTCCGGATCGCCGAGTACAAACATACCGTCCAGATAATGATCCCAGTGGCCGGACAGTTTATAAAGATCGCTCTTTGCCATAAACGGCGTCTTGGTCAACTGCCATCCCTTGGAGGCTTCCGTATCTTCCACAAAACGCTGCAAAAGCTGAATGATCTTTGCACCTTTGGGAAGCATAATCGGCAATCCCTGGCCGATGAGTTCGCTGGTGGTGAACAGTTCCAGTTCGCGGCCGAGTTTATTGTGATCGCGTTTGCGTGCTTCTTCCTGCTGTGTCAGGTATGCGTCGAGTTCACTCTGTTTCGGGAATGCGGTGCCGTATACACGCTGCAACATCTTGTTTTTGGAGTCACCGCGCCAGTATGCACCCGTGCAGGCGGTCAGTTTGAATGCCTTGACAAGACCGGTCTGCATCAGATGCGGGCCTGCGCAAAGTTCAATAAATTCGCCCTGCTTGTAGAACGTGATGCTTTCGCCTTTGCCGGCGTGTTCGGCAATCAGTTCCACCTTATAAGGTTCGTTCTTTTCATTCATCAAAGCCGTAGCTTCGGCCGCACTCATTTCAATGCGTTCCAAAGTGAGATTTTCGGAAACGATCTTCTTCATTTCCGCTTCCAGTTTTTCAAGCACTTCCTGCGTAAAGGGTACGTCAACGTCAAAGTCATAGTAAAAACCGTTTTCCACCGCAGGACCGATGGTCAGTTTTGCATTCGGATACAGTCTTTTGACGGCCTGCGCCAAAATATGCGATGCGGTATGACGGAACGTCTTTGCACCGTCCTCATCTTCAAAGGTAAGGATCTGCAGTTCGCAATCGCCGTCGATCACGGTGCGAAGATCTTTTACTTCTCCGTTGATGCGGCAGCAGCACGCACTCTTAAAAAGCCCCATGCTGATCTGCTTGCAGATTTCGGCGGCAGTCAATCCGTTGTCAAACTCTCTGACAACGCCGCCTTTGAGCGTAATGTTTGCCATTTTGAATCAACCTTTCTATATGTAATGTAATAGCAGTTGGGGTAAGAAAAAAACAGCTTTCACCCCAGACATCGGGATGAAGCTGTCGGCTCCACGGTTCCACCCGGTTTGCGAAAAACAATTTCGCCACCTCAAAAAAACTTTAACGCAGTTTATACGGCGACCTTATTTCGGTGCGCACTCGGGAGTGGTAA
>JAFQKN010000149.1 GCA_017396895.1 Clostridia bacterium
AAAATCCTCGACGGATTTTCGAGGATTTTAACGACGTATCGGCGGAAATCCGTCTGTAAAAAACGGATTCAGATTGCAGCCGTCACCCTATGGTCTGCCTTGTCCGTGCATAATTGTAACATACCTCGACAAAAATTGCAATCGGATTATAAAAAGCCGCCGCAGAGAGTATTCCCTGCGGCGGTGCGGCATTATGGTGTTACGGATTTCTTTTAACCCTGTGCATCGGCTTCGTTTTTGACGTTTTCTGCCTGCTCTGCACGACGTTTGATCAGATCATAATACATACGTTCTCTGGTCTCTTTATCAAGATTATACCAGAACATGGGGATCATGCTGATCATGATGATGATTGCGGGGAAAATGGTCGCCATAGCGAAGATCCAAAGCTGTGTGCTCTGCTCTTGTGCCTGTTTGTTGTTGTAGCGTTCGGGTTCAAATTTGATCCACTTTTTGATCTGCGGCTTGAGGATCTCATTGAGTTGGTTGGGAACCTTTTTGAGAACGGATTTTGCAATGGTAATGGTCGCTTCGTTGCGGAAACCGTTTTTCCATTCGATATAGTCCATGCATTCGTTCTGCATTTCCTGTGCGGTAACCATTTTCGGGCCTGCAAACAGGGCATAGCCGATTTCCCAAAGCATGGTCGGCAAAATCATGGCTGTGCGGTTGGTGTAGAACGGTTTGCCGTCTTTGCCTTTGAGCAATGTACCGTAGAGGAATACGGGAACGTACATGGCTTTGGCGAAAGCCGTACTGATCATATAAATGCTCTTGGTGGAGAAGCGTTTTTTCAGTTTGCCGATCTTGGCGAAGCCGATGGGCTGTACGAATGCGGACGGGATACCGCAGATGGTCTCCATGGTAGACCAGAACAGAACCCAACGGTAATAGTTGTTGGTGGAAATACCCGTACCGAATGAAGCGAGTGCTTCGGAAATAATGTAAATGAGTACGGGGCGGTTGGAAACAACCACTTTCAAACTCTTGAGAACGGGAGGATTTTCCACCGATTGCGGTACGCGTTCTCTTGCAATGGTGGAGAACCAGAACGCAACGCTGCCGCCTGCAAAAACAGTGATGGGGCCCATGATGGTATAGGCTCTCTGAATCATCTGTGCGCTGGTGTATTTGCTGGACTTGATGACGTCATTTGTGATGAAGTCAAACAAAAATTCGCAGATGGTGGACGGCAATCCGGCGAACCAACCGTTCAGATACCCCGTAACGGACAACAATCGCGTTCGTTCAACAGGATACGGCGTTACCGTTGCCACAAAACCGTCTTTTGTGACGGTCTGCAAGGTTGTGACCGTTTCCATGAGCACTTCAAAAAGCATATAGGCGATAAACTTGGGGATATCATCGTAGTTGTTCAACTGCGATGCGGTCAAAATAACCGGCAACAGCCAGTAAATGGAGGAAATTGCCGCATAGGGCAAACCCGAAAAGAACATATAAGGCACAAATTTACCCCAACGTGTACGGGTTTTATCCACCATTTGACCGATGAGAATGTCGTTGATGCAGTCCCAAAGGCCGCCGATGGAATTGTAGATGGATTGCTTGTTGAAACTGATCTTCAGAACGCTGTCTCGGTAGAGTTCTTTCTGCCCGTTCAGATTGAACTCCAGCGAAGCGGAATACAGCATATAACCGATCGTTTCTTTGCGTGTGATACATCGGCGGTCGCTGTATGCGGATGCCTGCATTTCCTGTACGGAAACCTGCTGTGCAGTGTTGTCAGACATAGGTATCTCCTCCTGTCTATAATATAAAAATAATTATATCATACATTCTTCCGTAAAACAACCTGTTTTTCAAAGAATCCGGATAAATATGCATGAAAATTCTCCCCGATTCCGGGGAATCGGGGAGATAAAGGCTTTACGGAAGAATTACATTACCAGTGAGCCGCACCGCAGCCACAGTAGTGATACTGTTCAATACCGAAGAGTTTGCAGATGAGCATGAAGATCTTCCAGATGAACTGCAGGAGCTTATTGGAAGAATGGCACCAGCAGGAATGTGCGATGGTGTTGCTGCCGCTGTTGCCGTTGTCAGAATCATCCCAATCTGCTGTCGGTGCGGGGATGGCAAGAATGGTAACGCTGTCTGTCAGCACGGGAATGGTAAAGTAGTTATCTTCACCCAGCGACAGATCCTGACCGTTGACGGTGATCACCAGGTCATTCGGATCGTAATTGCTGTTGAGAGCAAATTGGAACTTGAACTCTTCGCCCGCTTTGACTTTGATGTAGGCAGTTTCATTGAAGTAATAATCGCCGACTACAAAACTGCCGTACGGGGATTTTGCTAACTGTACGGTGTATTCCTTGTTGGCATCGTATACGTATACGGAAACCGTTTTGCTGATCTTACCGTTCAATGCGCTGACGGTTAGTGTGGTAGAACCGTTCTTTACACCTGTGACAACACCGTTTGCATCCACGGTTGCGATTGCGGAATCGGCAATCGTCCAGACAAGTTCAACATCAGCATCTGCGGGAATCACGGTCGTATTGATCTGCTGCGTCTGACCGATCGCAACTTTGACCATGTTAGCATCGAGCATGATAACCAGTTCGCCTTCGTGGTATTCAGCCGTTACAGTAATATCGGACTGAACATTGGTGTACTTGGTATCCCAGCCGATGAACAGGAAGCCTTCTCTTGCAGGATCTGCGGGAGCCGTTGCGGCAGAACCGTAGAATACGGTTTCGCTTGCCAGTGCAGTGCCGTCGGAATCAACAAACGTCACTGTGTAAGAGGTCAGATAGATTGCACCGTCCTCGGCCAACGTTCCGGCAACTGCATCCACATCAGCCTGTTCGCTTTCGATGCAATTGAGAGCGACTTCGTTATCGGCAAGCAGTTTTTCGATCTCGGCACGTACGCCTGCATCGAGTTTGCTGTCTTCCAGTCTGTCATTGAGTTTTGCAACGATTTCGTCATAAGTTGCATAATCGGCTCTGTTGACAAGTTCGCTGTAATTATGGCTTCTGTCATTCTGACATACATAAGTCACATAACCGTTGCCCCATGTGCCGTCTGTACCCTGTGTCGGACGCAGCAGGCTTGCAAGTTTGTAATCGTGACCGAGTTTGTCGATAACGACCTGTTCACTGCGTTGGGCATCGCAGTATTCGCAAAGGATGGCTTTGTACCCGTCTTCCTCACAGGTTGCAGGTTTCACAACCGTATAGTCTGCTTCTGCCTTATGCGCATCGGGATCAACAGGAATTACCCTTGTGGATTCATGCGTGCAGGCAGCATGGGTGTCGGTTTCGACATTTGTGCAGATCGTGTTCATAACACCTTCTGCAACGCAAGTTGCGGCTGTGGCAACCCCGTTGTCAACATAAACATGGGCACGCTTTGCAATGGTTTCTTTGCTCAGTTCTGCATCACAGTATTCGCAAAGAATTGCCTTGTAGCCGTCTGCTTCGCAGGTCGCTTTCTGCATAACGATGTATTCGGCTTCTGCCTTGTGCGCATCTGCATCGATTGCAACTTCTCTTGTGTCGAGCACTGCATTGCAGTATTCGCAATAGAGTTTTTCTTCACCGACTTTGGAGCAGGTCGGGGCAATCGTTTCAATGTACGCTGCTTCTGCCTTGTGCGCATCTGCATCGATTACGACTTCTCTTGTATCGAGCACTGCATCGCAGTATTCGCAATAGAGTTTTTCTTCACCGACTTTGGAGCAGGTCGGAGCAATCGTTTCAATGTACGCTGCTTCTGCTTTGTGCGCATCTGCATCGATTGCGACTTCTCTTGTATCGAGCACTGCATCGCAGTATTCGCAATAGAGTTTTTCTTCACCGACTGCAGAGCAGGTCGGAGCGACTGTTTCAATGTACGCTGCTTCTGCCTTGTGAGCCTCTGCATCGATTGCGACTTCTCTTGTGTCGAGCACTGCATCGCAGTATTCGCAATAGAGTTTTTCTTCACCGACTTTGGAGCAGGTCGGGGCAATCGTTTCAATGTACGCTGCTTCTGCCTTGTGCGCATCGGCATCGATTGCGACTTCTCTTGTATCGAGCACTGTATTGCAGTATTCGCAATAGAGTTTTTCTTCACCGACTGCAGAGCAGGTCGGAGCAACAGTCTGAATGTATTCTGCTTCTGCCTTGTGCGCGTCTGCATCGATTGCGATCACTCTTGTGGTTGTGTATGTGCAGGCTGCATATTCTGCGGTTTCGGCACAGTCACACTTCTGATTCATTGTACCGGTTGCAGAACAGGTAGGTGCAAGTGCAACGGTGGTATCAACGAGATTGTGTTCACGCTTTGCAATTTCAACAACGGATTCAGCGTTGATTGCATCGCAGTATTCACAGTGATAAGACTTGGAGCCTGCTTCTTCGCAGGATGCCTTCTTATCGACTGTGTATTCGGTTTCCCACTTGTGTGCATCTGCATCGATTGCGATCACTCTTGTGGTTGTGTAGGTGCAGGCTGCATATTCTGCGGTTTCTGCACAGTCACACTTCTGATTCATAATACCCGTTGCAGAGCAGGTGGCTGCCTTTTCTACGGTTGTATCAACGAGATTGTGTTCTCTCTTTGCGATGGTTTCGGTTTCAAGTTCTTTGTCGCAAACGGTGCAACGGATTGCCTTGTAGCCGGCCTTGTCGCAGGAAGCCTTTTCGACTACAACAAAGTCTGCTGCAGGTCTGCAGGCTGCCTTGGTGATATCTCTGTTTTCGGTCTCTGCACAACGGGTACACTTGTAAGTGGTGTAGCCGTCGGTGGTGCAGGTGTAGTCAACGGTTTCAACAAAGACGGAGAAGTCATGGCCGAGGGTACCGCCGGTTGTTGTTCCGCAAACAGTACAGGTTGCAGGAGCATCACAGGTTGCAACACCGTAGCTGTGTGCTACAAGATTTGAGCACTGATCGCAGTTGCAATCGTTGTCCGTTGCAGAATCTGCACAAGCTTCTGTTTCCACATGACTTGCATCATTTGCGCAGACTCTCTTGTGTTTTCCGTCTGCATCAAATGTCCATGCACCGTAAGCATGCTCGGTTGCGGGCTTTTCTGCATAAGTGGTGTAGTTACAGCCTTCACGCTGGCAGGTTACGTATTCGTCCCAACCGATTTCGGTACAGGTCGGAGCCTTTGCGGCAGTTGTTTTGAGATCGTGGTTGTCGGAATTGATCGCAACGGTCAGATCGGTAACAGCCGTGTTGCAAGCTTCATCGGAGAAGTTCTTGGAGCAATCCGGGCAGGACCAGTATTCAATGGTGCCGGTGGCTACACAGGTTGCATCGACCTTTTCATGATGAACCTTGTTCTTATGGTTGATGGCTGCGATTTCTTCGTGACCGGAGATATAAACCTCACAATCCGTGCAGTAAACGCCTGCGGTGTAACCCACTGTGGTGCAGGTTTCTTTGACGGCTGCGTGGTTTTCGGTGTTGATGTGGTTGTTCAGATCGTAACCGATTTCTTCGGGCTTGGTATGGCTTGCGTTATATTCGCAGGTGTAGGTCTTGATGCCCATCTGATGGCAACCGGAAACGGTTGTAACGGTGCCTTCATCCCACTTATGTGCTTCGGGGTTAATGGCAACGGTCAGATCGGTGACTTCGTTTGCGCAAGCCTCTTCGGAGAAGTTCTTGCCGCAATCCGGACAGGACCAGTATTCGATGGTGCCGGTCGCGGAACAGGTGGATTCCACTCTTTCGTGGTGAACCTTGTTCTTGTGTGCGATTGCCGGAATTTCTTCGTGACCGGAGATCCACTTGTCACAGTCTTCGCAGAATGTGCCTGCGGTGTAGCCGACTGCCAGACAGGTGGCATCCGTCTGTGTATGGTCGGTTGTGTTGACGTGGTTGCTGCCGTCGATGGCAATGGACAGGTCAGCAAGTTCAGCCTATTCTGCATCAAAGTTCATTTCGCAGACAGATCACACGTAGTGACCCTTGACACCTTCTTTAATACAGGTTGCAGGAACTTCTGCGATCCATGTGCCGTAGTCGTGGCCGTTGGCAACAACCGCTTCGGTGTAGGTTGCACCGCATTCGGAAGCGGTACAGGTAAAGGTCTTGACGCCTTCGCCTTCGCAGGTGGGATCGGTGGTGATTGCACCCTCATTCCAGGTGTGGGCAACTGCTTCGTTCTTGACACCGCAGTTTTCACGCGTACAGGTCTGATAGTGGGTATTGTCCTTGCCGTCGCCGTTGGAGGTGAATGTTTCACTCCATGCGTGGCCAAGCATATTGATCTTTGTGCCGTATTCTACGATCACATCGCACTTTGTGCAACGTACATCCCCGGTGTAACCGTCTGCTGTACAGGTTGCAGCTGCTTCATCGGTGGTGATTCTTTCTGTGCCGACATGATCACAGATGAGTGCATCGCAGCCTTCGCGGTCGCAATAGCCGTTGTTGTCATCATCGATATGGTTGAGGGCTGCAATGTCTTCGGTGTAAGTGTGGCTTGCATCGTTCTTACAGGTGTAAGTCATAACACCCTTTTCGGTGCAGGTGGGAGCCTTGGTTTCAGCACCTTCGTAATCGTGACCGAGTGCGTCGATCTCTTCATAGGTGGTGTAGTCACAAACCGAGCAGTATTCGTATGCGTTCCAGCCGAAGTCGTCGCAGGTTGCAGCCTTGGCCTCGACCTTGGTGATGGTGTGGCCGTTTTCTTTAATTTCTTCGGTGTAGGTATGGCTGCTGTCATTCTGACAGGTGTAGGTCATAATGCCGGTTTCGGTGCAGGTCGGAGCCTTGGTTTCAACACCGACATATTTGTGACCGAGCTGTGCTACGGCTTCGGTGTAAGAATCGTTACAGACGGAACAGGTGAAGGTCTTGACACCGTCGGTTTCACACTTGGGTTCGGTGGTGATAACACCGCCGTCGTAACTGTGCTTGCCGGTTGCGGGGATGGTTTCTTCAACGGTCTTGAGATCGTTCTTACATACCGTACAATAAGTAATTACATTCTTCTTGCCTTCCGCACCACAGGTGGCTTCACTGGTCACTTCTTCGCGGGTATCTTCGGTGTGAGCAAGCTTGTCGGTCGTCTGCTGTGCAACAGTGACAACTTTACATGCTTCGCAATGCTGACCTTCGGTAAGACCCGTTGCGGTACAGGTTGCGGCAACAGCCGTATCCGTAACAAGGTTTGCGTGGTTGGTGCTGTCAATTGCAAGAGTCTGTTCTTCGGTTGCACCGCAGGCACAGGCAAAGGTGACTTTACCGGTTGCAACGCAGGTTGCATCCACACGTGTACCTGCCACTTCGTTTGCATAAACGTGTGCACCGGTTGCGGGGATGACTTCGGTTACGGTGTTAAGATCCGCATTACATACGGTACAGTAGGTAATAATGTTCTTGGAGCCGGGAGCACCGCAGGTGGCTTCGAGGGTCACATCTTCGCGGGTGGCTTCGTTGTGAGGAGCCAGTGCCTTATCGGTCTGCTCTACAAGGATTTCACCGCAGACAGAGCACTTCTTGCCTTCGGTCTTACCTGCTACGGTACAGGTGGAATCCGTTGCGGGAAGGATTTCTTCGGCATGCGCAGCCAAAGGAAGGTCTATCTTTGTGCTGCTGAGTTTTGTGTTACATACGGAGCAATAAACAACGGAATCGTAGGAACCTGCAACGGTACAGGTGGATTCAACTCTGCCTTCTTCCACAGCGGCGGCTTCGGTATGTGCTTTGAGTTCGGTGTCCTGCTGCTCTACAAGGATTGCATCACAAACAGAGCACTTCTTGCCTTCGGTCTTACCGGGAACGGTACAGGTGGAATCGGTTGCGGGAAGGATTTCTTCGGTATGGGCAGCAAGGTCGAGATCGACCTTTGTTCTGTCAAGTTCGGTGGAGCAAACGGAGCACTTGACAACATTATAATAGTAACCGGCTACGGTACAGGTGGAGGGAACTCTGCCTTCTTCCACGGCAGCGGCTGCGGTGTGTGCGATCACGGGATCGACAACGGGTGTTCTGCTGAGTTCCGTGGAGCAGACGGTACATTTTACAACGTCCTCATGCGAACCGGCCACAGTGCAGGTTGCGGGAACAACATTTTCCTTGGCAGCTTCGCCGGGGGTATGATCCTTGATGGGATCGACAATGCTGTCGAGTGCATTTTCACCGTCGGCATCTGCAAACAGGCCGCTGCAACGGGTGCACTTGAAATGGTCGATTGTACCGGCCGAAGTGCAGGTTGCGGGTGTGCCGGCAATGAACTGCATGGAGTGGCCGAGGGCTTCGAGGTTTTCGGTCTTGGTAGCCCCACAGGCGGAGCAGGTGTAGTGTGCAACACCGGCATTTGTGCAATCGGGTTCCGGATTGTTTTCAGTCAGCACATAGGGATGCTCAATCAGATCATCTGCAGGATCGGTGCTGTAAGTATCGTTACAAAGAGCGCAGGTGAAGGTGCTGTAAGAGCCCATGGTGCAGGTTGCGGCATGCTTGACTTCACCGTACTGATGCTCGAGTGCGGGAATCACAAGCTGCTCGGCAGTAACAGGCGTGCTGCCGTTTTCATCTGCAAACAGACCGCCGCAGACGGAGCATTTGTAATGTTCACCGGTGCCTTCAATGCCGCACTTTGCATCGACCTTTGCCACGAATGCAAGGCTGTGTGCCTTCATCGGGATTTCTTCGGTGGTTTCATAGCCGCAGGCACAGGTAAGCTTTTTGGTACCGGTTGCGGTGCAGGTGGAATCGGCAATCACGGTTTCTGTGAATACGTGTGCTTCGGTCTTTTTGGTTTCGTTGTAGATTGCATTGTCGGTCACGTCAGCAACGGTCGGCCATGCATAAGAATAATGGTTCGTGCCGTCATAATGTGCTGCCGTGTTTGCAGGCAATGTAACATCGCTGCCGGCAGTGCCGTAATCGTAAGCCTTGGATTCTACGGTCGAGCCTGCGTTGTTGACGAATGTGAGCGTATAGGAATTGATATTCCACTGTGCGGTGAGGGTTACGGTCACATCGTTTTCTGCGGTCAGAGCAGGAACTTCTTCACCGGGCTGATAGATTTCACCGTTTGCGTCACTCTTCCAGCCTGCAAAGGTATGGCCGACACGTTCGATGGCGGCTGCAACGGTGACGTTTTCGGTATAATTATAGGTCTTGGGAGCTTCAACCGCGTCATTGCTGCCGTTTGCATTGTAGGCAACCGTGTAGCGGTTTTCGGTCCACTGGGAAGTGAGGTAGGAATTTTCCGTGATCTTCATAACGGAAGCTTCGGTGATATATGTGTCATCATGACGAAGCCAGCCGTCGAAGGTGTAACCTGTTTTTACGGGTGTGGGCAGGGTGCCGTAGGGGCTGTCGTAGGTAACAAGCTTTGCAGTTTCATAAGAAACGCCTTCCGCAACCTTGCCGACTTCATAAACACGGATGTTTTCAAAGCGAACGGCATTGTTGGAGCCGTTGGCGTCCACACGGATTTTTGCTTTCACGACTTCCGTTTTGCTCGGGGCGGTGAATACGGCATTATCGGCAGGAACACCGGTGGAACCGTTGGAAGAATAACGGTTGGACGGACCGTCCGCAAAGTCGATCCAGCTTCCGTTTTCATCGCAGAAGAAGATATAAACATCCCAATTGTCACCGATAAAGTCCATTTCGATCTTATAGGACTTACCCGGTGTGACGGCAAAGTAGGGGGACTCACTTGTTGCTTCTCCTGCACCGTCATTGCTTGTGATGGTGAAGCCGTCCGCGGTGACATCGGAAACAACACCGTTGCCGGCGGCTTTGTTCCATGCGTTGTAATCGATCAGGTTGTCAAAGATTGCATAGTAGGTATTGGCTTTCCAGACAGCATAAACGGTGTCATTAAGACCTACCGTAACGGTAGCGGGGGCAGAAGTTGCGTTCTTATCGGTGGACCAGCCGAGGAAGGTATAGCCGGTTCTGGTTGCATAATAAGCACCGATAACATCCGCATTGTTGAAGGAGGTGGTCGGATTACCGCCGACCTGCATAGCAACACTCAGAGGTACATTTTCACCAAGGTTCCCGCCGTTGGCATTGAGGGTGAGTGTTGTATGAAGACCTGCTTCTGCCGTGGTAAGCGCAGAGGAGTCAACCGTGGCAGAGGTGGGATTGCAAAGGTTGGTGGCTGCTGTTTTCAGAGCAGAATAATAGGCGATCCAGGTGTCAGCGGTGTAATTCTCTTTTGCGTAGGAAGTGCCGTTGAGGACATTGGTACGAAGAGTGCTCTTGTCTGCACCGGTGACACTGATGTTAACGAAGTTATTATTCCAACCGGTTGTTGTAATAGTTGCCTTATATTCACTTCTTGCAGCAGATTTAAGTCGGAAATCAGCCGTACCGGAAATTCCCTTATTCCAAGACTGCTGATTTACCTTTATTCCACAAGCATTATCACTATCACTATACCAAATCTTTGTCCCTGTGTCATTCCAATCGGACGTGTATTGGCTACTGCCTCTATCGGTTCCGTTATAATAGCTGCTGCCATTTGATGTACCGTAGTCAGATACATACCATGCATTCGTACCGTTTTTTATACCATCTTTATCGGTAACCATGAAACCTACGCTGAAATTAGGTATCTGATTGAAGTTATTGTAACGGCTGGTATCAACCGTAATATTTGCTGTAGGGCTGATGGTATTTGCACGAGCGTGATAATTTGTACCGCTTTCAGTAATTACATTATACGACATTGTTGGAGAAAGACCGTTACTGCCGGACTGAATCCAGTTTGTATCAGGATTATTATTACTGGGGGCTTTAAGATTGCCGAGCATCGGCAGGAAATTGGCAGTCTGCACATACCAGCTGTTTGCTCTGTCGCCATCGGAATAACCATGCACACCCTGCACCCAAAGAATAGAACTCGCATATGTATTATGCCACGAACCTACAGCCTTTGCAGCTGCACCGACTGGCTGATACCAGGGCGCATAAGCTACGGTGTAAGCATAGTGGGTCTTGGTCTGGCCGTTGACATCAAACACAAATGTCCATTCCACAAGGGCGGTGCCGCCCGGGTTCAGACCTGCAGGCAGGCTGAAAGTGCCTGTTGCAGTCGCGGCAGAAGATCCGAAGGTGGTGCCGACAAGCCCAGTAATGGAAGAAGGCAGGGTGATAGCAGCCGATGTTGCGGCACTGATGCTTGTTAATTTCGCACCGGGATATGAAATGTGAACAGAAGCCGTTGTATCGGTTGTTGTTTTCACAGATCCGTCTGCGTTGTTGTTAATGTAATACTGCACCGAAGTGGATGCACCCGTTGAGGGAGTCAGGTACAGCGTTTCGGGCACCACGATCCTGATTCCCGCGATGGCAGCCTCGGCTTCGGTCACAACGCCGTCAAACAAGGACAGCAGCGGTGCCGCACCCGTGGCAAAAAGCGTGGGAACGATCATGAGAAGAGCAAGAAATACGGAAAGGGATTTTTTAAGAATACCGTTTTTCATGATAGAATCATCTCCTATTAGATTTTTACGGCTCTTTCAGCCGTTTGTCCGAAGTTGAAAAAGACGGTTATTGACCGACACAGCTGACCTCCCTGTGTTTGACCGGTAAAAACGATGGTTTTTCACTTTCGGACAACGCAAAACAAGCGGATATATAATTCCGCTGATTATACAGAATAAATATAACACTTATGCACTTTTTCGTCAAGGAAATAATAAACGAAATAACAAAAGTATTTTTGTGTATTTTGTAAAAAAATATTTTCACAAAGTGTTGCGCAGGATTTTTTAGCAGGCAGACAAACGGCGGCTAGCAGCAGTGTTGTGGGGGGCAAGAGGACGGCTGATGCGCTCACCAAACCACCATCTGACCGATTGCACACAAAACCGAAAAAGCATCCCCCGACTCTGAGGAATCAGGGGATGCGATTAAACATTATGCAATTGTTTTATTACGGGAACTTTACCAGTGTGCTTTTCCGCATTCGCAGTAGTGATATTTTTCTACGCCGAACAGTTTGCAGAAGAAAATGAGGAGTTTCCAGATAAACTTAAACAGCGCGTTCTGAGAATGGCACAGGCAGGTATCGCCGTCCGTTGCGGGATGATCGGCATCGGGTTCATCCGTATCCATGGCGGTGACGTTGATCTTCAGATCATCATAGACGCAAGGTACGGTGAAGTAATTATCATCGTCTACGGCGATGACTTCCCCGTTGACCATAACGATCAACGCATTGGGATCGATCTGGCTGTTGACGGCAAAGCGGAATCTGAATTCTTCGCCTGCCTCTACGTTAACGTAGGCAAAGCCGTCAAGCATACGGTCTCCGACTACAAACGAACCGTAGGGGGAACCCATCAGTTCAACCAGATATTCCGAACCCGGCGCATAGACGTATACGTCCACGTTCTTACTGAGCATACCGTTTGCCGCAGAAACGGTCACGGTCGTTTTGCCGCTGCGCTTACCGGTCACAACACCGTTTTCATCAATGCTTGCAACGGTATCATCGGCAATGCTCCACGTCAGTGCGGTGTCGATATCTTCATCGGACAGCACTTCGGCGTTGATCTGTTTGCTTTCTTTGATTGCGACCTTGACATAAGCAGATGCAAGGGCAATGTGGGTACTGCCTTCTTCATACAGGGCGGTCACGGTCAGATCGGATTTGACGTTGGTGAAATCCTTATCCCAACCGACAAACACGAAGCCTGCAACAGCGGGTGCCGCAGGAGCCGTTGCATCGCATCCGTATTTGATGGTCTGCTCGGAAAGCACGTTTCCGTCTGCACCGACAAATACAACCTTGAATTCGGCAATGTATTTTTCGGCAAGCGATGCCATGTTTGCCACAGCAGAATCAACAAGATTCTGTTCGCTCTCAATAAGATTGCCGGCAACACCGTGTGAATCCAGAATGCCTTCGATTTCTGCACGTGCGGCATCGGAAAGTGCCGGATCAGCAAGTGCTTCTTCGAGTTTGGCAATGATTTCGTCATATTCCGCATAATCGGCACGGTTGACGATTTCGGTCTTGGTATGAGCATTGTTATGGATACAGACGTAGGTGAGAACACCGTTGCCCCAAGTGCCGTCCGCTTTCTGCGTGGGACGGATCAGACTGCCCTGTTTCCATTCATGTTCAAGTGCGGGGATGGTCTTTGCTTCTTCTTTGAGCACTTCGTTACAGACGGAGCAGTAGGTCACAAGGGTGTAGGAGCCGTCCTTGCCGCAAGTGGCGGGGACTTTGTTTTCTTCACGGGTGGCTTCGGTGTGTGCAAGCTTTGCGGTTTCAGTCTGTGCGACCGTCACAACACCGCAGGCTTCACACTTTTCACCCTCGGTCAGTCCTGTTGCGGAGCAGGTTGCCGCCTTGGCTTCGAGCTTGACGAGTTTTTCGTGGTTGTTTGCATCGAGTTCGAGTGCCGTGGTCTGTTCAGCACCGCAGCCGCAAGCCATGGTCACGGAACCTGCGGTCTTACAGGTAGAACCCACTCTGTCGATTTCGGTTGCGTATACGTGTTCACCGGTGGCTGCAATGGTCTTTTCTTCTTCCTTGATCACTTCGTCACAGACGGAGCAGTAGGTCACAAGCGTGTAAGAGCCGTCCTTGCCGCAAGTGGCGGGAACGATGTTTTCTTCGCGGGTGGCTTCGGTGTGTGCAAGCTTTGCGGTTTCAGTCTGTGCGACCGTCACAACACCGCAGGCTTCACACTTTTCACCCTCGGTCAGGCCTGTTGCAGAGCAGGTCGCTGCCTTGGCTTCGAGTTTGACGAGTTTTTCGTGGTTGTTTGCATCGAGTTCGAGTGCCGTGGTCTCGGTAGCACCGCAGCCGCACTGCATGGTGACAGAGCCTGCAGTCTTACAGGTGGAGGGCACTCTGTCGATTTCGGTTGCGTATACGTGTTCGCCTGTTGCGGGGATCACTTTTGCTTCTTCTTTGAGAACTTCGTCACAGACGGAGCAGTAGGTCACAAGCGTGTAGGAGCCGTCCTTGCCGCAAGTGGCGGGAACTTTGTTTTCTTCGCGGGTGGCTTCGGTGTGGGCAAGCTTTGCGGTTTCAGTCTGTGCGACAGTCACAACACCGCAGGCTTCACATTTTTCACCCTCGGTCAGGCCTGTTGCAGAGCAGGTAGCTGCCTTGGCTTCGAGCTTGACGAGTTTTTCGTGGTTGTTTGCATCGAGTTCGAGTGCCGTGGTCTCGGTAGCACCGCAGCCGCAAGCCATTGTGACGGAGCCTGCGGTCTTACAGGTGGAGGGCACTCTGTTTGTTTCGGTTTCATAAGTATGATCGAGCATTGCGATATCAAATGCACTTGCGTCGTTTGCTCCGTTTGCGGCATCCGTTGCGGCATCGGCGGCAAAATACAGAGAGCAGGTTTCGCACTGCTTGTAGGCTTCATTGCCCTTGGCGGTGCAGGTGGCTTCGTTGGCAGCAACCGTTGCACCGAAGGTATGGCCGAGCGCTGCGACAGGCTGTGTTGCCGTACCGTCACAGAACTGACAGGTCTTGGTCTGTTCGCCTGCGGTCAGACAGTCGGGCTGTGTGGTGGTCATCCATTCGCCGTAGGTGCAGGAAACGACTTGCTGATGATTTTCGGCATCGTATGCACAGGTTCTTGTGTGCTTGCCGTTGCCGAGATCTTCATAGGCATTCCATTTGTGTGCATTGGGATCAATGGCCTTGGGCTGTTCTTCGGTCGCATGGCAGACAGAGCATTCTCTGACTTCCAGACCGGTGGCGGAACAGGTGGGTGCAAGGGTTTCGTTCCAATCGGACCAGGAATGGTCTTTGAGTTCAACAACAATGCTGTCGAGAACGACCATGCAATCTTCATCTTCAAAAGCGGTGTTGCACTGTGCGCAGAACCAATGTGCCTTTACACCCGTTTCGGTGCAGGTGGAATCTTCAAAGGGAACAAAGACAGCACTGTGGCCGAGTTCGGCAACGGGTTCGGTCTTGGTTGCATGGCAAACGGAACATTCATAATATGCCGTGCCGCCTGTTGTACAGGTGGGGGCGGGATCGTTTTTCACAAAAACATAGGGATGTTCGAGTGGTTCACCCTCTTCGCTTGTCTTTGTGTCGCCGCAGTTGGCACACGTGTAGGTGTAATATTCACCGTTGGTGCAGGTGGCTTCGTGCTTGACCGCATTGTAGGAATGTTCAAGTGCGGGGAGCACAACTGCGGTTGCAGTGGTGGGCATGGTGGCGGACGCATCCAGATAATAGCAATCACAGTTGCCGCACTGCCAGTATTCAATGTTACCTGCAATGCCGCATTTTGCCTCGTTTGCAGTGAAATGCACAAGGGCATGACCGGAAGCGGCAAGAACAAAGTCTTCGTTTGTGGTCTTACCGTCCACGGAGTTCACGGCCGCATCCCCTGCAAAATACAGGTTACAGACCGAGCAGGTCTTATAAGCAAGATTGCCGTCGGCGGTACAGGTTGCTTCATTTGCATTGACCGTTTCATTGAAGGTGTGTCCGGTGGCTTTCAGCGTAACGGTTTCACTTGAGATCATGTTGCCGCATTTTTCACACCAGATCTCCTTGGTGTAAGAGCCGTCGGTGATACAATCGGGTTCAACGCGGTCTTTTTCGACGGGAGCCATCGGTGTGTGTTCGAGTTTTTCAACCACATCGGTTTCAATATAACCACAGGTGATACAACTTCTTTGTTTGGAACCGGCCGCTGTGCAGGTTGCATCCATGGTGACCGTCCAACCGCCGAAATTGTGCCCTTCATAAGAAAGTGTTTCGGTGTAGGTTGCATTGCTCGTGGGCGGGGAAACAATGGCGGGACTCCATGTGTACGTATAGTGATACAGAGAATCGGGAGCCTTTGTGCTGTTGTCGGGAGCAACGACCTCATTGCCCTGCCATACACTCTTGACGGTGCTGGTGCCGTTTGCAAACTTGAACGTCAGTTCATACAGAGAACCGACAAGATTGGCCTTTGCAAGATTGATGTCAGATGCAAGGCGGGCAATTTCATTCTGATCGGCGGCCACAAGATTGGCGGCATCATTGTTTGTATACAGATGATAGGACGGTGTGCTTGCATAAACAGCTGCGGAAAGAGCTGCATTGACGGCATTGTCAAGAGCCTGACGGGAGGCTTCGGAATACTTTGCCGTATAATCGGCTGCATTGCGGATTGCATTTGCCTGATTGATCGCCGTGGTCAGTTCCGTTTTGTCAGCACCGATATACAGTGCATAAGCCGCATTGTAGAGTTCATTCTTGGCGGTGTTGATGTTGGACTGTGTCTGCGCACGGATAATGATCTGATTCTCTGCCTGCGAATTTTCAGAGAGGAAAGTATCCCAGTTGCCGGCAACGATCTTATCCTTGCTGCCTGCAAAACGGTTGATGAGATCGGCGGCTTTGTTGATTTCGTTTTTGAGTGAGGACTTGTCATAAACCGTTACATTCCACGCCATTTCAGGCCAATAGGTACCGTTTGAATATTCGGTGTAGTTGGAGCAGTCCACCGCAGACTGTGAGGACTTGCCGCCGGTGCCCTTTGCGTTGAACATATGTCTGGAGTCGGCATTCCCCCAACCGCTGCCGTACTGCTGCAGCAGACCGAAACTTGCAATGTCACCGCCTGAGGTGTTGAACGCCTGCGTTTTGCCGGAGGCAGAGGAGGACGGTGTGCCCATAAGGAAGATTTTGGTGTACATCGGGTCGGTACGGTTTACATTGTTTCTCCAGAGCACATATTTATCGTGTCTGACATTGTTGAAGGTAAAGCCGTCCGATCCCTGGCCGTCCCAGCCGTAGCCGACAATACGCAGGTCATAGTCGGTCGAGCTGTTTGTTTTGCCGTAAAGACCTGCGGGTGCATTGGTCGGCAGTTCTGCGTCCACTTTGTAGTCGCTGAAAATATTGGTCATTGTGTAATAGGCGGACGGATAGCCGCTGTAGGCAGTGTAGTCACCCCAGATGGGAGCACCCAGCAGCACACGGTAATTGGAGCTGTCACCGAAATGCCATTCCACATTGAAATAATAACCGGCACTCTGCAATGTTTCCGTCACATCAAGATAAATGTTAGACGGATAATGCACCTTGACGTAATCGGAATTGTAGGACCATTTGAACCAGCGGTCGGCATTGCCGTTCCATTTAGGCGTACCGTAAGCATCGGTTGTGACATATGTATCGACCGTGGCAGGCAAAGCTTCGGCCGTGATCGGCATAAAGACCGAAAAAGCACCGAAATAGCCAAGCACCATCAGCAAACTTAAAAACACGGATAAACTCTTTTTGAAAATGCTTTTTTTCATAAAATGTGATTCAACTCCTTAACGATAATTTTCACCTTTGCGGTGAATTGTCTTTTTTCTTCGGGCTTGCACCCGAAGTGCTGTCGGGGAATTTGTAATCAAATACCGCGGCGTTTTGTCCGTCACACCTGACCTCCCTGCGAGGCGGACACCCCTTGCGGCAAAATATACATAATAATTATAGCAGAAAATGTGATTTTCGTCAATACCGCACAAGCAGACAAATACAACACTTCTGTAAAAAAATGTATTGTTGATCGGATTCTTCCGCTGTATTTTATTGCTGTTTTGTCTTGCAATCGAAGTAAGAATATGATAAAGTGAATATATATAGAATATGATAAAGTGAATATATATAACCTTTTTTTGAGAGGAAGATCTCATGAGCGAGCAATATTACGACTTCGGCATCATCGGTGACGGCATTGCGGATGACTCTCCCGCTTTGCAACGTGCCATCAACGCCTGCGGCGGTTATCTGGAACTGCCCGCCGGGGTATATCGCATCACGCGCACATTGCTGTTGCCGTCGAATATGCATTTGAAACTGCACCCGTACGCCGTCATGAAACTCTGCGGCGAAACACAGCGTCATGCAGGTGAATTTTTGATTTCCAATTCGGATGCAAGAAACGGAAACGAAAACATCACCGTAGAAGGCGGTCTTTGGGACGGCAACTGTTGCGGCACGTACAACGTCAAACCCGACATCTTTACACCGCACGGCTGGTCGGGTGCCATGTTCAACTTTCACAAAGTGCGCAACCTGCAACTGAACAACATCACTGTAATGGATTCGCCCGCTTACTTTTTCCGATTCTGTGACGTGGACGGCTTTGACATTCGGAGTATTATTTTCACGGGCAGCAATGCACGCCCCAACCAGGACGGACTGCATTTTTGCGGCGGTTGCAAAAACGGCAGGATTTCTGACATCGTTGCTCTGAACGGACAGACGAATGACGATCTGATCGCACTCAACGCCGACGATTGCCTCACAAGAGTGGAAAACCTCGGCCTGCAATGCGGTACGATTGAAAATATCCGCATCGAAAATGTGGTTGCGGAAAACTGCCATACGTTTCTTCGTATGCTGAGTGTGACAAATCCCATCCGCAACATTGAAATCAAAAACGTGCGTTGCGGATGCCGCACAAACGCGATCAACATGGATGCCGCCCGCTATTGCCGCACACCGCTGTTCAAGGAAGAAGAATATCCGGAAGGCGTCGGTCGCATCGAAAACATACAGATCAAAGGCATGACGGTTTATTCAACAGCCGACACGCCCGAACAACCGCTGATCCTTTGCGAAAGCAACTGCAAAAACGTCCGCATCGAGCGTTTTACACGCGACATGGATTTTGACACAACACACTGCCCGCTGTTGCAGATCAGAAACGTGACGGATCTGCGCGTTGCTCTGCATGAACCGAGCGACATTCACGGCAGTGCAAAGCGCACCGCATCGGGACTTTACCTTTACGGCAAACAGAACATCCTGACCGTCAACGGTTCCCTGTTCGCCTGCTATCTCAATTAACGGAGGATAAAAAACATGACAAGAGAGAACATAAAAAAGAGAGCAAAAGAACTTTCCGCACAAAACAGCGAAACGGGTATTTTTGCCGCGGCCGTGCCGGGATTTCTGACAGCCCTTGCAGGCATCCTGTCCCCCTTGGCGGCAAGCGGCTTTCTTATGGGCAAAAACAAGGTTTTTCTTGACATTGCAAGACTCGGAAAAGGTCATTTGGAGGACATTTTCGACGGCTTTAAAAATTCAAAAAAATACACCAACGGCCTGCTTTTGTACGTCATCAAATACATTTACATCGCGATCGGTACGCTCTTACTCATCGTGCCCGGCATCATTCTGCGCCTGCGCTTTCTGTTTGCAGAACTCATTCTGGCGGATGAAACGGATTGCACGGTGCAGGAAGCACTGAACAAAAGCCGTTTCCTGACAAAAGAACGCATGGGCGAAGTGTTTGCTTTTGAACTGTCGTTCCTGCCGTGGTTCATCCTGGGTTGCATTCCCATCATCGGTTGGGTTCTGCTGATCTTCCGCATCATCCCCTACTACAAAGTGGCTCTCGCCGCATATTATTTCACCCTCAAGGACGAAGCCATCCGCGCCGCTGAACGCAAGGCAAAATTCCGTTATCCCGGCGGAACGCCCACAAGAAAGAGACTGGATGCAGGTGCTGCTGCCGCCGATCAGACACTTGCACAACAGCAGGCACACGCCGCACAGCAGGCATACGCACAGCAACAGGCCTATTACGATTATCAGGCCGCACAGCAAGCCGCACAGCAACCGCCGCAGAACACACAGCAATGAAACAGTTTATTCTCATCTACCTGACACAACTTCTGACCACCGTCGGAAGTATCGTGGCGGCAGGATTTTTCATCCATGCCTGCAAGCAGTTGTTTGTACGCGCCTGCGGTAAATACGGTCCCGCCATCGTCAACTATTCGGGGATCATCGGCACCCCCGTGCATGAACTCTCCCACGCCGCCATGTGCCTTATTTTCGGACATAAGATCAAAAAGATCAAACTGTTCGGCATCGACAAGCGTTCGGGCACATTGGGATTCGTGCAACATTCCTACAACCCGAAAAACCTGTGGCACCGCATCGGCAATTTCTTCATCGGCATTGCGCCCGTGCTTGCAGGTTCGGGGGTTCTGCTTTTGTTCATGCGACTTCTTCTGCCCGCAACATTCCGCAACGCATGGGTGTTGCTTGCCACTGCCGCAGACGGAGCACTGACACTTGATTCCGTTGTGCAATTGCTGCAAAGTGCATTCGGCATATTCAAACTGATCTTTGATCCCGCCAATCTGAAAGACTGGCATTTATGGGTATTCCTCATTCCCTCCGTAACCATAGCCATCCATATGGATCTGAGCACCGCCGACATCAAAGGCGGGTGGAACGGATTCCTGTTTCTTGCAGGAGGCGTGGGGCTGATTGATATCGCTCTGTATTTCATCAACACCGCATGGTTGCAGGCTTTCACGGGCATCATTGTGCGTTTCGGCTTCATGCTGACAAGCCTGCTGTTGCTATCCGTTATCCTTGCGGGAATCGTCGGTGCATTCTCGTTGATCCTGCTGTTGCTAAAAAAGATATTTTGAGAGGCTTACTATGAGTTGTTTGAAAATGTATTTTTTCAATCCCACCGCAAAGAACCTTCCCGTTCCCGACGGTTTTACGCTTACAAAATTCAGATCCGAAAGCGACATCGAAGATTGGCTTTCCATCTGCCGTGACGGTCTGATCGCCCCCGATGCGGGCATTGAAAAATTCCGTTGCGAATTGGTGGATATCGACGGCCCGGATCCGTACCGTGACACCTATTTCATCGAAAAAGACGGCAAGAAGATCGCCACTTTCACCGTTGTTCCGAATATGTGGAGCACGGGCATGGGTTATATCCACATGGTTGCCTGCCGTTCTGCATACAGAGGGTTGGGACTGGGAAAATTCATGGCGGATTACTCCGTACAAAAACTCATCGACATGGGCAAAGAGCGCATTTTTCTGCTCACGGGCGATGCGCGTCTGCCCGCACTTCACACCTATATCAAGGCCGGGTTCTTGCCCGTCAACTACATCGACGAAGAAGGCAAAGACATGGTTGCGCGTTGGCAGAACGTGGTAAACCTCCTCGGTCTGGACAGTCTTGACCTTCTCAATGATGACGGCACATTTATGCAGACCTTGCATAAAACGGTGTGATCCTCATACGATCTCACACCATTTTAATACTGAATAATTGTCTGTTTAATTGATATAATGATTGTGTAAGTAATCATTATTCGACCGTTTCAAAAATAATTTTAATTTTTTTCAAAAAACACTTGCAATTTTCGTATTCATCGTGTATAATAACAAAGCACTTAAAAAGTGAATACATCGCGGGGTGGAGCAGTTGGTAGCTCGTCGGGCTCATAACCCGGAGGCCAGAGGTTCAAGTCCTCTCCCCGCAACCAACAATGTGCACCGATTTAGATATCGGGGCAGAAAACCCAGAAACTAAACGGTTTCTGGGTTTTTTTGTGTTTTTTAGATGTGATTTATAGATATTTAGCCATAGAATGCTTTTGAATCGTATCTAATATAGTTAATAAATTATAACTTTACGGAGGGAAGATATATGGATGACGTATTTATTTCATACAGACGCAACAAAAGTGAATATGCCCATCTCGTTTATTTCGCTTTAAAAGCAAAAGGGATATCTGTATTTTTAGATACTACAAAAAAGGAAAGAGGGTATTTCCCTAAATATTTGGAAAACCGCATAAATGAAGCCGAATTTTTTGTGTTGATAATAGGTAAAGACAGTTTATTAAAACGCACAGAAAAGAATTGGTATAAAGACGAAATAGATATAGCTTTAGAAAGAAACAAAAACGATAAAATAGACATTATTCCAGTTTTGATCGATGGACTAAAATGGCCTGAAGGAAAGGATTGGCCCTCTGACTGGCTAGACTATGAAACTTACGGTAAGTTGTCTCGTTTGCAATCAGTAACCATTGATAATGATGATAACATAGGGAGTAAGATAGACGAGTTATTAAAACTAATGACCAGTTTATTGCCCAGAATGTGTTTGTTGGAGTTATTAAAAAAATCTGTTTCGAATTGTAAAACGCGTAACATTTCCGATTATATATTAAATTCACAAGAGATGAAATTGGAAAGTGGATGTGAACTGCGGTTACTTACCAATAACTTAAAAAATTATGATTTTTTACCAATAGCAAAAATAGCAATAGCAAGAAATATTTCGAATGGTTCAAAATATATTTATTACACACCAAAAGAGTGCGAAGATGATTTTGAAGTTCTCAAATCCTCGGTAAGTGACTATGTAAAAAGGAATGAACTAGCAAATAGAGAATTAGATAAATGGATAAAAAAGAAATATCTGTACAATCGTTCCATTATAGAGTTGATATCAAGTCTAAACAACATGCCGAAAGCAAACTTTGAAAAGTTGGAATGCGGTTGCGCTTTATTGCAAGAGGATGCATTAGGAGAGTTTTTCAAATATGATTCTTGTTTTAAATATGATTCAGAGTTAGATGAAATTTTTTCTATAGATTCTTTAATCGAGTGGTTAAATGGAACTTTAGAACGTAACCGCGAGATTGATGAGATGCTTTCAAAATTTGGGCGAATAAGTGACATAATAAATAGAGACAGCCAATTACAAAACAAGTGGGGTAAGTGCTTAGAATATATAGGAGCGGTTAAAATTATTTCTGACTGGATTTTAAAAAAAGAAAGTGAGGGTTCAGCGTCCAATCAAGCTTGTAAAATTTGCAAAAGATTCAGTATACATAATAGCATTATTGAATGGATCGATTCAAAAACAGATGAAGAAGCAGAAGTGATACTTAAAAGATTAGAACATCGTGTTTTAGAAACATCCGAACTTCCCTTTGAGGCTTGCTATAGTTTTTCGTTATTCCTTAACAGAGATAAACAAACGCTTGCGGCTTGCTGGTATACTGCCAGCGATATACAAGATATGAATATTCCATTAGATAACGTGGCGGTTGTGCGTGATTGTTACCATGAAGAACTAATCGTTGTTAAGCGTATCTTTCAAAGATTAGATAAAGCAAAAGATAAGCCGTTTCAAGACATAGTTGATAACACGCCGGCATATGTTTTGCGTTCGAGTACATTAAAGGATACTTTAGCCCAATACACTAAGTATTTTAATGTATATTATCCTGTAAAAAGCAATGATGAAAAACGACTACTTTCACTTCTTAACGAGTATCATTGTTGTTATGAAGTTGAAACCAAATCTAATTTGCAAGATTTAAAGTCAATAGGAGTTCGCCCTGAAAAGATTCTGTTCTACTCACCTTTTTCAGATAAAGAAGATTTGAGTCTTGCAGTGCAACATGGTGTTCGTTTTTTTGTCGTAAGCGACAAAGAGTCGCTCTTGTTTTTGGAAAGCATGGGCATTCGATATAACTATTTAATTAGATTAAAAGACGATGTTACAGTTCACTCTAAGAAAATAGGGATATCTCAAAACAATTTTTCTGATTTGTTGAAAGGCGTATCTAACGGAAAATTTTCAGGTATATCGTTCCATATTAGTTCGGATATAAGTACCATTGAAGATAAGAAAGAAATGATTGCCAATGTTGTTGAAATTCTAAGAAAATGCAAGCGCAACGGAAACATCATTGATATAGGCGGAGGGTTAAACACTGAGAATTGTGATGAAATATATCAGTTTGTTAAAGATTTAGGTGAGTATTCCATCATTGTCGAACCAGGCAGAGGACTTGTTGATCCTTGCATGGATCTTGTTGCAACTGTAGTGGCAATTGATGAAAATTCAGGAATAGCTTTTTTGAATGTCGGAATCTATAATGGCCTTTTGGATGCAGTTATAAAAAAGAGAAAATATGAAATTTATGCTTTGGACAATAGTAATCCGGCAAGTGAAAAATATTTGATAAGTGGACCAACTGCGGACGAATTAGATGTGTTCGGTGAATATGAATTACCAGAACTAAAGGTTGGTGACAAGTTGATTTTTAAGAAATGTGGTGCGTATTCAAAGGTTTTGTCAACCGATTTTTATCGACTAAACAAGCATATATTGATTATTAAATAGCAGATTTCGAAGCAATCAATTATATTTTGATATCTAAATCGGCGCAACTTGCCAAATCAAAACCACCGGTTGAACCGGTGGTTTGCTCTGCCCCTATAAGGGGCGTTACTGGCTTTACCCCTAAAAGGGGTTCTGAAGTTTAGCACCGCATTACTATTTCAAGCAGCCGCTCCCGTGCGGCTGTTTATTTTTGCTTACTTATTCGGGTTACCCGTGAACGGGTCGATGTACTCTTTTATGCTTATTTG
>JAFQKN010000014.1 GCA_017396895.1 Clostridia bacterium
AGATACACAAACGGCAATCGCATGAACTGTCCCCTGATTTGCAGAGTGAAAACAAATGAAAAAACTTCTCTTTTTCAATTATAATCATTTTGCGTTTTGTATCTTTGGGCTTTGTGTACATCATCAATCAGGGGACAGTTCATGTGATTGACCTTTTTTTATTTTTGTATGGTCAATCACAGAAGCCGTCCCCATGATTGATTTTCCCCCCCTCATTTGCACAATCAGTTCTGCTAAATCATAATTTAACGCGGTAGGTGACGAAATGTCTGCTATTATAAGTTACAATAACGATTTTGAAAATATAATTGCAATTATAGAACAGTCAAAAATGCGCGCTGTTAAAGCTGTTAATGCAGAACTTATTGATATGTATTGGCAGATCGGTAAATATATCAGTGAAAAGGCAGCAAATGATGGTTGGGGCAAGCGTGTTGTTTAGGATTTTGCAGATTATTTGAAACGAACATATCCGAAAGCCGGCGGTTTTTCTTCGCAAAACATATGGCGAATGAAGCAGTTTTATGAAACTTACAGTCAGAATGAAAAACTCTCACCACTGGTGAGAGAAATTACATGGTCAAATAATTTGTTGATCATGTCCGGATGCAAAACCGATGAAGCCAAAGAGTTTTATATGCGGCTTTGTATTGCAAACGGTTACGGCAAACGTGAACTTGAAAGACAGATAGACAGTATGCTTTACGAAAGAACAATGATTTCTGCTGCAAAACATCAAGATTTAATTGTTCAGCATCCGGCCGTCGGTACTTTGAAAGATTCTTATGTTCTTGAATTTTTAGAAGTTCCCGCAGATTATAAGGAAAAGGATTTGAGAAAATCTATTATTTCCAATCTCAAACAGTTTATTTTAGAGTTCGGTAAGGATTTCACCTTTGTAGGCGAAGAATATCGCGTTCAGGTGGGAAATACAGATTTTTTTATTGATCTGCTTTTCTATAATCGTGCATTGTCGTGTCTTGTAGCTATTGAGATCAAAGTCGGGAAATTTAAACCGGAACACCTCGGACAGTTGAATTTTTATCTTGAAGCACTGAATCGTGATGTGAAAAAACCGAACGAAAATCCAAGTGTCGGCTTGATTCTCTGTACATCTAAGGATGACACAGTTGTAGAATATGCTTTAAGCAGCAGTCTTTCACCGGCAATGGTTGCTGATTATACACTGCAACTGCCGGATAAGAAATTGCTTGAAGAAAAACTGCGGGAAATTGCAATGCTTTCGGATGCGGAGAATGATGAACAAGGTAATTAAAAACTCGGCGTTGTCTTTAGATATCGCTATTATACAATCCTTCTTTTGCTGATTAAAACAATACCGCTGATGCTATGAGCAAATGATCTATCGAATTCCAATTTACAGAACTGTAGTTTAGAAGTGGATAACAAAAAAGAAACCGTATCGGAAGTGTTTCACCTCCGGTACGGTTTTTGTTTGCCTGTCCGACGGGTTCTGTGTATGATTATCTTGACATCTTTTCAAAAAAAAGGTACACTGAAAGGGACAATGCAAAAAAATAACAAACAAAGGCGGTAAACATTATGCTCAACGGTATTCCGAAAATCATATCTCCCGAACTTCTCAAAATTTTGTGCGAAATGGGACACGGTGACGAGATCGTCATCGGTGACGGCAACTTCCCTGCCGCATCCAATGCACAGCGTCTTGTGCGTTGCGACGGTCACAACGTGCCGGAACTGCTCGATGCCATTCTGCAGCTGATGCCTCTTGACACCTACGTGGAAAGTCCCGCCATGCTCATGGCGACCACCAAGGATGATCCCACACCCGAGATCTGGGCCGTTTACAAGGACATTGCCGCAAAATACGGCGATTACAAGTTCAGCGAGATCGAACGCTTTGCTTTTTATGAGCGCACGCGCAGTGCCTATGCCGTCATTGCCACGGGCGAAAGCGCACTGTATGCCAACATCATTCTCAAAAAAGGCGTTATCAAATAAACAGACGGAGGAATTGTCATGAAAAGAGTCCTTGCCTTTGACTTCGGTGCCTCCAGCGGCAGAGCCATTTTAGGCAAATTTGACGGCAAAAAAATCGAACTCGAAGAAGTCCACCGTTTCACAAACGATCCCGTCACCGTCAACGGTACGGTGTTCTGGGACGTCCTGCGTCTGTTCCATGAGGTCAAACAGGGCATCCTCAAAGCAAAGCAAGCGGGTGGATTTGACTGCATCGGTGTGGACACGTGGGGCGTTGACTTCGGCCTGATCGACAAAAACGGCTATCTGCTCGAAAACCCCGTCCATTACCGCGACAAACGCACCGACGGCATGATCGAACTTGCCTGCCAAAAAATGGACAGAGATAAAATTTACGATATCACCGGCATTCAGTTCATTTATTTCAACACCCTGTTCCAGTTATTGTCTTTGCGTGAAAAACGCCCCGAACTGCTGGAAAGAGCCGACAAACTGCTGTTTATGCCCGACCTGTTCAACTACCTTCTGACGGGCAAAATGGCGGCTGAATATTCCATTGCCACCACCAGCCAACTTGTGGATCTCAACGCACACGAATGGAGCGAGGAGATCTTTGAAAAAATGCGTTTTCCGAAAGACCTTGTGTGTCCGCTTGTAAAACCCGGCACGGTGGTCGGTCAACTTTCTGCCGACCTGTGCGAAGAATTGGGCGTTCCCGCCGTGGATGTCATTGCCGTGTGCGGTCACGACACGCAAAGTGCCGTTACGGCCGTACCGAGCAGTGAAAAAGATTTTGCTTTCATCAGTTGCGGTACGTGGAGTCTGTTCGGCACGGAACTGGAAACCCCCATTCTCAACGAAAAAGCAAGAAAACTCAATGTGACCAACGAGGGCGGCTACGATTATTCGACCGCGTTCCTCAAAAATATCTGCGGATTGTGGCTCATTCAGGAAAGCCGCAGACAGTGGATGCGCGAAGGACAGGAATATTCCTACGCACAACTCGAAGAAATGGCTCTGCAGTGCGAGCCGTTCAAGTGCTTCATCGATCCCGACGCAGACGATTTTGCCCCCATGGGCAATATGCCCGAACGCATCCGTGATTTCTGCCGCAGAACAGGACAGTACGTTCCGCAGACGGTGGGCGAAGTGGTGCGTTGCATCTATGAAAGCCTGGCTCTCAAATACCGCCACATTTTCCGCGGCATAGAGGACTGCACGGGCAAACAGTATCCGCACATCAACATCGTCGGCGGCGGCACCAAAGACAAACTGCTCTGCCGCATGACGGCCGACAGTTGCAACACCACCGTATATGCAGGCCCCATCGAAGCGACGGTGCTGGGCAATATTGCCGTACAGCTTCTTTCCTGCGGTGAGATCGCATCCATCGAAGAAGCAAGAAAGATCATTGCCGACGGCGAAAAACTGCTTTGCTATCAGCCCGAAAACACAAAGGTGTGGGATGAAGCCTACGAAGAATTCAAAAAATACATTGTTGGATAAAAGGTGACAAAATGCTCGATCTTTCCGATATCAATACCTTAAAAAACCTGCTCGGACGGCACGGATTTACGTTTTCCAAAGCCATGGGGCAGAACTTTCTCATCGATCCGACCGTCTGCCCGCGCATGGCAGACGCCTGCGGTGCCGACAGTGAAAGCGCCGTTATTGAGATCGGGACGGGTGTGGGCGTTTTGACAAAAGAACTGTCCTTACGGGCGGCAAAGGTGGCCGGAATCGAACTGGACACCCGTTTGTTGCCCGTGTTGGCGCAGACCTTACAGGATTGCCGCAACGTGGAGATCATCAACCAAGACGTCTTAAAGACCGATCTGCACGCGGTGATCGCAAACAATTTAGAAGGCAGAAAAACGTACGTTTGTGCCAATCTGCCGTATTATATCACCTCCCCCGTTATTATGTATCTGCTCGAAAACCGCTTACCCATTGAAGCGATCACCGTTATGGTGCAAAAGGAAGCGGCAGACCGCCTGTGTGCACCCGTAGGCAGCAGAGATTCGGGTGCCATTACGGTGGCCGTCAATTACTATGCCACCGCACAGCGGCTTTTTGACGTGCCGAGAACGGCATTCCTGCCGTCCCCGAATGTGGACAGTGCCGTTCTGCGTCTTGATTTACGCAAAACACCGCCCGTAGACGTACCGAGTGAAGAATTTTTCTTCAAAGTGGTGCGCGCGGCCTTTTCCATGCGCAGAAAGACTGCACAGAACGGGCTTTCCAACGGTCTTTCCATCTCCAAACAGACCGCGGCACAGGCTTTGGAAGACGCAGGTCTTTCCCCCACTGTGCGCGCGGAAAGTCTGACCTTGGAAGAACTGGCAGAACTGACAAGACAGTTGCATAAACGGATGTAAAGGAGCATATCATGCAAGGAAAATTCATCGTTTTTGAAGGTCTGGACGGCACAGGCAAGACCACACAATTGCAGTGCGTGGCACAGGCGTTGCGAGAAAAAGGATATACCGTGCACACCACCGCCGAACCGACGGGCAATGCCACGGGAAAACTCCTGCGCGCCTTCCTCGGCGGCAAAGAAAGAAGCACGCCGTGGGCGGCCGCAAGCCTGTTTCTTGCAGACCGCATCAACCACAACACCGATCCCGACGACGGCATCATGAAGCACCTGTCCGACGGTGACATCGTGCTGTGCGACCGCTATTATTACTCCACCTTTGCCTATCAGGGAACGGACACGGATCTCAATTGGATCTTCGACAGCCATTTCAACTGCCCCGAAGTGCAAAAACCCGATGCCTGCGTGTTTCTGACCATGCCGATCGAAAAATGTCTTGCCCGCATCCATGCAGGACGCGATGCATCGGCGGTCGAAATTTTTGAAAACACCGACAGCCTGACGCGCATTGCAAAACGCTTTGCGGATGTGTTCACCCTGCTGAAAGACCGTGAGACCGTTTTTGAAATTGATGCGGACGGTTCGATCGAAGAAATCACACAACGAATTCTTTCTGCGATCCGTCCGATTCTGGAGGCATAAAACAAAATGAATTTTACCACCGCCGTCTTTGACGTGGACGGCACGTTAATTGATAATTCCCGCGGTATATTCAACTGCATCCGCCATGCCTTGCAAAAATTGAACTTGCCGGATATGACGGACGAACAACTGCGCCCGTTCATCGGCCCGCCTCTGTTTGTGGGTGCAAAAGAGTTTTTGCATCTCGACGATGCACACGCGGAACTCTTTGTAACCTATTACAGAGAACGGTTCAGCGTCAAAGGCTATGCGGAAACAGAACTGTATGACGGCGTTGTTCCCATGCTGAAAACGCTGAAAGAAAACGGCATTCAATTGGCCATCGCCACGGGAAAACCGTTACAGTTCATTGAAAAGATCCTGCCGCTGTTTGACCTGCAGGATTACTTTACCTGCGTGTACGGGATCACGTTTACCGACCACCAAAGCGATAAGGTCACGTTCATCCGCCGCAGTCTGCAAAGTTGCAACGCGACCGCAGACCAAGCCCTGATGATCGGGGACCGCAACAACGATATGCAAGCCGCAAAACAGGCGGGCGTGTTTGCCGCAGGTGTGACATACGGCTTCGGCACTGAAGAAGAATTACTGAACGCAGGTGCGGACAAATTGTTTGCAAGCCCTGCGCAACTGACAGACTTTATTTTGGAAAAATGAAAAAAACCGCTGTTATTTTCGGAGCAGGAGAACCGAACATCAAACAAGTGAATCTGCCTGCCGACTGCCTTGTATGGGCGGCAGACGGCGGTCTTGCTTATTGCAATACGTTGGGGATCACCCCCGATTTTATCATCGGAGACTTTGATTCTTTGGGATATGTTCCTGAAAATGCCGTGATTCTGCCCGTGCAAAAAGATTTGACAGACCTTGAAGCGGCGGTCACGGATGCCGAAGAAAAGGGCTGCGATGCGTTTTACATTTACGGCGGCACCGGCAACCGCCTCGACCACACCCTCGGCAATATTGCATTGCTGATCGCTCTTTCAAAAAAAGGAAAATGTGCATTTTTGTGTGATTGCAATTACACCGTCACCGCTGTCACAAACGGGGCGATACACTTCGACGCGGACGAACGCGGCACGGTTTCCGTGTTTGCCGCCGACAAAGAAGTGCACGGTGTGACGATACGTGGGCTTTTGTATGAATTGCAAAATGCAACGCTTACCAATGATGTCACTTTAGGCGTCAGCAACGAACTGACGGGACAGGATGCATCCGTAGGCGTAACGGACGGAACGCTTGTAATTGTAAAAAATCATTTTTCTTCTTAAATTCCAAACAAAATATGGCAGGGGTGCTGTGCAAACGGCTGAGATGAAGGCAAAAACTTCAAACCCTTTTAACCTGTTCGGATAATGCCGGCGTAGGAAGACCTTATGCCGCACGGGTTTTCCGGTGCGGTCTTTTTAATAAGTGAGCCGCATTCCGCTGCAAAAAAAACAGCCGTCGCTCATAAAGGCAGAAAGGAAAACAAATGAAAAACAAAAAGAATCTCCGCGTGACCGCCGAGTGTGCGGTCTTGCTTTCCATGTCCATCGTATTCAGTTTCATCAAGATCTGGCAGATGCCCATGGGTGGTGAAGTCACCTTTGTCAGTATGCTCCCCGTCATGCTTGCAGGTTTTCGCAACGGGCCGAAAGCAGGCTTTGTGACCACCTTCGTGTATTCCCTGTTCCAACTCGCAAGTGCTTTTGTGTCGGGCAATGTTTTTGTATACTGCACCACCGCATTTACATTCATCGTCTGCCTTTTGTTTGACTATATAGTTCCGTTTACGGGGCTGGGCTTTGCGTGTTTATTTAAAAATATAAAAAGAGATTCAGCAAGATTTAAGAATATCGGACTATATTGCGGTATAATGTTTGGTATTATACTGCGTTTCACCTGTCACTACATCACGGGTGTTGTCATCTGGAAACAGTGGGCAGGTGACGAAGGACCGTATATTTATTCACTTCTCTACAACGGCACATACCTTTTGCCCGAACTGATCCTGACGTTGATCGTCTGTGCGATCCTGTTCAAAGCAAAACGAACCCGAAAAATTTTATTAAATGAATAAATAACAATTGCCTTTTGAAAAGACGCATGATATAATATTTATTTATCAAGCGGCTTTCAAAAGGATTTTTTATGCCGCAAATGTTCGGAGGTAATTCTATGAGTGAAAACAAACAGGACGCCCTGCAGGACGAAATGCAGGAACTGGCCGAAACCTTCCAGAGTGAATACGACAAAGCCGCCGCCGAAGCGGAAGAACATCCCGTGATTCAGGAACTGGATGAGATCGTGGAAGAGGACGACGAGGACGATGAGGAACCCGAAGAAACCGATGAGCCTGAAAAGAAGAAAAACGGCAACAAAAAAGACGGCAAAAAGCGTCTGAAAGCCGTGTTCAGTACGCTTTCTTCCCTGCTTTTCATTCTTGTGCTGATGCTCGTTACTGCCGCCATCGCTTTCTATGCTTCCGCATATACGGATTTCGACAGTTATATTTACAGCATGAAATGTGCCGAAAGCGTAGAAAATGCAGACACAAAGATCTCTTACTACGAAGAAGCACTTGGCTATTTGAAAGGCGATAACGTCTCCGACAAAATGGCTTCTCTGTATGAAGACGAAATGCAGAAAGTGCATGAATTGATTACGGTCAGCACGGTCGATAAGGCTGATTATGCCACCGCCATGACCTATATGCACACCAATCTCACGCAAGATCAGATTGCATCTCCGCAGACCGCAGAATTCAAAGCATTCCTGAAGATCGCAGGTGTGTTCGAAACGCTTGCCGACGATTGCGTGGAAAAGATCGAAACCAACGGCACCGATGCCGACATGACCGCATTGGCCGCCGCTTACACCGATAATGAAACCCTCCGTGACGACATTGCCGACATTCTGCAATCGGTTGCCGCTGCCGTTGCCGCTGAAGACAAACAAGCTGCCGCAACGAACTACAAAGCAGCCATTGACGGTCTTGCCGCCTACAGCACGTTCAGTCAGGTACTGACAGAGCATTACGTCATCTGCCTCGCACAGGCCGAAGGCTATGCCGCCGCACTTGAATATGCAAACACCAATCTTACGGATGAACAGTTGGCTTCTCCCGTGGTTTCCGAGTTTGCAACTTTCAACGGCGTTGCCGATATTCTTGCAGGTCTTTCCGACACCATCTGCATCACGGCAAAAGAACTTGTGGGCGATTCCGCAACGGCCCCCACGGATTTTGAAACCCAAATCAATGCATTGAATGCGCCCGCATACGTACACGATGAATTAAACACCCTGTTTGACAACGTAGCAAACGGTTTTGCAAAGATCAACAGCGGCAGTTATTCTTCCGCCGTGACCGCACTGACTGCCGCCGCCGACAGTTTTGCAGGATACGGCTGTGCCGCTGACAGCATCATGGAATACGTAACGATCGCCACCGCTTATGCCAACGGCTATGCCGCCGCACTTGCTTATGCGGATGAAAATCTCGGTGCGCAAGACTATGAACCGAAAACGGAAGAATACGCAGCTTTCCTTGCCGCCGAAAATGTTTTTGAAACACTTGACGAAAATCAGTACAAGGCTGTTGCCGCAGCAGTAGACGGCATAACCGATGCCACAACCGTCTCCATCGACCTTTCCGAACGTGTTTCTTCGCTTATTCTCCCCGATTGCCTGCAGGCAGAAGCACAGGCAATGCTCACCAATCTCGGCCGAGCCATGATCTGTGAAAACAACGGCAAAAAGGAAGATGCGCTGAATTATTACACCTCTCTCAACGAAGATTTTGAAGCCATCGGTGTTGCCGCTTCTTACGTGCTTGAAAAAATTGCTGTCCTCACAAAAGAGACCAAAGACCTGCATGCCGCTTATGTCTTTGTGAACGAACATCCCGATGCCCTCGCATTCACCGCCGAGAACGCAATCACGGCCGAGTTTGCCGCGCTGTTGACGACTCTGGACGGTGCGTTCAGCGAAGATAAGGTCGCATCCTTCATCAGCAACGCAAAAAAAGCACTCGAAGAAAACGATTATAACGATGTTGACATTGCCGCCGTTGTCAGCAAAAGCGGTATCGATGCTTCCGTTGCCGATTTCTACAAAGCCTATTATGCTCCCCTTGCCGCCGCGCTGAAAGCGGAAAACGACAAGAATCTCAACCTTGCCATTGCTGAATACGAAAAGCTTATTGCATTGCTGACCGAAGACGGCATTGTGATTCCCGTTTCCGTACGCGAGGGCATCATCACCGCCGCGTTCAACGCAGGTGATATGCAGACCGCATTCACCCATGCGGAAACACTGAACGTTGACGATCTCTCCGCAGGCGAATTCAAAACCCTCTGCGAAACGGTTCTGCTTTGCCGCGATGCCATGGAAACCGCAACGGGTGTATTCCAGCAGGCTTACTATTCTTCCTATTACGGCACGGTGCCGGCAAGAGACGAACTGAATGCACAGTTTGATTCTCTGCTCACGGAAGAATCCAACAAATACCACAAGGCATTCAACTATTATTACCGTTACGTTTGCGAAATGTACTTCTTCTCCTCCGAAGAGGGCAGTGCAGACAGACAGATCGAATATCTTGAAAAAGTACGCGAACAGATTCCCGAACTGATCTTTGTTTACGGCTACAACCTGATCGACTATTTCATTTCCGACGGCAACTTTGACGAAGCCAAGAAACTTGCCGAAGATATGATTGCCATCAACGCATACGACGACGTTGCACTCAGCCTGCTTGCAAAACTTGCCCGCATTGACGGTGATCTTGCGAAAGCAAAGGCATACGTTGAAAAAGGTGTCGCTTATGAAAACGATCTGTATGAAAGCGAACGTGAACACATCATCATCTGTATGCTCAACGGCAATCTTGCCGATGCGTATGACAGTGTGGTCGCCCTGTATGACAGAGGTCTTTCCACCATGTTTGAATGCGAGACCATTGCCGTATTCAACGCACTCTACAAGGATGCAACCGCCGAACAGACAACAAAACTCAATGAGATCATGAACCACATTGAGACCGAACTGTATGCCGCCTCCGGTTATACGTTCTCCGAAAACACGCAGGCCATCATCAACGGCACCAAGACCGCCGCTGACGTGTTCCTTGCAGACCCCTACGACCTGTGGTAACAGGCAACAACCGCAAACAATAAAAAATTTCCGCCGGAGATCTGCGTGTCTCCGGCGGTTTGCTGTTTTGACCTGTCAATCTTTTGATTTGTTAATCTATTGACTTATCATTATTTCTCATGTATAATTTATAAAAAAAAACGGTGATGCGTATGAAAAAGAAAGTTGCATTTATTTTGGCAATTTTGTATCTGATCTGTATGTTGGCGGTGTTTTCCTCTGCTGCACAAATTACGGATTCCGGAAGTTGCGGTGAGAAGATGTCCTGGACGTTGGATTCCGACGGCATTCTCACGATCAGCGGCATCGGCAAAATAGAAAAAACTTCCTGGTTGGATTCACACTATGCAAACGAAATAAAATCAGTCATCATCAACAACGGTATGACCGAGTTGACAACAGATTGGATTCCTTCTTATGTAAAGGAGATTTCAATTCCTGCAACCGTCACAAAAATCCCGGAACTTTTCACGACTCTGAATTACCTGGAACGCATTACCGTAAACAGTCAGAATGCTTTTTTCCGTTCAGACAACAACGGCATTCTGTTCGATAAATCCATGACGACACTGTTTCGCGTTCCGATTGCCTGCGAATTATCCGATTTTATAATTCCCGACAGTGTATCAACCGTTCACGGTTCCGCTTTTTACAATTGTAAAAATCTGAAGACCTTGACAATCGGACAAAACGTCACAATAGATACGGATCAACCGGATGGAATCAATTTCAACACTTTCAATTTATGCACCTGTCCGCAATTGGAAAGAATCATTGTAAATGAAAACAATCCTTTCTATTCAAACGATGCAAGCGGCGTTCTGTTTGATAAAAACAAATCGCTCCTTATTGTATATCCGCGAGGCAACCAACAATCCTCCTATACCGTTCCGGAGGGTGTTTCGATCATCACCAACCGTGCTTTTCATGAACATGAATACATAAAACACATTAGCCTCCCTTCCTCCCTGGAACGCATCGGCTGGGGGGCATTCACCTTTAGCAATCTTGAAGAAGTTTTCATACCGAAAAATGTAAACAGCATCTACGCTTATGCATTTGCAGAATGCAAAAATATGACAAGATTGACCGTCGATCCGGAAAATGCCTGTTTTTCCAACGATGCTGTCGGGGCCTTGTTTGATAAATTCAAAACCGAAATATTGCAATATCCGAGTGCAAGCCCCTATTCAATCTATTCAATTCCGGACACCGTCAAAAGAATCGGCAGCGAGGTTTTCATATCCAGCAAGAATATCCGCGGTATAATAGTACCGGCATCCATGCAAGACGGTCGGTATATCGGCGGTTGCAACTTTCTTATGTGTCCGAATCTTTCCGCTGTTTATTATGAAGATGATACGCCTTCCGTTGTTGATTCTCTCAGAAAACATCTCAACAAAGCATCTTTGGAAGATACCGTCATATATACAAATTTTGACATTTCTTCCATCGCGAGCGGAGATGTCAATTTTGACGGTGAAATAACGGTCGCCGATGCACGTCTGACTCTCCGAAAGAGCGTCAATCTTGACAGTTTTATTGACAAACAAATAAACATTGCGGACGTTGACAAAAGCGGAGAGATCACAACGGCAGATGCAAGAATCATTCTGCGTGTTGTCGTCGGGTTGGAAACGATAGAATAATACACATATCGCAAGCAAAACAAAACAGGTATTGTTTAAGCGCAAACATTGCTTAAATAAATACCTGTTTTCTGCATTTGAATGCTATTACTTGTTCTGTTTTTTGATCTTTTCCCAATAATCCTTTGCTGCCTGTTCGGTACGGTTTTCGCCGTATCTGTAATAGACGGCGTTTTTCAGCACGTCGGGCAGGTATTGCTGACGGCACCAGTGATTGGGATACGAATGCGGATATTCATAAAACTGACCTTTGACTGCCGCATCTTCGCCGTCAAAGTGTTTGTTTTGCAGGTTACGCGGCACGGGGCCCGTTTTTCCTGCACGGATATCGGACAGTGCGGCATCATAGCCGAGATATGCGGAATTGGATTTCGGACTTGTTGCCACCAGTACCGCCGCATCGGCAAGCGGGATACGTGCTTCGGGCATCCCCACCTGCAATGCCATATCCACCGCCCCTTTGACAATGGGAATGATCATCGGATACGCAAGTCCCACGTCTTCCGCCGCACACACCATCAGCCTTCTGCAGGCAGAGGGCAGGTCGCCCGCTTCCAGAATACGGGCAAGATAGTGCAACGCGGCATCCGGATCGGAACCGCGCATGGATTTCTGAAACGCAGACAACAGATCGTAATGCTCGTCCCCTTCACGGTCGTAGCGCAGTGCGGTTTTCTGGGTGACGGCCTTTGCCGTTTCCAGCAAGATCTTACGTTTGGCACCGTCCACGGGAATATTGCTCGACAGCACGCACAGTTCGACCGAATTCACGCCTTTTCTCACGTCCCCGCCGCAACCGCGGGCAATGTGCTGCAAAACCCCGTCTTCAATGTCAAATTCCTCTTTGAAATCCTCCGCCATGACGCTAAATGCACGGCTGAGAGCAGGTACGATGTCTTCCGGCTCCACGTATTTGAATTCAAATACGGTGCAACGGCTGAGCACCGCACCGTAAATGTAAAAATACGGATTTTCCGTTGTGGCGGCAATGAGCGTCACAGTGCCGTTTTCTATGTATTCAAGCAAAGCCTGTTGCTGTTTTTTGTTAAAATACTGAATTTCATCCAGATACAGAAGCACGCCGTTGGGGGCGGCAAGGGTATTCACTTCCCCGATGACCGCGCGCACATCCGCGATGGAGGCATTGGTACCGTTGAGAATATGCAGGCGGCGGTTGGTGGCGGCGGCAAGAATACGCGCAATGGTGGTTTTTCCCGTACCTGAAGGCCCATAAAAGATCATATTGGGCAGATGTCCCGACCGAATGATATTGCTCAAAGGTGCATTTTCACCGATCAGATGTTTTTGTCCGACCACTTCGTCGAGATTCTTCGGACGGATTCGTTCCGCAAGCGGCTGTGCCATGGTTTCACGCTCCTAAAAAAGTAGCTCCTAAAAAAAGCAAATTATATTATAGCACATTTTATCCGCAAAGGCAACCTGGGACAGGAAATTATGTTTTATTGGCATAAAACATAATAATGATATACGCACCTTTGGGTGCGCATGATATCACACCTGCGGTGTGGTGATATACGCGTTGCGTGTGTTATATTTGTTGCACAAATATGTCGGATGCTGTCGCTGTTGCGCTTCGCTCTATATGTAACTATTCTATAATCGGAGCGTAAGCGACCCTTCATATTTGCTTTGGCAAATATATCATTCATCATATCGAAGATATATCATATCCGCAACAGCGGATATATCATTCACCGTCAGGTGCAAATTATGTTTTATGCTAATAAAACATAATAAATCTGCACCCCGTCGGAGAGGGCCTTTGATCCGACGGGGTGTTTTCAGCGGTGAACACGGGACGGCGGCTGTTCGGGGACGGAAGACCGCACCGCCGTCATCCACCGCGTATTTGCGTCCCCAAAGACACTATATGCAAAACCGAAAAAGATGCAACGGAAAAATTCGGGTTTTACAGAAAATAAAATAATGTTACATCTTTTTCTTATAAAGTATTTACTAAATAAAAATAAAGTGTTATAATAAGATGAATTATGCTGTAAAGGTCTGCCCTGACGGAGGTATTATTATGACTTGTCCGTGTATCGTTCCGAAACCGAACCGCTGCATTGTGACCGATGCGGCCGTATTTGCAGATGTGCGCAACATCAGAAAAGAAGTTGACACTTCCCTCGCAGACGGCGAATATACCGTACAACTGACCGAAAGCGGTTCTGTGATCACAGCCGCCGATGAAAAAGGCTTCTTTTATGCAAAACAGACCTTGCGGCAGCTAAACGCGGTGTACGGTGACAAAATCCCCTGCATGGTCATACAGGATGCACCCGCATTCGCCCACCGCGGCTTCATGCTCGACAGCGTACGGCATATGCAGAGCATAGATGAGATCAAAACGCTCATTGATGCGGCCGCTGTGTTCAAATTCAACGTGTTTCACTGGCACTTGAGCGATGACCAGGGATTCCGCTTTGAAAGCGAGACCTTCCCCGAACTGATCGAACAGTCATCCGTTCGTCCGTCCTCGGATTTCGGTGACGTACACGACAGCAATCCCTACGGCGGCTATTACACCAAAGCGCAAATGCGTGAGATCGTGCAATACTGCCATGACCGCTTCATCACCGTCATTCCCGAATTCGATCTGCCCGGACACACAAGTGCCGTTCTGCACGCAAAGCCCGAACTGTCCTGTACGGGTGAAGCGGTAAAGATCAAGACCTGCGGCGGTGTTTTTCCCGACATTCTGTGCGGCGGAAAAGATGAGGTATACGATTTTCTGTATGCTCTGCTGGATGAAGTGTGTGACGTGTTCCCCGACGAATACATTCACATCGGCGGTGACGAAGCCCCGAAAAAGCACTGGCAGACCTGCGTACACTGCCAAAAGAAAATGAAAGAACTTCATTTTACCGACGAAGAACAACTGCAAGGCTACATGACCTGTCGCATGGCAGAACATCTCGGTAAAAAAGGACGTAAGGTCATTTGCTGGAATGAAACCCTCGCAAGCGATGTTTTACCGCAGGATCTCATCATTCAGAACTGGATGGATCGCAAAAAGCAATGCACACCCTTTGCGAACAAAGGCGGTAAAGTGATCTATTCGGATTATTACCATTATTACACCGATTATCCTTATGACATGACGCCCGTCAAAAAAACATACAGTGCCGATCCGTTTGCACAGGATCTGTTTCCCGCCGCATACCAAAACATTGTCGGTGTGGAGACACCGATCTGGACGGAACACGTGCGCGATTTCAGCCGCCTTTGCTATGTGACATGGCCGCGATTTGCCGCAGTAAGTGAAACGGGCTGGACAAAAAAAGAAAACAAAGACTACAACGATTTCAAACGGCGAATGATCGCTTTGTTACCGCTGTTAAGTGAAATCGGCATTCAAGCCGCACCGCCCGAAGATTGGGATCCGAATCCCGTCAAGCGTTTATTCGGCACGGCAACCTTTTTTATGCACACGGTCAACAAAGAAATGATCGTCAATTTCCTGAAAGGAAACAAAGATTAAACCATGGAATACAGATCCCTTTCCGAAAAAGCAAAACCGGTTTTGTTTATCACGGCGGCCATACAGGCATTGCTGTTTGCGGCTGTGCCTTGCGCAATCCTGTGGTTGGCGATGTTCGACGGCGCGGTGCTCACAAAACCCCTGTGTACGGGAATCACTCTTTGCCTGTGCGCACTTGCTCTTGCGTGGGCCGTTTTCGCACCGATCGTGCGTTTTCGCCGCTACCGCTACAAACTGGCTGAAGACCGCATTGAAATTCAGGAAGGCATATTCTACATCCGTCGAACGATGGTTCCGATTGACCGCATTCATCAGATCGACATTGTCCGCGGCCCCCTTGACAGCCGCTTCGGTCTTGCAAAAGTGACCGTTACCACGGCAGGCGGTACAGCGACCATGCGTTTTCTGGAACTCGAAAAAGCAGAAGACATCTGCCAAACACTCAACCGTACCGTAACACGCAAACTGCGCAAGAGCCAAGGTGAAGATCATGTTTGACAAACCAACCCGCAACCATCCGACCTATATTGCGGAACGCATCGGCTCTTATCTGCTGCTGATCCTTCTGCTGTTCGGCAATGCGCTGACAGCCGGCACACAGAATATGGCAGACCTGTTGCACATTGAATACTGGAAAACGGTTCTTGCACAACTCTTAAGCGGTCATTTTTCCGTTCTGCTTTCTGCGGCAGGTGCGGTATTGATCCTGCTTGCCGTGATCGGTGTCAGCATCCTGCGTTGGAGCCGCACGTTTTTCCGCGTGGAAGGTGAACTGCTGTACTCCGAACGTCGCACGATCATCCGCAAAGAATCCAAACTTCCCGTAGGCAGCATCACCACGGTCAATGTAGAACAGAACATTTTTGAAAAACTGGTCGGCACGGCAAAGGTAAAAATCGACATCAACTCCGCCGTGACCGCCAGTAAAACCGATTTCATATTCATTTTGAAAAAACGGGATGCCCTCGCACTCAAAGAAACTTTGCTTTCCAAACGCGATCAGAATTGTGAACAAGAGGAAAATGCCCCCAAAACCGTTTTGGCCGCATTTTCAACTGCAGATGCACTCAGGCACCAACTGCTGAGTATTCCTTTTCTTGAAATTCTGACGGGTATCATGGTCATTTTTCCGATGTTCTTCGGTGCGCAATCCATGTCCTTGCAAGATGCACTTCCCGTCTTGGGTGTCATGGTGTTGCTGTATTGCGGTTCGGTGGTGCTCGGAACGCTCAATCTTGCAAATTTCCGTCTGGAAACGGATGGCAAACATATATTCATTTCCCACGGTGCCCTGCGCACACAGAGTTACACGTTTGAAAAGACCAGAGTCAAATCGGTATTTCTCAAACAAAGTCTGCTGGCCCGCCTGTTCGGTCTGTGCAGTGTAGAACTGGCCGTGGTGGGACTGGGCAATGAAAAAAGAGAATCTCCGCGGCTGTGCCTGCTGGTTAGCAAAGCGCGTGCAGAGGAACTCATTGCCGCCCTTTTGCCCGCATACACTACAAAAAAGACTCCCATTGTCTCCTCCAAAGCGGCTCTCATCCCCGCCGTATTGCTGACGCTCCTTTGCACAGCCGTCAGTGCCGTAATGATCGTATATCTTCCGCTTTACGGCATCATCCTGTGTGCCGCCGTGTTTGTTTTCGGTATTTTTGCGGGTATTCTTTCCCAAAAAACACGGACAGTGAGCATGGAAGAAGATCTGTTTTGCTGTTCAAGCGGAATCTTAAACAAAAAAACGGGACGTTTTCTCTACAGCGATCTGCAGGAAGTGCGCCTGCACACCAATGCGATCATGCAAAAAGGACAGGTCGGTCGCATCGGATTCAGCATTTTATCCGCAAAGACCATGAGTACACAAAAGACCGGTTGGTTCAAAAAAGAGATCTACGATTCCCTGTGTGAAAAAATGCTTTCCTGCGAATGAAAAACAGCAACCAAAGCAATCAAAAAAGAGGTTTTTACTATGTTCAGAAAAATCACAGCCGCCTGCACGGCTCTGTTATTGCTCTTTTCCCTGTGCGCTTGCGCGCGGCAAACACCGTTTTATGAAAAAATTGACTTTGCCATGGGCTCTGTGATCAATCTGCGCATTTACAACTCTGAAAACGCAACACAGACCGCACAAAACGTCTTAGATTCGATCCGTGCAACGGATGCACTGCTTTCTGCAAACCTTGAATCCTCCGATGTTTATAAAATCAACCAATCCAAAACGGGAACTGCCGTCAGCAAGGACACACTTGACCTGCTTGCAAACTGTCTTTCGGTGTGCAATATGACCGGCAAGGTGTTGGATATTACCGTCGGCGCGGTCAGTGAACTGTGGGCATTTGACACACAAACACCGCAACTGCCCGATGCGAATGCGTTACAAGCCGCGTTACAGACCGTAGACATGGAAGGGCTGTTGCTGGACCGTGAAAAAATGACCGTTGCGAAAAATGAGGGACAAAAAATTGACCTCGGCGCATTCGGCAAAGGGATCGCCTGTATGCGCGCACTCGAGGAAATGCGCGGTGAACTTGCCCCTGCCGTTTTGTCGGTCGGCGGCACGATCCTTTTATACGGCAATCATCCCGATGCAGACCACTGGACGGTCGGTATTCGCGATCCGAAAGGAGTGCCCGACGATTACTGCGCAACCCTTGCACTGCAAGTCAAAGAAAGCGACGATACACTGGTCGTGTCCACTTCGGGCATATATGAAAAAACCTTTACGCAAAACGGTAAGACCTATCATCATATTCTCGATATCAACACGGGAATGCCGATCGAAAACGACCTGCTCAGCGTCAGCGTTGTTTCGCAGGACGGACTTGTAAGCGATGCTTTGTCCACGGTTCTTCTCATACACGGTCTGAGCGAACAATCTTTGAATATACTTGAAAATTACAGAGCAGAAGCCGTATTCATCTGCAAAGACGGCCGTGTTCTCGTCAGCGACGGTCTGCAGAACAAAATCACCCTGACTGCCGACACATACACTTTGGGTGATCCGGAAGACACGATCCGATAACACAAACAGACACATCACGATTATTTTTATATACAGGAACAGAAAGAGGTTGATGATTCTATGAAATCTTTAAGCGCAGACGCCATTCTGAAAGCAGTCGGCCGTGTGCGCGGCGGCGTTATGCCCGCACACAACAAACTGACGGCCGAAATGGAATCCGTGCGCATTGCTCCCCCGGAGCGTGTGGTCCTCCCCATGCAGCAACACATCGGTGCACCCTGTATGCCGACGGTCAAAGTCGGTGACACGGTAAGCATCGGCCAAGTGATCGGTGACACGGACAAATACGTCAGTGCCCCCATTCACGCATCCGTATCGGGCAAAGTTGTCAGCGTTGCGGATGTTCGTCTTGCAAACGGCAGAATGGCTCCTGCCGTCACCATTGAAAACGACGGTGAAGACCGCCTGTTTGAAGGCATTGCACCTCCCAAAGTAACCAACCGCGAAGAACTGTTGCAGGCAGTGCGCGCTTCCGGTCTGGTAGGCCTCGGCGGTGCCGGTTTCCCCACCCATGTCAAACTGAATTTCCCTGCCGACAAAAACGTGGATACGTTGGTCGTCAATGCCGCGGAATGTGAGCCTTACATCACCGTGGACTACCGCGAATGCATGGAAAATGCGGAAAATATTTTGGGCGGCGTGTATCTGCTTGCAGATCTTCTGCAGTTCAAACAGGTTGTCATTTGCGTGGAGGACAATAAGCCAAAAGCCATTGAAGTGCTCAAATCCATCGCGGATAAAGACCTGCACGAAGGCAATAAAGTGCGTCTGATGACACTCAAATCCAAATATCCGCAGGGTGCCGAAAAAATGATGGTGCTGTCTGCTACAGGCAGGGTGGTTCCTGCAGGAAAACTGCCTGCGGATGCGGGTTGTGTTGTTATGAACGTGGGCAGCGTTGCTTTCGTCAACCGCTATCTGACAACGGGAAAACCCTTGACTTCCCGTACCGTGACCGTCAGCGGCGACTGCATAAAAGAACCGAAAAACATCCGCGTTCCCGTCGGCACTTCCGTGCATCAGATCATTGATGCCTGCGGCGGTTTCACAAAAGATCCCGTCAAGATCATTGCAGGCGGCCCGATGATGGGTACGGCTCTGATCGACACGGATGTTCCACTGCTCAAAAGCAACAACGCCGTGCTTGCGTTCTCGGAATCGTTCTGCAAACCCGAACGCGATTGCATCCGTTGCGGCCGTTGTCATGCCGCCTGCCCGATGGGGCTGATCCCCACACAGATCGAAAACTACGTACATCTCAAAGATGCCGAAATGCTCGAAAAGTACGGAATCGGCGTTTGCATGGAATGCGGCAGCTGTTCTTACGCCTGCCCGTCGGCAAAACCTTTGGTACAGTATATGCGTCTTGCCAAAGAGATCGTTAAAGAGGCTCAAACCAAATAATGATAACACGTTGCTTTTGAAAGGAGTGACAACCAATGCCTGATGAAAACAAAATTTTAACCGTCAGTGCATCCCCCCACGTAAAATCGAAAGATTCAACACAACGCATCATGCTTGATGTTGTGATCGCATTGATCCCCGCAGGTCTGGCAGGCTGTTTCATTTTCGGCGGCAAAGCCTTGTTGGTGATCGGCCTTTGCGTATTTTTCTCTGTTCTTTTTGAATATCTCAGCCGCAAAATCATGAAGCGTTCCAACACACTCGGTGATCTGAGTGCAGTGGTAACGGGACTTCTGCTTGCATACAACATTCCCGTACTCGACGTTGCAAAATTTGACGGCAAAACGTGGAAAGCCACCGTCATGACCGTGTTTTTATGTCTGATCGGTTCTTTCTTTGCCATCGTAGTCACCAAGCAGTTTTTCGGCGGTCTGGGACAGAACTTTGCAAACCCTGCCATCGTGGGCAGAATCGTTCTGCTGGTCTCCTTCCCCTCTGCCATGACCGCTTTCACCGTTCCGAAAGCGGCTGTGGATGCGGTCACGAGTGCAACACCTTTGGGTGTGCTTTCGGATGCAAGTCTGTTTGACCGCGCAGGCGATATCGGCGCACAGTTGACGCAACTGTCCGGTGACGGCTATCTGCCCGATCTGTTCAGTATGTTCATCGGCGTCAAAGGCGGCTGTATCGGTGAAGTCAGCGGATTGCTGATCCTGTTGGGCGGTTTTTATCTTTTGATGCGCGGTGTGATATCCCCCGCCATTCCCGTTTCGTTTATCGGTACGGTCAGCGTGTTCATGCTGATTGCAGGCAAAGGCAATCTGCCGTTTGTTGCTTACGAACTGCTCGGCGGCGGCCTGCTGTTGGGTGCGATCTTTATGGCAACCGATTACACCACAAGCCCCATTACCGTAAAAGGCAAGGTCATTTTCGGCATCGGTTGCGGTGTGATCTGCTCGGTCATCCGTTTGTTCGGCAGTATGGCAGAAGGTGTTTCCTATGCGATCCTTCTGATGAATATTGCCTGCCCGTTGATTGAAATGCTGACAAAACCGCGGCCGTTCGGCGTTGAAAAGACAAAGAAAAGCAAAAAGGAGGGCAATGCGGCATGAAAAAGGATATTTTCGTTCCTGTTCTCTCTTTGCTGATTATCTGCATCGTGTCTTCGGCATTGCTCGGCGGTGTCAATATGCTGACAAGCGACCGTATCGCGCAGCTGGCGGAACAAAAAGTGATCGAAGCACAGAACGAACTGTTGCCCGCACAATCCTATGAGAATGCAGACATTGAGGGGAACGCTTACGTGACCGCAGTGGATGCAGACGGCAATGTGATCGGTTATATTTTTACAACCTCCGCCAACGGTTACGGCGGTGCGATCAAACTGATGACAGGTGTGGACACAAACGGTCAGATCACGGGTATTTCGATCCTTGAGATCAACGAAACACCCGGTCTGGGCATGAAAGCCAAAAACGACAGTTTCCTGCAACAGTTCACAGGCATCAGCGGTATGGCAGAATACACCAAAGGTGCCGTTGCGGATGAAAACACCGTACAGGCAATTACCAGTGCAACCATTACAACAAAGGCGGTCACAGCGGCCGTCAACAAGGCTTTGAGCCTGTATGATTCCGTAAAGGAGGCGAATGCAAATGGCTGAGAAAAAATCCTGCGTCAAGGAAATAACCAAAGGGTTTTTGCGTGAGAATCCAACCATGCGATTGGTATTGGGCACCTGCCCGACTCTTGCAGTCACCACGAGCGTTGTCAATGCCATCGGCATGGGACTTTCCGCAACGATCGTCCTGATCTGCTCCAATATTGCCATTTCCGCACTGCGCAAAGTGATCCCTTCCAAAGTGCGCATTCCCGCATACATCGTTATCATTGCATCTTTCGTAACGGTCGTTCAGATGATCGTGAAGGCATTTTTGCCCGCGTTGGACGAATCGCTCGGCATCTTCCTGCCGCTGATCGTCGTCAACTGCATCATTCTCGGCAGAGCCGAAGCATTCGCAAGCAAGAATCCCGTTCTGCTGTCCGCCTGTGACGGTCTGGGCATGGGGCTTGGCTTCACCGCCGCACTGTTCTGCATGGGCACGGTGCGTGAAGTGCTGGGTGCCGGCACCTTCCTTGCAGGCATTCAGGATCTTGTGAACATCGGCGGATTTACAGGCTTTGATTTCAGCGAAAAGATCACCTCGATCGGTCTTTCTCCCGTTACCATTTTCATTTTACCTGCAGGCGGCTTCTTCGTTTTCGGCATTCTCATGGCGATCACAAACAAGATCGCCCAGGGAAAAGGACTCCCCAAAGCAGAACTGCACGGCTGTGAGCACTGCCCGATGGCCGCAAATTGCACAAGAAGAACCGAACAGGAGGCTACACGATGAAAGTATTTATTGCTCTGCTCATCATGGGCATTCTGACGCAGAATTTCGTTCTTTCCAAATTCCTCGGCATCTGCCCGTTTTTAGGCGTTTCCAAAAAGATCAACACAGCTGTCGGCATGAGCGTGGCCGTAATCTTCGTTATGTGCCTTGCTACCGCCGTTTGCTATCCGATCAACACATTACTCGAAAAGAACGATCTTGCTTATCTGCAGACCATCGTTTTTATTCTCGTCATTGCCGCACTCGTACAGCTGGTTGAGATCGTTCTGCGCAAATACATTCCGTCGCTTTACAAAGCACTGGGCATTTATCTGCCGCTGATCACCACCAACTGTGCCGTTCTCGGCGTTGTGGTTCTCAACGTGGACAACGTGGCAACGTTCGCGGAAAGTTATGCCGTCAACTACGGTTTTGCACACGCAATGGTCAACTCCCTTGCGGCAGGTCTCGGCTTCATGCTCGCCATGGTGCTGTTTGCAGGTGTGCGTTCGCGTCTGGAAGCGGCTGACATCCCGAAATTCCTGCAAGGACTTCCCATCACTCTGATCGCGGCTTCCATAGTTTCCGTCAGTTTCCTCGGCTTCGGCGGCATCGTGGAAGGCTTCGGTCTGCTGACGACGGTCTGAGTCGGGAAAGGAGAATCGTATGACTGCTATTTTATTACCCGTTGCCATTGTCGGCGTGATCGGTCTGATCGGCGGTGTCGCACTTGCGGTTGCCTCCAAGATCATGGCGGTTGAAACCGATGAAACGGCAGAAGCCATCAATGAAATCTTACCCGGTGCCAACTGCGGCAGTTGCGGTTTTTCGGGTTGCGCGGGCTATGCCGCCGCGCTCAGTGAAGGAAAAACCAAAGACACCGCACTTTGCAATCCGGGCGGAAACGAAGTATCCAAACAGATCGCACAGTTACTCGGTCTGGAAGCGGGCAACGTGATCCCTACCGCCGCTGTAGTCATGTGTCAGGGCAATTGCGCCAATGCAAAACAGAAAATGCATTACGACGGCGTATACAGTTGCCGTATGGCCACCCAATTATTCGGCGGCGAAAAAGAATGTGTATACGGCTGCCTCGGCCTTGGCGACTGCGAACGCGCCTGCCCCTACGGTGCCATTCACATCTGTGACGGCGTGGCAAGAATCAACCCTGCTGTTTGCCGCGGCTGTAAAGTTTGCGTAGCGGCCTGCCCGAAACACATCATTGAGATGGTGCCCCTTGAAAGAGTGACAGCCGCCGTGCTTTGCAAAAACACAGCCAAAGGCGCACAGACAAGAAAAGCCTGCGCGGCAGGTTGTATCGGTTGCCAAAAGTGCAAAAAAGTATGTCCCAACGATGCCATTACGGTTGAAAACAACCTTGCACACGTTGATTATGACAAATGCGGTGCCTGCGGCGAATGTGCCGCGGCCTGTCCGACCGGTGCCATTGAGATCATCACCGTACAGGCAGGTGTTATTAAACTGCCGCACAAAAACGCGGAACAGGAGGCTTAACGCATGAAACCTTTTATGAATGAAGACTTTCTGCTTTCCACTCCCACGGCCAAAGCATTGTTTGCCGCTTGCAAGAACGAACCGATCTTTGACTGGCACTGCCACTTGCAGCCCAAGGAGATCTATGAAAACAAAGCCCCGGCAAACATCACCGAACTTTGGCTGGGTGCAGACCATTATAAATGGCGCGGTATGCGCGGTTGCGGCATCAGTGAACGCTATATTACGGGCGATGCATCAGCTTACGAAAAATTCAGAGCTTATGCCTCGGCATTGCCGCAGATGCCCGGCAATCCTCTTTACCACTGGACGCATCTTGAACTGCAACGCTATTTCGGCATCACCGAAACTTTAAGTGAAAAAACCTGTGACGCAATATGGGAAAACTGCAATGCGCAGATCGCCGCAGGCGGATTCACCCCCAGAGAACTCATTGAAAAGAGCAACGTGGCCTGCGTGTGCACCACGGACGATCCTGCAGACACGTTGGAATACCACAAACTGATCGCGCAGGATGCATCGTTCTCCTGCAAGGTCTTGCCTGCATTCCGTCCCGATAAGGCTTTGGGCATTGAAAGTCCTGCTTTTCTGCCGTGGTTGGCTTCACTTGAAAAAACCGCCCAAACAGAAATCAAAACATACGCAAAACTCAAAGAAGTTTTATTGGATCGCATTGCCGTGTTTGCTGAATGCGGATGCCGTGCCACCGACCATGCTTTCACTTGGGTGCCGTATGAACGTGCAGACGAAGAAACACTGGAAGGCATTTTTGCCGCGGCACTGAACGGCGAAACGCTGACAAGACAGCAGGCGGACGCTTACCGCACCGAACTGTTCCGTTTCCTTGCAAAAGAATATGCAAGACGCGGTTGGGGCTGTGAGATCCACATCGGCCCCATGCGCAACAACAATACCGTAAAATTCAACACACTCGGCCCCGATACAGGCTTTGACTCCATTCACGATTACAGCATTGCAGAACCGCTGTCCCGTCTGTTGGATTCTCTTGAAAGCGAAGGAAGCCTGCCTCGCACGGTTCTGTTTACACTCAATCCCAAGGACAATTACGTCCTCGGCACGATGCTGGGCAACTTCCAATCCGATGAAGTCGGATCGAAGATCCAGTTCGGTACGGCATGGTGGTTCAACGATAACATCGACGGTATGCGCGAACAGATCAAAGCCCTCGGCAATCTCGGTGTGATCGGCAAATTCATCGGCATGGTCACGGATTCACGTTCGTTCCTTTCCTATCCGCGTCATGAATATTTCCGCCGCATCGTCTGCGAATTTTTGGGCGATCTGGTGGAAAGCGGTCAGTATCCCGCCGATATGGAAACACTCGAAGCGATGGTGAAAGCCATCTCCTTCAGCAATGCCGCAGTTTATTTCGGACTTTCAGCATAATTGCAGGAAGAATCTGTATATTTTATCAGGTGATTGAATTTGAATATTATGCGATTTTTAACCCCGAAAGCGGAAGTGGAATATCTGGAATCGGATTTCACTTTGCGTCAGGGGCTTGAAAAAATGAAATACCACGGGTATGCCGAAATCCCCGTGATCGATGAAAAAGGACGCTATTTCGGATCCGTTACGTTGGGCGATTTTCTGTGGGCACTGTATGACGATGACAATCCCAAACGTGCCGAACTTGAAAAACTGCCTCTGAAAAACATCATCCGTCCCGACTATAACCCCTGTGTAACGGGAAATGTATCCATTGATGCGGTACTGAACAAGGCCATTACGCAGAATTTTGTGCCCGTCGTGGACGACAGAGGTGTTTTTATCGGCATTATCAAGCGCAGTACCATCATTCGCTATCTTGCAACGGTAAAAACCGATCTGCAAAACCAAGAAAACTGATTCTGTGAGGCATTCCAATGAATCTTTTCGGACGTTTTTCTCAAAAAAATAAGACACAAAATACGGTCGAACAGCCCGCAAAACGGCGGTTCGGCCGCCTTTCCGCTTTGAGCGAAAAAGGATTGCAAACACTCGCCGCCTTCGCACTGTCCCCTGCATTTTTCATTGTGCTTGCTTTTGATGCGTTCCTGTCGGCAAGTATCATTTCCCACTTGTTTGGAAATGATTTCGGCACAAAACAGTTTACGGACAGTGTGTATCTTCCGCTGTACGTTACGGTCTTCGGTGTCGTTTTCGTTTTGCTGACGGCCCTGACCGCGGCACTGAAAACGCAGAAGATCGGGCATTGGACGATGCTCGTCCTGACGGCTCTGTATGCCTGCATTCTGTCTGCGGAAGAAACACGCAATCTGTATTTCTGCATCGCAATCGGTGTTGTCGTTTTTATTGCGGCGAAATACCTGTGCGCGCAGGACAAACTGTCACTGAGCAAAGTACAACTCTCCGATCAGGCAAGTGTTGTTCTGCTGACGGTCGGCTGTGTCGGCTTTACCGCCGTTGTGGGACTTGCAACAGTGGTGCGATACACCAATTTCGGCGGTGCTACTTTTGATTTGGGTATATTCACGCAGATGTTTGAATATATGCGCACCACGGGCATTCCTTACACCACGGTGGAACGCGATGGGCTTGTCAGCCACTTTGCGGTGCATTTTTCGCCCGTTTTTTATCTGCTTTTGCCCGGCTATATGCTCTGGAGTCATCCTTCTTATCTGCTTGTGATGCAAGCATTGGCCGTTGCCCTTTGCGTGTTCCCGTTGCGCCGCATCTGCCGCCGCATGGGGCTTTCTTCCCTTGCAAGCACGGCTGTGGGATTGATATGGCTGTTTTATCCGTCCACGGCACTGGGTTGCTGTAATGACTTCCACGAAAATAAGTTTTTACCGCTGTTTTTGTTCTGGCTGATTGCGATGCTTCTCGAAAACAAGCGCATCGGCATTGCCGTTTTTACTTTACTTTCCCTTTCGGTCAAAGAAGATGTGGCCGTATACATCGTCACATTAGGTCTTTTCTGGCTGTTTTACAGCAAGAAAAAGGGAACGGGATTTGCCCTCATTGCGGCGGCCATGGCATGGTTCGTTTTTGCAACAAAAATGATCGAACACTTCGACGGAGAGCCGATGATCTCGCGTTTCAGTGCCTACTACCCGGAAAACGACAGTTCATGGTTCGGCATCATTAAAACGGTGGTGCTCAACATCGGCTATCTTTTGACCATGATCATGAATGCCGAGCGAATGGAATTTTTACTGTGGATGTTCCTTCCCATTCTGTTTGCCCCGTTTTTGGCCAAAAATGCCCGTAATCTGCTGTTATTACTGCCGATGCTGGTGATCAACCTCATGCCCACGTTGGCTACGCAATACGACGTTTTTTATCAGTATACGTACGGTCCCGCAACGCTTATTGTGTTTGCATCCGTTTTGGCTTTCTCACAGATGAAAGACGAAACACGCCGCTTCTGTATTACCGCATCGGTGCTGTTGTGTATGGTGTTCGGTGTGGGCAGCTCGGCTGTAAAATTCGGTTATTACTTCAAAAGTGCAAATGCGCACAGGCAGGACATCATTCTCAGCGAGGAATTGCTTGACAGCATTCCCGCAGATGCAACGATCACGGCAAGGGACTACGTTGTGCCGCATCTGTATGACCGCAAAGAACTTTACACTGTTCCGAACCATTACAGTGAACTGACGACCACCGATTATTACGTTGTGGACAAACGGCAGGACGGCAACAAATACAACATCCGCATGGAAGAATTCATAAACAGCAACGAATACGAGCTGATCATGGAGCAGGGGTATTTGCAACTGTGGGAATACACGGGTGAGCGGTAAAATACGGGATGTATACCGTAAAATTGTTTCGCAAACCGCAAAACCGCTGATATATACGTAAAGACCGCCTCGGACGGGCATCCGGGGCGGTCTGATTTTATGTATGCGGCTTTATTCGTCCACTTTTTCGGCAAGAATGTCAGAGAGTTTCCAGAACGGTGTCAGGCCTTCGGTGTGTACGGTTCCGCAATCGCAGGAACTGTTGATACCAAACATTCTGCGGATAAATTGGATGATCTTATAAACAAAGCGATTGAATACATCCGTATGGTGGCAGGTGCATTCGCATTCTTCCACGCTGATATAAACGCTGTTACCGCAAACGTCACAGACTTCGTCACCGTCTTCGTCAATATGCGGCAGTTTTGAACCCTTATCCGTTACGGTCTTTCTCTTACCGCAACCGCGATCACAAAGAGCAGTCTTTGTTCCGTCTTCTTCACATGTCGCATCATTGTTGGAAACGTAGTTGGTGAAAGAGTGACCGAGGGCGGGCACGCTCTGTTCATTTTCAGCACCGCATCCGCGATCACAGACAGCCTTTTCCAAACCGCTGTTTTCGCAATCGGGGGCAAGTACTTCTTCATATTTTGTGAACGAATGACCGAGGGCGGGCACTTCGCGTTCGTCTGTTGCCTGACAGCCGTGATCGCAGTAAGCAATTTCAAGTCCCGCGTTTGCGCAATCGGGGGCAACGGTCTGTTCGTATTTGGTGAACGAATGACCGAGTGCATCGACCGTCACGGTCTCTCTGCTGAGTTCGGCACCGCAGACGTCACAGTAAACAACGAGGTCATAAGAACCGTCTTTTTCGCAATCAGCGGCAACTTCGTTTTCTTTGACCGCTTCAAGCGGTGTATGACCGAGGGCTTCGCCGGTAACGGGAGTTCTTTCGAGTTCAGCACCGCAAACATCACAGTAAACAACGAGGTCATAAGAGCCTGCGGTTACACAGTCGGCTCCGACAATGTTTTCCTTGACCGCTTCAAGCGGTGTATGACCGAGGGCGGTCACTTCGCGTTCGTCTGTTGCCTGACAGCCGTGATCGCAGTAAGCAATTTCAAGTCCTGCGTTTTCACAATCGGGGGCAACGGTCTGTTCGTATTTGGTGAACGAGTGACCGAGTGCATTGACCGTCACGGTCTCTCTGCTGAGTTCGACACCGCAGACGTCACAGTAAACAACGAGATCATAAGAACCGTCTTTTTCGCAATCAGCGGCAACTTCGTTTTCTTTGACCGCGTTCAACGGTGTATGACCGAGAGCTTCTCCGGTGACGGCAGTTCTTTCGAGTTCGTCACCGCAGACGTCACAGTAAACAACGAGATCGTAAGAGCCTGCGTTTACACAGTCGGCTCCGACGATGTTTTCCTTGACCGCTTCACGCGGTGTGTGACCGAGGGCGGTCACTTCGCGTTCGTCTGTTGTCTGACAGCCGTGATCGCAGTAAGCAATTTCAAGTCCTGCGTTTTCGCAATCGGGAGCGACGGTCTGTTCGTATTTGGTGAACGAGTGACCGAGAGCATCTTCCGTTACGGTTTCTCTTTCGAGTTCGTCACCGCAGACGTCACAGTAAACGACGAGATCGTAAGAGCCGTCTTCTTCACAGGTAGCGGCAACTTCGTTTTCTTTGACCGCTGCCGAAGGAGTATGTTCATGTCCGGCTACTTCCCGTTCATCCGTAGCACCGCAACCGTTGTCACAGTAAGCAACTTCCATGCCGGGTTTTGCGGCAGAGGGTTCATAGGTTGTGAACGAATGGCCGAGGGCGGGAATTTCCTTTTCATCGGTCGCATCACAGCCGTTACGTCTGCAGGAGGCAACTTTCTTACCGGGATTTTCACAATCGGGAGCCACGGTCTGTACGTAATCACCGAAAACATGGCCGAGGGCGGGCACTTTGATGGTTGCTCTGTGCAGTTCTTTGTTACAGCCTTCATCTGCACAGTATACAACAAGGTCATAAGAGCCTTCCGTTTCGCAGGTTGCGGCAACTTCATTTTCCTTGAGATGTGCCGCCGGGGTATGATCTTCGGGCATGGCACCCAAAGAAGCGAACGTGCGATTGTATTTCGTGGCATATGTTTGGGCCGTGGAGTCTTCATAACCACCGATCGCCAGATATTGAGAGCTCTTGATGGTGTCTGCACTGTCGTAAATTTCACAGTTCGGATTATAAAATTCAATGTAATAGAAATAATTATTACCACCGGGGGTAACGATCGAATCGAACGCATTCGCTCCCACACTTGTTACGGTATAGGGAACATTCAGATAGTACATATAGAATGTGCCGTAGCCTTGAACGGTTTGCTTTACAGTAGTGGTACGCACAGCACAGCCGTAGAAGGCGTTTTCACCGATCGTTGTGACCGTCGGCAAAAATACGAAGGAATCATCCTTCTTGCCCTGCGGATGGCAGACCAGCTTGCTCATATCTTTGCTGTAAAGCACGCCGTCATAAGCGGTATAGGACGCATTGTTTTCATCAACGGTAAAGCGCATAAGGCTTTCACAGTCGCAGAAAGCAGTGACGTCAATGCTTGTAACGGTACTTGACAACGTAACGTCCGTCAGATTTGTACAACCCATGAAAGCATGTCCGTTGAGAGCCGTAACACCTTCACCTATGACCAAGGAACGGATCCGTGAACGGAGAGAATTCCAGGAAGGAACGTCATATTCACCGATATTCAGTGCACCCGTGCCGTTGATGCTGAGAGCACCGTCATTGTGCAACACCCACGTCAGGTTGTCCGAACAGGTACCGAAGACAGCGGCATCAAACGGAATGTCTCCCTCTCCCGGCCATGCGACAAAGGAGTAGGACGGGTAGCCTTGCGAGTTTTCGACATAGGCCTGTGCATCGGATCCGGCATAGCCGTAAATAGTCTTATAGGAAGACATGATGCTGGAACCGATCTCACATTCACGGGCAAGAATGACAGGATTCAGATTTGTCGAGCTGAACGCCCAGTTACCGATACTCGTTACGCTTGCGGGCACCGCCAGAGCCCACAGTCGATCGCAACTGTAAAATGCATCTTCACCGATGCTCGTAAGCACGCTGTCCTGTGCAAAGGATACGACCTGCAGATTGTCACAGTCAGAAAATGCATCTTCTGCAATTTCGGTCACACTTGCGGGAATGGTAACGACCGTGAGATAATCATTGTTTTTGAACGCACCGACCGCGATCACACGCACGGTGTCCGCAATTTCGTAGGAGGCGGCATCCTTACCCTGCGGATACAAAAGCAATGCGGTTTTGTCCTTGTTATACAGCACACCGTCCTGCGTTGCGTAGTTTTCATTGTCGGCATCAACGGTAATGCTTGTGAGAGACGTGCAATAAAATGTATTCTCATTCAGTTGCGTCACGGATGCGGGGACGGTGAGGTTTTCAACATAGCTGTTATCAAAAGCGTAAGTGAAAACCGTTGTAACCGTGTCGGGAACCGTGAACGACGTGTCCTTTTTTGCCACGGGATACAAACCCAAGGTCGTCTGCTGTTTGTCATACAGCACACCGTCTGCGGAAGAATATACCGTATTGCCTTCTTCCACGTGAATGCTTTCGAGTGTGCGGCAATTGTAAAATGCATTCGTCGAAATACCGGTCACGGAAGCAGGGATCGTAACGCTTGTCAGCACAGTGCCTTGAAACACATAGGACGGGAGTTGCGTAAGATTGGCGGGAATATTTATGTCGGCAAGGGAGTAGCAGTTCTGGAATGCACGGCTGCCGATCTTCGTCACCGTATCGGGAAGCGCAATGCTCTCCAAAACTTGGCAATTGTAGAATGCAGAAGAACCGATGTCTGTCAGTTGACTGCCTTCACCGAACGTAATGTTTGTTAAATAGTAGCAGCAATAGAACGCCTGCGAGCCTATGCTCACCACACTGTCCGGAATTGCGATCTCATTCAATGCATTACAATAATAGAATGCATCGGATGCAATTGTTCTTGTTCCTTCACGGATGTTGATTTCACCCGTAAAGTCGGAGTTAACAGCCAGCAGGCTTGAACCGCAGTAAAGCACACCGTCCGTCCAGTTGGCTGCATCATTATAATAAGCGGTTCCCTCCAATGCATCCGCACCGACACTTGTTACGCTGTCGGGAAATGCAATCGTGTTAAGAGCCGAGCAACCGTAGAACGCACGAGCACCGATGCTCGTTACGCTGTCGGGAATGGTCACCGAGGTCAGTGCGGTACAACCGGAAAATGTTCTGTCACCGATGCTCGTTACGCTGTCAGGAACGGTAACCGAGGTCAGCGAGGTACAATTTTCGAACGCATAATTGCCGATGCCCGTCACGCTGTCGGGAATGGTCACCGAGGTCAGCGAGGTACAATTTTCGAACGCATAATTGCCGATGTCCGTCACGCTGTCGGGAATGGTCACCGAGGTCAGTGCGGTACAACCGGAAAATGTGCTGTTACCGATGCTCGTTACGCTGTCAGGAACGGTAACCGAGGTCAGCGAGGTACAATTTTCGAACGCATAATTGCCGATGCTCGTTACGCTGTCGGGAATGGTCACCGAGGTCAGTGCGGTACAACCGGAAAATGTGCTGGCACCGATGCTTGTAATGCTGTCGGGAATGGTAACACCCGTAAGCGAAGTACAATCGGAAAATGCGCCGCCTACAATCATTGTCGTGCCGTCTCTGACGGTAAACGTACCTGCAATCTCGGGTTTAACACCCATAAGCACGGATCCGCAATAAAGCACACCGTCGGTCCAGTTGGCTTCGTCTGCATAGTACGCCGTACCCTCCAACACAGATGCACCGAAGTACGTCACCCCGGCAGGAAAGTCAATATCCGTAAGAGAGGAGCACTGGTAAAATGCGCCGTCATAAACCGTTTTCAGTTGACTTTCACCTTCAAAGATAACTTTCTCAAGCGCGGTACAATTAGCGAATGCAAACATGCCGATTTCGGCTACGTCTGCGCAAACAGTGACTTGTGTCACGGCTGTACAACCGATAAACGCGACAGCCTCTATGTTTGTTATGCCGTCTTCAATCACGATGCTGCGAACGGATTCCGCAAGCGACAGCCATCCGGGCTTACCATCACCGAAAAGAGGTACTTCTTCCATTTCCCCCGAGCCGGAGATCGTCAGCACGCCATCCGTATCCAGATTCCACGTCAGATTGTCACCCCACGTGCCCGAAGTGGGTACTTCTTCGGCAAAAGCAGGCAGTGCAAAGTCAATACCGTTCATCGGCAAACCGACGAAACCCGCAAGCGGTGCACAGGTGAGCAACATGACCGTAACCAGTAAAATGCTGAGCCATTTTTGCAGTTTCTGATTCATCTTAAGATTCCCTCCAAATAATATTGTATATATTGCAAACACCGATTTTTGTTTTCTCCACATATTTACACAAAAGCAAACCGCTGTGCAAAAAAATACAATTGCGGTGAATATGCGAGAAAGTATAATACACGGTGAATTATTCATATTATAAATCGATTTTTTCGCATTGTCAAGTGAATTTCACTTTTTACAATGTTTTACGCAGGGAATTTCTCGTTTATCATTGATTACAGAAAAGCGAAAAACTCTTTTCGCTGTGACGGAGGAACGCACAATGTATCTGGATTACAAAAAAGTCGGTTCGCGCATCGCCGCACGGCGTAAAGAACTGGGACTCAAACAGTGGCAGGTCAACGAGATGGCAGGGCTGAGCGACAAATACCTTTCAAATATTGAGCGCGGAACATCGGTGATGAGTTTGGATGTTCTGATGAAACTGTGCACGGTTCTGCAAACCACACCCGACAATCTGTTGTTGGGTGCATTGACCGAACCTGCACACGAAAAAGAAAGTTGTTTGTACAATAATAAGATTCGCAATCTCAATGAAACGCAAAAGAAACTGGCAAGCAGCCTGTTGGATTGGATCGCTTCGCTGAATTTTTCAACACAATAAAAAACCTCCGGAAAGCACGTCAAAAATGCTTTCCGGAGTTCTGTTTTATTGCATAATCAGATGGAACTGATGAGTTTGCCGATCTTGCCGACGGTTTTGGTAAGCCCCGCAACGATCTTGCCCACACCGACCAGTGCGCTCTTGCCGTTGAGAATGTCAAGCAATGCCTGTGCCATTTCTTCGCTGAATACACCCATGCTCATGGATACAAAGCAACGGATGGGAATCTGCGTCGCCATGGCAAGCATCATGCCTTCGTTGGATGCACCGCCCGCAATGGCCTTGATCACAGAACGCAGTGCGCCGTTGATGACTTTGCCTGCGGCGGTGTTTTCCGCAAGTTCCAAAGAGGAATTGATGTCCAGCGGCAGGTTCGCATCGCGTACGGGATTGGGGATCGGTCTGCCGAGCAAGGCTTCAAACTGTGCATCGGGCACGTTCTGAATATCACCGCTGTAATGGGCAGGCAGATTTTCGCGGTCGTTCGGAACAGCCGCATCGGGATCGGAAGAAGTGACCTTCACGCCCGCCTGCAGACGGATATCACGGGAAGATGCACCGACAAGAATATCGAATGCGCCGCTTTCCACATACCAGTCACCGATGGCGGTGTTCCAGAATGCGAATGCGCGTTTGTCAAGTTCAACGGTAACGGTCTTTTCTTCACCGGGTTCAAGGAAGATCTTTTTGAATCCTTTGAGTTCCTTAACAGGACGGTAGACCGTGCTTTCGGTGTCGGACACATAAACCTGTGCCACTTCCGCGCCGGCTCTGTCACCCGTATTTTTGACCTTAAAGGTAACTTTGAGAGTATCGGTATCTTTGATGTTCTTCTTAGACAGTTTCAACCCTGAATATTCAAAGGTAGTGTAACTCAGTCCGTGTCCGAAGGGGAACAGAACGTCCTTGCCGACTTTATCGAAATAGCGGTAACCGACGTACAGACCTTCTCTGTATTCAACCGTAACGGGAGAACCGGGGAAGTTGTTGTAAGAGGGCGTGTCTTCAAGTTTCAGCAGATACGTTTCGCTGAGTTTGCCGCTGGGGTTGGCATTGCCGAACAGCAGATCCACAGCCGCACCTGCACCGGCCTGACCGGGCAGGAATGTATGCAGAACCGCTTTGCAACTGTCGATCCACTGCATACGGATGGGGGCACCGCCTGCAAGAACGACCACCACGTTGGGATTGGCCTTGCTGACGGCTGTCAACAAATTGATGTGGCTCTGCGGCAGATCAAGGTGACTGCGGTCAAAGCCTTCGGACTCAAATTCATCGGTAAGACCGATGAACAGCAGAACGCTGTCGCAACGCTTTGCGGTATCAACGGCTTCACGGATGAGTGCCATGTCGGTCTTGTCGGTGGACTTGTCATAGCCCTGTGCATACAGGAAACCGATGTCCTGACGGAGCAATTCATCAAACACGCTGTCAAGCTGTGTGGGATTGATAAGGCTGCTGCCTGCGCCCTGATAACGGGGGGACTTTGCCATTTCACCGATCACGGCGACGGTCTTATTTTTGGGAAGGGGCAAAATGCCGTCTTCGTTTTTCAGCAATACCATGCTGCCCGTTGCCACTTCGCGTGCAAGGGCATGGTGTGCGGTCTTGTCATAAGGTACGGCGGCCTTGGTTTTTTGACCTTTGAACAGAATGTCGAGAATTTCATCCACACGGGCATCGAGTGTGGCTTCATCCAGCGTGCCGTCAATGAGTGCATCCACGATCTTTGCCGCGGCAAGACCGTCGGAAGAAGGCATTTCAATGTTCTGGCCTGCTTTCAGACCGTCCACAATCTCATTTTCTGCGCCCCAGTCGGTAATGACGATCCCGCCGAAGCCCCAATTGTCACGAAGTACATCGGTCAGAAGCCATTTGTTTTCTGCACAGTAGGTACCGTTGAGACGGTTGTAAGCATTCATCACCGTCCACGGTTTGCCCTTTTTGACGGCGGTTTCAAAACCTGCAAGATAAATTTCACGCAGTGTTCTTTCGTCCACCACGCTGTCTACGGTCATACGGCGGGCTTCCTGGTTATTGGCGGCAAAGTGCTTGAGCGATGCGCCCACGCCCTGTGATTGCACGCCTTTGATCCATGCGGCGGCCATTTCGCCCGCAAGCAGAGGATCTTCCGAGAAATACTCAAAGTTTCTGCCGCAAAGCGGATTGCGCTTGATGTTGTTGCCCGGGCCGAGCAGAACCGATACACCTTCGGCATTGCATTCTTCACCCAGCGCAACACCCATGCGTTCGATCAGTTCCGGATCCCACGAACAGGACGTAGCGGAAGCGGTCGGGAAGCAAACTGCGGGGATGCCCTGCAACATATCCGTGCCGCTTTCTTTTTTGGTTTTCTGTTTGCGCAGACCGTGCGGGCCGTCGGTCACGTTGATGGCCTCAATTCCGAATTTGCGCAGTGCCTGAAAATGCCAGAAATCCTTGCCGGAACAAAGAGAGGCTTTTTCTTCGGGAGTCATTGTGGAAATAATGTCCTTATATTTCATCTTCTTCTTCCTTTCTGAAGAATATTTTTTATGTGGCTTATGTATTATTCATCTCCGACAGGCAACTGCAACAGTTCCCCCGCCTGCCCTGCATCAAGTTCTTCCACGCCTTTGAGTTTTTTGACGATGATGGAATTTCTCTTTTGGGCAGATTCAAGCGTTGTGCCTGCTTCATCGACTTTTTTCTTTGCTTTGTCAAGAAGAACGGCAAAGTTTTCATACTGTGACTTTACAGCCGCAAGCAACAGACGGATCTCGTTTGCCTTTTCGTTGATAGCAACCGTACGGAACCCCATAGCAAAGGAGTTAAGCAATGCCGTCACCGTGGACGGACCTGCGATCATCACACCGAATTCATGCTGAATGCGTTCCATAAGTCCCGTTTTGGATGCGGCAATTTCGGCATACAAGCCTTCGGTTGCCAGATACAACACCGCGTAAGGAGTGGTCTGCGGCACCTGAATGTATTTTTTGACCGTTTTTGCTTCCTGCAACACTCTGTCTTCCAATGCCTTTCGTGCCGCCGCCAAAGCAACGGCATCGGCTTTATCCGCCGCTTCGCACAGGCGAACGTAATCTTCCATGGGGAATTTGGAGTCCACAGGCAGATACACCGTTTGTTTCTTATCGTCTCCTGCGGGCAGACAAACGGCAAATTCCACACGCTCGGCAGAGTTGTTCGGCGAATAGTTTTTGACGTACATTCCGGGAATGGTCTGATCTAAAATCGCTTCCAACTGCACTTCCGCCCATGTGCCTCTTGCTTTGACATTGGTAAGCACTCGGTTCAAAGCGGTGACGTTGTCGGTGACACCCACAGACAGTTCTTTCATCTCGCCCAACGATTTATAGACGTTATTCAACTGTTCGGAAACGGTTTTGAAGGAAGAATCCAACCGTTCACTCAGTGTCGCACTGAGTTTTTCATCCACAACGGTGCGCATTTCTTCCAGTTTTTTCTCGTTGGACAGTTGCAGTTTTTCGATCGTTTCGGTGATAAGGGCGGTCTGACGGGCAGAGGTTTCCACCTGCTTTTCGCGGATCATACCCAGTCCTTCGTGCAATTGTGTCTGAAAGCGCATCTGGAAATCGTAATTTTTTTCGGTCACTGCCTGTATTTTTTCACTCATTTCCGTTAAAGCCGCACCGGTCTCACGGCGGGTGACCGCTTCGCGTTCGGTCAGTTCACTGCGGAATGCCGCCAACTGTGTCTGCACGGTGGATTCGATCATGGGAACCGGATCGGATGTTTTGCTGTTTTTCACCGTTTTGAGCACGACTGCAAGCAGTCCGATCGCAACGAGCACAACAATGATCAACACCGCCAATAAAATATCCGTCATGTATAAATACCTCTGAAACATTAGAATGTATTGATTATAACATAAAAAATCGGATTTGTTAAGTATTTAAAAAATTTTTACAAACCGGTGGAAATTTTTGTACGGATTTGGTATGATAGAATAGGAAAATCATAAAGGAAGTGTCCTATGAAATACAGAATCATATCCTGCCTGCTGTGCATCGCGCTCATGTTTTCAATGTGCGCGTGTGCAAAAGAATCCGTCGGTTGTTTCATATACTACCCCGTTTACGATAAAATGGTCAGCCTCGATCCGCAGATCGCATCGACCGACACGGAAAAACTCATCGTTGCGAACTGTTTTGAAGGCTTGGTGCGCATGGATGAAAAGGGTGAGATCACACCGGCCGCCGCAAAGACATGGAACATTTCTCCCGACGGGCTGACTTATACATTTTATCTGCGTACGGATGCAAAATGGCAACTGACCGATTATACGCGCAAGAGCATGGAAGACCTGTTGCCTGCAGATTTTGCACCTGCTGTCACGGCGGATGATTTTGTGTTTGCTCTGCAACGGGCGATCGATCCCGCAACGCAGGCAAGCGACGCATATTTGCTGTATTCGATCACCAATGCGCAACGCATTCACAAAGGTGAAGCGGATATTTCGACGCTCGGTGTGCGTGCAGTTTCCGATTATCAACTTGAGATCACCCTGCAGGAACCGCAAAGCAACTTCCTGCAAGTCCTTACGGAATGCATCTGTATGCCCTGCAACCGCACATTTTTTGAAGCCTGCGGCGGCAGATACGGCCTGATGGTCAAGAGTTTCATGTCCAACGGCCCGTTTTATCTGTATATGTTCTCGGACACCGATTACACACTCAACGCATCCGACACCTACAACGGCCCGCACAAACCAACTCCTGCAAAAGTGTATCTCTACTATAACGAAGCCGGCAACAACGTACCCGAAAAGATGTCGGATGAGATTTATTCGGCGGCTTATCTGACCGACAGTATGCTTGCCGCAACGAAAACCAAAAACTCGTCCACCGTGACCGAACTTGAAAACACGATGATCGGTCTTGTTTTCAATCTCAATCACGAACAACTGCAGAATGCAAACGTACGAAAAGCCATTGCGTACGCAACCGACACAGTCGCCCTCGCGCAAATGGCAGACAAACCGTACACCGACAGTTTACTGCCGTCCGTATGCGGCTATGCACCTGCCTGTGTGGATGCATATGACGAAGAAAATGCGGTAGATTTTCTGCTCAAAGGTTTTGAAGAACTCTCGCAACCGAAGATTATTGAAGTGCCCGTACAGATGCCGAATGAAGCCGGGACAACCGAAAGCGAGTTGACGGATGAAACACAGATTCTCACCGACGACAGCGAACTGACCGTACCTACCGAAATACAGATCGTAGAAGTCGAAAAGGTGGAAAGTGTCTCGCTTACCATTTTGACAAGTGAAGAATACGCCGATCTCATCAAACGGCAAATGCAAAAATGGCAACGCATTCTCGGACTTCGTTGCATTATACGCATTGAAACGGTCAGCGATCACCAATTGCGTACACGTGTGGAAAAAGGCGAATATGAACTTGCCTTTTGTCCGCTGTCGGTCAATTCACCCGATGCACTGCGCTTTTTGCAGTCGTTTTCGGCAAACAACCCCAACAACTGCATCTTCCTGTCCGATGAAACTTACGAAAACTTGCTCAACAAGGCCAAAGCTGAAACCGATCAAACCGCACAGCGTGAATACATCCGAGAAGCCGCCGATTATTTGCAAACGAATGCCTGCATTCTGCCCGTGTTTTCCGAAAGTTCCTATCTGGTGCAAACGACAGGTGTTTCGGGTGTTTACTGCTGTTCGGGTCCCGACCGCGTTTATTTCAGTAACGCCTATTCCGAAAACTGATTCCGATAAAAGTGAGGTTTTTTTATGAGTATTTTACGTCCGTTCAAGGCAATACGCCCTAAAGAAGAATTTGCCGCAAAGGTGGCGGCTCTGCCGTATGACGTGATGAACAGCCGTGAAGCCGCCGAAATGACAAAGGACAATCCGTATTCGTTTTTGCACGTAGACAAGGCAGAGATCGACCTGCCCGAAGGCACCGATCTGTACAGCGATGAAGTGTATGCAAAAGCGGCACAAAACCTTGCCGCACTGAGCGAAAACGGCATTTGCCTACAGGAAGAAACCCCTTGTCTGTACTTATACAGACAGGTGATGAACGGCAGACCGCAGACAGGCATCGTGGGTTGTGCGTCCATTGACGATTACATGAACAACGCTATCAAAAAGCACGAAAACACCCGTGCCGATAAGGAAGCCGACCGCATCCGACACGTGGATATCTGCGATGCAAACACAGGGCCGATCTTTTTGTGCTATGCGCGCAATGCCGCAGTGGATGCCGTGATCGACCGTTATCTTGCCCAAAAACCGCTGTATGATTTCACACCCGACGACGGTGTACGCAACACCGTCTGGCGCATTGCAGACGACCGTGACATCGGCATCATCATCGAAGCCTTTGCTAAAATTCCCGCCTTGTATATTGCCGACGGACATCACCGCTGTGCGTCCGCCGTCAAGGTCGGAATCAAACGCCGTGAACAGAATCCCGATTTCACAGGCGAAGAAGAATTCAATTTCTTCCTGAGCGTGTGTTTCCGTGCGGATGAACTGGAAATTATGGACTACAACCGTCTGCTGGCTGACACCAACGGGCTTACAAAAGACGAATTGCTCGCAAAACTGGCCGTTCACTTTGACATGGAGCCGTCACAGACCGCTTACAAACCGTCCGAACGTCATACATTCGGTTTTTATATTGACAAACAGTGGTATGCACTCACCCTCAAAGACGGTCTTTGCAACGAAAGCGATCCCGTGGAAAGTCTGGATGTTTCCGTATTACAGAACTTGGTGATCGCTCCCGTGTTCGGCATTGACGATCCGCGCACATCCAAACGCATCGACTTTGTGGGCGGCATCCGCGGTCTCAATGAACTGGAAAAACGCTGTGAAACCGACATGGTCTGTGCATTTTCAATGTATCCGACATCCCTTGATGAACTCATGCGCATTGCGGATGCAGGCAAGATCATGCCGCCGAAATCCACGTGGTTTGAGCCGAAACTGTTAAGCGGCCTGTTTGTTCACAAATTATCCGAATAAAACTGCAACAAAAAGACTGTTCAACGACTCTTATAGGCAAAGGAGGAATTTATTATGCGTAAAATGATTATTTTTCTGATGAGCGTCTGCATTCTTTTCACCTTTGCGTTTTCTGCGGCGGCGGATGTGATCTGGGAGCCGTACGGAGATTCATTCTATGATGCCCACCGTGACGAGATCGTCTATGAAGGTCGCACATATAAAGCCACGCGCGATCTGGAATTCTGCAAAAAACCGAACGGAAAAACGCTGTCGGTTGATCCGATCTATGCAGACGAAACATTTTTCGTACAGTACGTGTATGAAGATGAAGACGGCGTTCTGTGGGGCAACTGCTCGCACCGCGATGCCGATTCCGTGTGGGTAGATCTCAGCGGCAATATCCGTCCGTATGACCGTGAAGATTTCCGCGAAGATTACGAAGACACCTTTGAGGATCTGTCTGCCCAACCCGATGCCGCATTTTATGCGGATGCTGAAATCGGCTTGTATGATTATCCCGGTGCAGAAAAGCCGATGCACAGTATGTATGTTGCCGATGATGCTTCTTACCTTCCCGAATACAACCATACTTACACCGATCCCAACGGGAATGTCTGGGGAGAGACGTTCTATTATATGGGACAAAAAGGATGGGTGTTGCTTGAGGGTGATGTCACCAAAGCCGTCAAGCCCGACAAAGCGGAAGACACACTCATTCCGGCCCGTGCAGACGGCACAGGTGCCGACCTGCCCGAAGATGAAAACATAACGGAAGAAGCAACCGAAGAAAACAGTAAAAACGTGACCGATTCCGTTCATGACTTGCAGGAAACAACGCAATCCCCCGACCGCAACGTCATCGGGGCTGACCGTCTGCCGCAGGATGACAGTGCAAATGTGCTTCTGCCCGTTCTGCTCGTAGCGGCCGTGGTGGCGGTGTCCCTTGCCGTTCTGTTTGTGTTTTTCCGCAAAAAGAAAAAGAACTGAGAGGATGTTTTTCATGAAAACACTTTTGCGCATTCTGACAGCCTGCTGCTTGCTGTTTTCACTTGCGCCGATTGCCTTTGCAGACGTGATATGGACACCGACGGATCAGGCATTCATGTATGCAAGAATGTATGCATTGCCCGTTTTGTTGGTGGCGGTCGTGCTGACGGTGAGCGCCGTGATCCTGTACCGTATCATGAAAAACAAAAAGAAATAATCGCAATATTGCCGACCGATGCCGCGGGGCATCGGTCTTTTTTTGTCCGCGAATGCATACAATGGAATGATCGGGAGGAATGGAGAATATGAAAATCAAAAAATATATGTCGCTTATCGTTGTTGTTCTTCTTGTTTTTTTGTCGGGGTGCACACAAAGCAGTCGCTTCGGAATGCAGGAACTGGCGCGCAGGATCGGTATTGAAAATGAAAAATACGCCTTCACGGCGGAAGGCGCATTTCTTTCGGACGGGTATTGGCATATTCCGTTTTCGTGTGTGCAGGCGGATGATCTGCTTTTAAGTTGCAAAGAAGATACGAACGGCAACCTCTTGCAGATCTTACTGACAGCCGAGAAGGACACCGCACCTGCGGCGGATTTTATTGCCTTTTCCAAAGTGCTCACAAAGGTGTTTTTCGGTGTGAGCGACTATCAGGCGGCGGCGATCGCGGAAAATGCGGGATTGACGGATGAAAGCGTGCTGTTTGCCGATCACACGGATACACAGACACACGGGCGTTATTCGTTCACGTTCTTTTCCACTCCCGTGAGTGTGACGGTGATCCTCACATACGACGATGCGGTCGTTGTTACCGAAAGTGCAAATTATTAAAGTCTGCAAAGCCGCTGTTTCATTCGTTTTGCATTTTGCACTTTGCGTTTTGCACTTCAATTATGCTCTCGACCACTTGACACCCTGCGGTGTATCTTCGAGCACGATGCCCATTTCCTTGAGCTGATCGCGGATGCGGTCTGCCTCTGCCCAGTTCTTGCTCTTTCTGGCTTCGGTTCTGGCGGCAATGAGGGCTTCGACTTCTTCATCCAGAGAATCGGATTTGCGGTTGTATACAAGACCGAGCACTTCGGTCAGTTCGTCAAAGAGTTTGACGGCTTCTTCCACGGCCGCTTTGTTCGGCGCATCCGTCAGAACGGATTTGTTGATGAAGCGGACGAAATCAAACAGAGCCGCAATGGCATCGGCGGTGTTCAGATCGTCGTCCATGGCATCGCAGAACGCCTTTTTGGCGGCTTCACAGCCTTCTTTTGCAACGGCAAGTGCTTCGCTGTTTTCATCAGCAGATGCATTTTTGAGCGCAAATTCAAGTGCTTCGCGGCAGTTGTAAAGACGGGTGAGAGATGCCTTGCACTGTTCAAGAGAATCGTAACTGTAGTTGATGGGACTGCGATACTGGCAGGAGATCATCAGATAGCGAATAGGTTCGTAACCGAACTGCTGAGAAACATCACGAACGGTGAAGAAATTGCCCTTGGATTTGCTCATTTTTTCGTTGTCAACGGTGATGAAACCGTTGTGCATCCAGTAACGTGCAAAGGGAACGCCATTGCAGCATTCGCTCTGCGCAATTTCGTTTTCATGGTGGGGGAACACAAGGTCCTGACCGCCGCAATGGATGTCGATGGTCTCACCCAGGAAACGTCTGGACATGGCAGAGCATTCAATGTGCCAACCCGGTCTGCCCTTGCCCCAGGGGGATTCCCACCACGGTTCGCCGGGCTTGGAGCCTTTCCAAAGTGCGAAGTCAACGGCTTCACGTTTGACTTCACCGATGTTGATGCGTGCGCCTGCCAGCAGATCTTCCATGGGCTGATGCGACAGTTTGCCGTATTCGTTGAACTTCAAGGTGCTGAAATACACGTCGCCGTTGGCTTCGTAAGCAAAGCCCTTTTCGATGAGTTTTTCGATGATGGCAATGATCTCGTCAATGTTTTCCGTTGCCTTGGGATGTACGCTTGCGGGACGGACGTTGAGGCCGCCTGCATCGATCTTGTATTCGGCAATGTATTTTTCGGACACGGTCAGATAATCGGTGCCTTCATCGTTGGCACGGTTGATGATCTTGTCGTCAATGTCGGTAAAGTTCTGCACAAAAGTGACTTTGTAGCCGCGGTATTCAAGATAACGGCGCAGAACGTCAAACACACAGATGGGGCGCGCGTTGCCGATGTGGATGTAGTTATAAACGGTGGGACCGCAGGCATAAATGCCTACTTCACCTTCTTTGAGGGGGATAAGTTCTTCCTTTTGTCTTGTGAGTGTATTATAAACTTTCATGTTTTATTCTCCTTTTCTGACTTGTTTTTCAAGTTCTTCTATGCGGCGGTGCAAGCGATCGAGTTCCTGTTGCACGGGATCGGGAATGTGCACCTGATCGAGTTCGTCAAGCACGCGCTTGCCGTCACGCTTGACCACTCTTGCGGGGGTTCCGACGGCGGTGCAGTTGGCAGGAATTTCATTGAGCACCACACTGCCTGCGGCAATGTTTGTGTTGTCCCCGATCTTGAACGGGCCGAGCACCTTGGCACCTGCGCCGATGAGTACGTTGTTGCCGATGGTGGGATGACGCTTGCCGACGTCCTTCCCCGTACCGCCCAAGGTAACGCCCTGATAAATGGTCACGTTATCGCCGATCTCGGCGGTCTCACCGATCACAACACCCGTGCCGTGGTCGATGAAAAAGCGTTTGCCGATTTTGGCACCCGGATGAATTTCAATGTTTGTACGTCTGGCACAGGCTTGCGAAATACATCGCGCAATGAAGTGCATATTGTGATTGTAAAACCAATGCGCTTTGCGGTGCGAACGCACAGCCCGAAGTCCGGGATACAGAAACAGGATCTCCAGCGTGGAAGTTGCCGCCGGATCGCGTTCACGCACACTTGCAATATCTTCCCTGAGTCGGTCGAACATTAAAACCCTCCTTTACCTCATAGATTATAATATTATATATGAATTGCGGACAAATTTCAATATGGAGTGATGTTTGTTTGAAAAAAATTTCAAAGCAACAGAAAATCAACCTTGCCGGCTTCGTTTTTACCTGTGTTGCAGGCACTCTTTTGCATTTTTTGTATCATTGGACGGGAGAAAACAAACTTGTTGCCGCATTTGCCGCCGTCAATGAAAGCACATGGGAGCACCTGAAACTGCTGTGGGTGCCGATCGTTGTGTTATCGATCATCGAATATTTCGTTTACGGCAAAAACAGACCGAATTTTTTGCCTGTTAAATACATTTCGGCCGTTGTCGGAATGGCATTCATCACCGTAGTTTTCTATACCTACAGCGGTGTACTCGGCAGACAGGCGGCATGGTTCAACATCGCGCTGTTTTACATGGGCGCCGCGATCAGTTGGTTTTTCTCTTACAAATATATGCAGACCGACCGTTTTTCGTCCCCGATTGCCGTACCTGTCTGCAGAGTGCTTGCGGCATTGACCGCCGTTTGCTTTGTGGTGTGGTCTTACACCCCGCCGTCGCTCGGCATTTTCATTTCACCTGTATAAACATAGGACAACGTTTGCGATTCACAAGCGTTGTCCTTAGGGTGACAGGTATAATCCGAACCCGTTTTTTACAGGTGGATTTGAGCCGATACTTCGTTAAAATACTCGAAAATCCACAAAGGATTTTCTGCGTTTTGTGCCTTGTCTCGCCAAAAATCCACACTGTAAAAAATCTTCGACCTGAAAACGAGTTATTTTTATTGGATTTTTGGGGTTGAGACCGC
>JAFQKN010000150.1 GCA_017396895.1 Clostridia bacterium
GCAAAATGATTGAATTGAAAAAGAGAAGTTTTTTCATTTGTTTTCAGTCCGCAAATCAGGGGACAGTTCATGCGATTGCCGTTTGTATATCTGTTTCGGCAATCACAGAAGCCGTCCCCGTGATTGGCTGCTTTGTTGCATAAATCATAATTTAACTTATCTGCAACAATCTCCACCTTTCCGTGAAGATTCATTTTATTCAATATTTCCGTTTTCGCGGAAGGTGCGCCACACGTCCTCAAAAAATCCGCCGCCCGTGGGCAAAGGTCTGGCTTCACGCAAACGGCTGACAAATTCCGCACCGTCAAAAACGGTTTCAACCACGGCATTGCGCGTTTTTTCATCCGCCTGTTTTTTTACGTCCGTCCAGATCGCACCGCCGCGCACGATGCCTTTTTCAGCCACCGTACAAAGAGCCGACAACATGGCCGCCTGTGTAAACAGCGCATGACGGCAACGGTAATACTGTTCATCGCGGCAAAGCTCGGTCTGCGCAATGTCGGTAAAGTTTTTGAGTTTATGACACAGACGGTCAAAAAGTTCTTTGCAATCCGACAAACTTCTTACCGCCCCCGCATATTCACTCATGGAAACACGGCTTGAAAGTGCCTGTATGTCAAAAACAGATCGCGCTTGCACCGCATTCTCCAGCAAAAACCGTTCTGCCGCCGACAGGAAAGCGGTCCCATCCGTTGCCATGTCTTTTCGTTTTGCATTGATATACGCACTCGCACGCAAAGCACCGACCTGTCCTGCATTCAGCGCACTGCCGCCCGGACGGCGTACGCCGTGCGTGCCCGCTGCCTCTCCGCAGACAAACAAGCCCGCAACGGACGATTGCCACCATACATCCACCGCAACACCGCCGTTGCAATGCTGGGCACACAGCGCAATTTCCAAAGGTTCACAAGCAAGATCGACACCTTTTCCGAGATACAGTTCATATGCAGGCGTGTTCATTGCAAGCAATCTCTGCAAAGGCGATTCGAGCAATGCATCGGCAGAGGCGAGATAATTGCGGCATTCTTCGTCCAACAGTTCCAATGAAAAATCTTCACCGTAGGGATTGCGTGTATAATCGAGATACACCGTATGATCCATACAGGTTTCCTTGTGCACCAAAAGATCGATCACGGACGAGCCGTTCTCCGCTTTTGCGCTGTCAAACGGCCATTCGTAGCCTTTTCGGAACAGCAGAGACAATCCCCTGCGGATGTCGGGAATGTATTTTTGCAGAATGTCAATCCGATTGCCGTCTCCATCTTCACTGATGAGCGCGGGCAGACTTTGCATATAAGTCCCCGACACGTTCCATTTCGGTGCCACACTTGCAAGCCCGTATTGCCATTCGGTCAGATTTTGCAGAACGGCCCCTGCCTGCACCGCCAATCCCAACGATCCGTTCATGCCGTTCGGATACACCGTATCCCAATACACAGCCGCATGGCCGCCCGTTGCAAAAATGATGTTTTCGCACTGCACAAGAACAAAACGGTCTTCCCCGTCCGTATCCTGCAAACGCAAGGCGGCAACACCGCAAACGGCATTGTTTTCATTCTTGAATATTTCAACGGCATACAGACCGTCCAGAAGCGGAACTTTGTAAGCATTGAACTGCTTTTCCCAACTTTCGGTCATCATTTTGGAAGTCAAAGGGCCGGCACTGGTGGCTCTGAGAGCCGTGTCGTGGTCGGTGCGATAACCGACAAATTCGCCGTAGCGGTTGGTGGGGAACGCAACGCCCATTTGCGCCAACCTGAAAAAACAGGGCAAGGAATTGGCCGCTTCGCAGTAAGCGGTATCTCCGTCGGTCGCTCCCCCTGCAAACAGATCCTGCGCCATTTTAGCAGGGCTGTCCGCCCCGTCGGCAGAGATTCCCGTTTTATAATAAGTCTGTTTGTCCGAGCCTGCGTTGCGTGACGTGCCGCACAGACGATCTTCCGTCAAGAGGGCAACATTCTCATTGCCGCCTTCCCAAAGCCGTACAGCCGCCGCATAACCTGCCGCACCGCTGCCGATGACAAGGGTGTTGACGGTATATGTTTTTATTTTTCGATTTTGAATAATAAGATATGATTCTTTCATTTTCATTTATAACTTTCTGATATGCAGACCACCGTCGGCAATAATCGATTGTCCCGTGGTGAAGCCCAAAGAGCCGTCATACAGCGTTTTGACGGCTTTTGCAATGTCATCGGGGGTTCCCCACCGTTGCATCGGCACAAGACCGTCTGCGATCAGTTTGTCGTATTTTTCCTGCACGGGTGCAGTCATATCCGTAGCGATAATCCCCGGACAAACCTCATTGACCGTGATCCCTTCCTGTGCAAGACGGTCGGCAAAAAGCAAGGTCATCATGGTCATGGCCGCTTTGGAAAGGCAGTATTCACCGCGGCTGACGGAACTGGTGTATGCCGAACAGGACGAAATGCTGACGATGCGTCCGCGTACACCGTCAAGCAAGTCATTTTTGCGCATTTCATTGGCAACCGCCTGTGTCAGAAATACGGCACCCTTTAGGTTGATATCCATCACACGGTCATAGCTTTCCTCGGTCATATCCAACAGATCACGGCGCACGCTCGGTGCAACTCCTGCGGTATTGACAAGCACCTGCAGGCGAATACCCGTTTGCAAAGCGGTCTGCAAAAAAGCGGCTCGGTCAGCGGCATTTGCCACATTGCCGCTGACATAGAGAAAATTTTCTCCGAGTGCCGCGATCTGCTCCTGCTTTTTTTCTGCCGCAGACGTTCCCATCCCGACCACAAAATAACCGTCATTAAGCAGTGTTTGCGTCACGGCATATCCGATGCCGCCCATACAGCCTGTTACCATTGCACAGTTCATTTGACTGCCTCCGTTACTTTTTCTCTGTACATCGGTGCATACACCTTTGCATCACGGACAATACAGCCCGGTGTACCGCCTGCACGCATCAGTTCACTGCATTTGCCGCAGCAGATGCACATTTTTTTGGTATCCGTACAATTGCCGACAATGTCCTTTGCAATGTTCGGATATGCAAGCGTTTCCCTGCCGAAGCCGGCAAAATCAAATGCACCGTTTTCAATGTAAGCCGCCGCGCAGTTTGCCGCCGTTGCGCCGAGGAATGAAAGTCCCGAACAGATAACGGGAATATCCCCCACCGCCTTTTTGATGACAGCCGTTCCCTCAAGCATTCTCTGCACACCGCACAACGGCTCCTCAGGCGGCTCATAAAGCCCCTGTGCAAAGGGACGGTTGACGTGGGGATTGACATACGGGTTGCCCATGGTGATATTGAGAATCGGCATTCCCGCATCGGCAAGTGCTTTGACAAGTTTTACGGGTTCGGTGTAATCGGGTGTCAGCGTACCGTCGCAAGCGACACCGAAGCCGTACGGATAAACAAAACCGTCATATATGTTCAACCGCGTGGAAACAAGAAAATCCGATGCGCAGACCTGCATAGCCTTTTGCACACTTTCACGCAAAAGACGGGTACGGTTTTCAAAACTGCCGCCGTACCGTCCCCGGCGGTCGTATGCAGACAACAGTTCACTGTTGAGGTAACGGTGACAGCACTTGATGTCACAACCGTCAAACCCCGCCTGTTCGGCAAGCAAAGCCCCGTTTGCGAGTGCATCGCTGACGGCATCGAGATATTCGTCCGTCACGATACGGTCGGCAGAGATGGGCTTGTCTTTTTCAAAAATCGGATTGTTGTATGCGATCAGCGGTGCGGGCGTCCCCTGTGGTTTGCTGTAGCGTCCCGAATGCGTCAACTGGCAGAAGATCAGCGGTTCAAAGCCGTTTTCACGCAAGCACACCGAACGGATCATTTCCACAGCCTGCGCAAATGCGGATATATTTTCTTTTGTTATATACAATTGCCGCGGATTGGC
>JAFQKN010000151.1 GCA_017396895.1 Clostridia bacterium
ACCCCCCAACAATCCGCATTATCTGCGTGCTTTGCTCGGCGTGGGTGACCACATTGATTTTCTCAATGACGTAGAAAACAGAAGTAAGTGGAACAAAACCACCGTATCCATCGCAAACAGTGATATTCAACGCCTCCCCTCTCCCGTGTTCTTCAAGATCATCAACGGAAATGTATATTACATAGGCAAGCCGATCTCCCCCTGCATTTACGGCAAGAAATTCTCATTTAAATCTCCGCTCGGTTCCGATACACTGTGCGTACCGACAAAGGAAAGTCTTCCCGAAAACTTCATGGACGATTTCATGCATTATTGCCGGGATAAGCTTAATAACAAAAATGTGCTGGGTAAATTCAGAGACACAGCCAACTTAACCATCAAGGAGGTGTAAGCCGTGGAAAAACAAAAGTATACAGCCCTGACCATCGGGCCGATCTTCGACACGATGGAATTTGCAACAAAGCCCGGTGCGCTGTGGGTTGCAAGTTATATGTTCTCTTACCTCACCCGCTGTCTTTGTGAAGAAATCGTCAGCCGCGGCATACCGAAAGAAAACATCATCACACCGTTCTACGATCCCGACGATGATCTTCTTAACAAAGCAGACGGTGTCGGTCTGTTCCATGACCGCATTATTTTCGTGCATGACGAAAGCATCCGCATTGACATAAAAGGTGTCAAAGCAGCTGCCCTGCAGAAGGTGTTTACAGCCTTCGGCTTTGATGAGGATGAATCTGCAAAAAACTTTCTGACAGAATACATTCTCATAGCTGATGCCACCTTTGATGCAACAGACAAAGAAGGCAAGCCCGTCAATCCCATTTTCAAGGCAGGCGACATTCTGGATTCCCTGGAGCTGCGCAAAACATTCACCCACAGGTCTCAAAGCAATCCTCTGTTGCATGTTTTTGTAAACCCCGCAGGCCACGGCAATGAAGAAGTAAAAAAATTGCCGGCAGTCGGCAATCTTGACAACTGGCAGTTGCGTAAAAAGGGAAATGACAAACAGTTGCGAAGCCTTGCAGACATAGCAACCGGTGACAAATACAACCTTGAAAGCAAAACCGCACCGAAGCCGAAAAAGAAAAAGTATTACTACTATGCCGTGGTTCGCTCGGACGGCGACAACATGAGCCGTGTGATCAAAGAACTGGGGAATGATACGGAAAAGATCCGCACATTCTCTGCCAACTGTCTTCGTTATTGTTCGGAAATTGCCAAAACGGTTTACAATGAATTCAAGGGTGTCACCATCTATTCGGGCGGTGACGATCTGCTCGCCGTTCTGCCCTGTGAAACGGCGGACGGAAAAGGCATTTTTGAATACATCCGCAGAGCCAATGAGATATTCAGACAATATTTCGATGACGAGGGCACATCCCTTTCGTTCGGCATCAGCGTTTGCTATTACAAATTCCCGCTGTATGAAGCCTTGTCCGAATCGGCAGACCTGCTGTTCGCTGTAGCCAAAAGCGACAATCACGGTAAGAATTGTGCCGCGATCAACTTCCATAAACATTCCGGACAAACCAGCGGTCTTGTGATTCGAAACGGCGATGCACTTGACGAAATACTGCAGTTGTGTGCATTGACCGCCGAAAAGAAAGCGACCGACAATAAATGCGAGGACAAACAGGATATTCTCCTCTCAATACTTTATAAATTGCCGCTGTATGAGCATCTGTTCCGCGCGGCAGGCTCCGATGCGCAGGCGATCGGCAACATTTTCAAAAACTGCTTTGATGCTCCGGCACATGCCACAGTTTTCGTACAAAAAACGATCCCTGCATTCTATCAGAAGATCGACGACGGCAGCATTTACATCCGTTCGCTCGACACGGGCGGCCGCCTGTTTGAAAATGAAGATGATGATAAATTGACCGCTTACCGTGATCCCGAAGTCAAAAAGATTACACATCCGTCAGTGATTACCCTCGGTGCAGTTCTGCGTGTCATTAAGTTCTTCCATGAAAGTGCAGGTGAAAAAACATGAGCAAAACATTTCTCATAACTTTTACCCCCGAAGAACCGTATTTTTTCGGCAATGAAAAATCCTTTACCTATCCGGGTCAGAAAAACGGCGGTCAATTCGGAAACCGTTACTACATCAAAAGTGAACAGATGCCTTCGCAATCCACCCTGTTCGGTGCCTTGCGCTACCTGCTGATTCCCGATAAAAAGTACAATTACGATTACAACAAATCAGAATTGGAGGCAACCATCGGAGCAAGCAGTTTCAACATTGCATCGCCCGAAAAACAGGCTTTCGGCGTAATTGAAAAAATGTCTCCCGTTTTTCTCATTGACAAAAACGGAAATGCTCTGTTTCCGACACCGAAAAACCATCGCATAAAAACCGAAAAAAACGATAACAAACAATATACCCCGTTTTCGGAATACGAAACCGTGTCCACCGCCGACGGCGCGCGCCTGTTTGCGCGTGATTACGTGAGCAAAGACGGTATTACGGACAGTTTTATGTGCATTGCAGACGGCACAATTGTTCCTTCATACACACTGTTCGGTTCCACCTTGCGCATCGGCATCAACAGACAGGAAAAAGATATGTTCAAAAAGATGTTCTGCGTACTGAAAAAAGGCTACGCATTTGCCGTATACGCAACCCTTGCGGATGATGCTAAAGTACCCGCATCCGAAGCGGTTTATCTCGGTCAGAACAAATCTTTGTTCCACGTGCGTATATGCGAACAAACAGACGACACACAAAAATCCGTCAAGGCTCTGCTCAAAAAGGGCACCCCCGACGGCAAGTACGTTGCCTATTGCGCGGCAGATCTGTTTGCAGATAAAAGCATATATGATTTTTGCGATTTTGCCGTTGCAACCACAAAAACCTACCGTTCTTATTTAACAAACGCAGGACGAGTCACAAAGCAATCCACGCTGTACAATATCATTTCCGCGGGCAGTGTTTTCATTATCGACCGTGACAAACTCAGCAATTTCAAATCGGCCGTTGCAAACGCAAACGCGGAACAGATCGGCTATAACAATCTCATTATTACGGATGAAGGAGAATAAAACAGATGAAGAAGTTTTACAAAATTGAGTGCCTTACCAATCTGCACGCAGGTTCCGGCGATATCAACTACAATATTATTGACAACGAAGTGGAAAAAGATCCCGTAACGGGCTATCCCATGATTCATTCCTCGGGCATCAAAGGTGCTCTGCGCGATCACTTCAAGGGTATTCTCTCCGAAAGCAAGCTCGCAGAAGTATTCGGCAAACCCGGCAACGATGAAAACACGCTCGTAAGCGGCGGCAAATACAAATTCCTGGATGCCTGCATTATTGCCCGTCCTCTGCGTGCAGAAAGTGCGGAATTTGCATCCTTACCCGTTTTTTCCCTTGCCATGGTCAATCAGTTCATCCGCCTTTGCACCGCGTTCGGAAAACCCGTCAACGGCGGCAATCCGATTGAGGCAATTGAATTCGGTGACAATAAATTCCTCGTCAATTGCAACGGCATCAAAAGCATTGAAGGTGAACGCACCGCAAAACTCTCTGCCGAAGATGCCGAAAAATTCAAGTTCCTTGAGGATATCATCGGCAAAAATTTTGCCGTCGCAAAAAATATCAATGAATTCGATCTCCCCGTGCTTGCGCGAAATTGCCTGGTGGAGGGACACGAAAACCTCTGGTTTGAAGAAGTGGTTCCGCACGGCAGTATTTTCTTCTTTGCGGTTTTTGCTCCCGATGATGAACAGGAGTTTGCACTTAAATTCAACGATATCGTTCAGTTCGGTGCACATTCTTCCATCGGTCGCGGCTATTGCAAAGTAACCGAAATTTAAGGAGGCACGAACCATGAATAAAAATATGGTCAACAACTGGATCGCTCCCGCCGTAAAAGCACTTGAATACACAGGCATCGCTAACGAAGACGGTGAGATCATAAAGACTTTCCGCGGTCAGATCTCCACCTTCGGAACCGCTGTGGTCATGGGATCACTCAAATCTGCCGTTGCCTTCTTCTCGGGAGATTCCAAATCGGACGTAACGAGAGAAAACCTGCTTCGTGCCATGTATTACATCATTCAGGGGTTTGAATCCAAAGATCAGATCAAGGATATCAAGGGCTATGATGTTTTCAAATATGTCTGTGACAATGACACAGCCCAAACCAAAGAATTGTTTATCAACGCCTCCATTGCACTCAAACTTGCCATGAATTTCTACACGCTGGTTCCCACCAAAGAGAAGAACAAACGAGGTGAAAACGGTGAAGAATCTTAACCTGCTGTTCAACAAACTGTATTTTCAAAGTATCGAACTCAGAGAAAAAGACAAGAAACTGCAGATCCTTGCAGAAACAGAACCGAAAAAAAACGACAGAGATCCCGCTGTCAGTGTTCTTGTTAACATAAACAAAGAGATCTTTATCTATAAGTTCAAAAAAGACGACATGATTCCTTGCCCCGTTCCGGATGCACACACTTTTTTGCTTGAAACCGTGTACCCCGGTCTGCTTGCGGGAACGGGCAATCCCCATGACGGGTCGGATGATGACGAAGCGTTCAAGCTCGGCTTTTCCTTTGACTACACAAGCGGTCAACCCATCATTCCCGGCAGTTCCGTAAAAGGTGCTCTGCGCAGTCATTTCCGCAACCATCCCGAAGCGGTCGCCGCCGTTTGCAACAAAGTGCTGACAGAAGCCGGCGAAGCACCTTTGCAGATCAGCATAAAGGAACTTGAAAATGCGATCTTTGAAGGCAATGACGTCTTTTTCGATGCGGTAATCTATTGGCACGATCCAAACGGAAAAATACTCAGCGGCGATCATCTCGCTCCGCACGGCACAGACATCAGCAAAAACCCCATCCCCATCTACATGCTTCGCATGAACCCGGGTGTCAAACTGCAATTCCGTTTCAAACTCAATGACAACGGTTTGAAAAAGGAACGCAAAGAAAAACTGTTTTATGAACTGCTCAGGCTGTTCGGCATCGGTGCCAAAGGCAATGTTGGTTACGGTCGATTGAAAGAAACTTCGGCTGAATGTACAACTGCGGCCGTCAACTCGAACAAAACCGCACAGACAAGCAAATATGTTACCTGCCCTCTTTGTAATGCGGGTTCTTACCGCACTTATGAGGACGGCAATCTTCGCAAAAAATGTTCTCGTTGCAAAGCGTTTTTCCCGCGTGATTTTTACGAAAAACTGCAGAAAGGACTTGTATAAATGGCAACTACGAAAGCAGAAGCCGACAGCAAAGAAAAAAAAGACCAGCCTACCAAATATACTGCCATCAGCTACCATACCTTTATCTTTCCTTTTTTGTGGGCAATCGGCAAGGACGGAACAACGGTCGACATAAAAGATTTTACAAAATGCCTGCCGAAAGCATGGGAACGCGATAAGTTCTCCGAAATTCAGAACACCCCTGACTTCTATGCACAATTTCGTTATTTCAACCCTGCCGCCCGCAGTGCGATCTACGACCATGGCGATGATGTCAACGGCATTGTCAGAAACTACCGCTTCAGCCATATAAAATACGGAACCTCAAAGTTCAAGATCAAAAACACGGTCACCCACTACGGACCGCTCGGTAAAAAAACGTATGAAAATGCAGAATATGAACTCTACATCAATGCGTTTCGGCTGAAGCTGTACAACACAGGAATCGGTCTTCTTGTTTACGAACTGGAAAACCATACCTACGGCGACCTTACAGCAATCAATCGCATCAATGACTGGGGCAGACGTTTGTATATGCCGTTTGTCAAGGACGGAACCTGTCACCTTTGTGCAGAAACGGTCACGATAACGCTTGACGAAACAACCGCATGGAACAGCATCATCAGCGGTGCACAATATGATGCAGACAAGATCGATCTCCCGTTTTTCGTCACTAATCTGCTTACGTCGGATAACTATTCGATCACAACCGATATTAAAAAAGCGAACTGCAAAACGGTATTTTATATTGAACCCGTGATCGGCGACAGAATGTTCGTTGCTTGTATTTACCAAAACCAAAAATGGGTTCCGCTGTTGAAAGAATGGAAAGACGGCGATGTGTATGCCTATCAGCACGATGCCCTGCACAAGGCATCAGACGCAGCGGACAATCTCGCCAAGCAGCTGTACGAGCTGATATTTGTTGACGGAAACGGCACCTCCTGCCTGAATCGGCAAATGCTGCGTGATCTGCTTGACGATCACATCTACGCGCGTTGGCTTGAATACGGCACGATCACAGGAATTACGGAATACAGTATGATCACCGCCACCACAGTACTGGAGAAGCCTGCTTATACGGCGACACCGTTCCTGACCGAATACATCGAAATGATCTTTCTTGCCATTGCACAGCGTGCATCTCTGCTTGTGTTTGAGCGTCTTATCAGTGACAGTGCGCAAGGCAAACAGAAGATCATTGATGTACAGCAGAAATACATTCAGTTCCAAAGCCAATTGCTTCTTCAAGAGATCACGCCCGAACAGCAAGGCATTGAATTGTATGACGAATTGCTTGAAAGCCTGTTCATTGAAAAGGAAAGTGCACAAATTGAAAACCAGATTGCAGCCTTGTTTGACCGTAAGAACTATGAAAACGATAAAAATGAAAGTTGGATTCTATTCATTCTTGCAATTCTCGGCGTAGCAGAAACGGTTTCCGTCTTTTCAGATTGGGCAAACTGTACATGCATACCGGACTTTGTCGCACCTGTCATTGCGGTTGCTATCATAGTCATCATTGCAGTGATTGGTTTTGTGAAAATCCGCAAAAAGTAATACCAATAACAAAACGGCTCCTCTGACTCATTCACCTGAAAACACGGTCGCCCCTGCGACTGTGTTTTGTTCTTGCAGAAATGTATTATTTTTACTATATGTTACACAGCATCTTAAAGGAGGTAAAACATTGCTTTACACACCTTTGACAAAAAAAGCGTTGAAACTTTGTTTTGATGCACACAAAGAACAGACCGACAAAAGCGGCATGCCGTATGTATTTCATCCGTTTCATCTGGCCGAACAGATGCAGACCGAGACCGAAACCGTCTGCGCTCTGTTGCACGATGTGATCGAGGACACCGATCTCACGCCGGACGATTTAGTGAAAATGGGATTCGGGCAGGACATTCTCACGGTTTTACAACTGCTGACACACGATCCGTCTGTTCCCTATATGACATATATCGAAACCCTGGCTGTTCATCCGGTTGCAAGAAAAATCAAAATTGCCGATCTGCGACACAACAGCGATCGCAGTCGTTTGGACTGCATAGACGAAAAGGTTATTGCCCGCGAAAAAAAATATCAAAAAGCACTTGCTTATTTGTGTGATCATTATGATGAATAATAAATTTGCACAAAATTCCCTTGCATTCTCACAATAAACTGTGTAAAATAGATACAAGAAAAAAATAAAATTGAAACGGAGATGATTCCCATGGGCAAAAGCGTACAGCAGATCATGGAACTGATCAAAGAAAAAGGCATTCAGATGGTCGATTTCAAAATGGTGGATATCAACGGACAATACCGCCATGTGACCATTCCCGCACAGAATTTTTCGGAAGAAACAATGAAAAGCGGCATCGGTTTTGACGCTTCCAACTACGGATATGCCGTGGTTGAAAAGAGCGACATGGTCTTCATTCCCGATCCCGATACGGCAATGATCGATCCGTTCTGCGAGATCCCCACACTGACCATGACAGGCAACGCCATGATTATCGACACACCCGAAAACAGACCGCTTGCGCAGTATCCGAGAAATATCGTGCTTGCGGCCGAAAAGTATATGCAGGACAGCGGCATTGCGGATACAATGCTCATTCTGCCCGAATTTGAATTCTATCTCTTCGATCAGGTGGGCTGGACCGTGCAGCCCGACGCAGTGGGCTTCTCCATTGACGCAGTTCAGTCTCACTGGAACAGCGATACCCAGGGCCAGGGCGTTGTAGTACCCAAGCAGAAGA
>JAFQKN010000152.1 GCA_017396895.1 Clostridia bacterium
CTCTTAGTACGTCTTACTGACGTTTTATCAATTCCAGAATTTTACTTCCGAGAATTACTGTCGCAAGTTTTGCTAAACTTACAAAAAAATCTCAGGGTTTTTCTTTTCAGTCGTTGTTTAATTTTCAAGGTCCGTTCCTCGCTCTCGGCCTCTCGGCCTCTCTCGCGAGTGCCTGATTATATTAGCACATTCTTTCGCGTTTGTCAAGTACTTTTTTTAACTTTTTTCAAAGTTTTTTTCGTACCCGCTCTTCAGTCTCTTCCGCGTTCGTTGTCTCTCCGATTCCTTCGGTTCCTACTCACGTTCGAGCCTAACGCGCTTTCCTGTGTTCCTCAGTGCTCACTTGTTATACACCTTTTTTCTCCCTTTGTCAACCCCTTTTTTGAAGTTTTTTCACTTTTTGTGTCGATTTTCTCAAACGGAGCCGGGTGTTTCATTGTCGTTTTTCACAATTTACGAACGCCTGTTTTATCTACTTTTACCAACGAATCCACAACTTCTTGTGCATATTCACTATCTGACAACAAGATATTCTGTAAGGGTACCAATGCAAAGGCACGTTCAAACAGACGCGGATGGGGTACGGTCAACTCCGTCGTATTGCACGTTTCGCCCTCATACAACAATACATCGATATCAATTATGCGCGGCGCATTGCGAAAACTGCGTTCTCTGCCCAATGCAGATTCAATTCCGAGACAAACGCCGAGCAGGGCAGACGGTGACAATTCGGTTCGCACGCGAACACATTGATTGATAAAATCCGGCTGTTCCAAATAACCGACCGGCGCAGTTACATAGTAAGGAGAAACTGCATCCACCGAAAGCATGGGCACGTGACGCAGTGCATTCACTGCATTTGCCAGTTGTTGCGCCGCATCTCCGAGATTGGCACCGAGTCCCAGATAAGCAATATGTTCACTCACAGCATTCTGCTCCTTTCAATCTCCACCGCGACATAACCGAAATCCGCTTTGATGGGTGCTTCGGGTTTGCGAAGTGTCACGACTACCTTTTCCACAGTTTCAAACTGATTCAATATACAATCCGCAACGACCTGTGCAGCACGTTCGATAAGATCGTATTTCTGCGCAGTGAAAGCGGCCGTGACCGCCTTGACGATTTTTGCATAATTGACCGTATGGTTAAGATCATCCGTTTGTCCTGCTTTTTTTAAATCTGCGTAACAAACTATATCGAGATAAAAATTCTGCCCGTTTTCTTTTTCTTCCGGATTCACACCGTGATAGGCAAAGATATGAAGATCTTTTATTATTATTTTATCCATAATATGTCAAAATCCTTTCAGCATTTCTCTGTGTTCTTTTACGTCGTGCACGCGCAAAATGCAACTACCCTTTTCAACCGCCATACGGTCAAAGTGCAGTGTCCCCGCAAGACGCTGATCTGCCTGCGGCGTGTTTGTCATTTCACCGACAAAGCGTTTGCGCGACAAAGCGGTCATCAGGAAACAATCGTGTGTATTCAGCAAATTAAGATTTTCAAGCAACTCCATATTCTGCGGTGTGTTTTTTGAAAAACCGAAGCCGGGATCAAACATCAACTGTGAAGCATTTACACCGCATCCGATTGCACGGGCATAAAAATCATCAAAGAACGCCTGCACGGCATTGATTACTCCGTTTTCGTATACCGTATCGTTTCCTGCTTCCCCTACCGTATGCACGGCGATCCATCCTGCGCCGTACACACGCACAACATCTGCCATTTCGTCCGAAAATGCACCGACATCATTGATGATCGCTGCCCCGCGTTCCAAAGCAAGACGTGCAACGGCAGGTCGGAATGTGTCTACGGAAATCGGGATGCGCAGTTTTCCTTGCAACGCATGCAGCACCGGCAACAAGCGTTCTGTTTCCTCCGATTCGGAAACAAAGGATGCACCCGGTCGGGTGGACACGGCACCGATGTCGATAAAATCCGCACCGTCAGCTTGCATCTGCAATGCCTGTTTGACGGCATTTTCAACGGCAAAATACCGACCGCCGTCCGAAAACGAATCGGGCGTTATATTGAGAATTCCCATTATATATATTTTATCATTATAATAGGTGTTTTGACGGCATTGGAAACACTGCACGAGATCACCTCCGATATGATCATATTTTACATGGTGAAAGTAAAAATGTCAACGCGCATGAAAATTTTTCTCCGTCGGTATTGCAAGTTGTAAAAAAGTGGTGTAAAATAGTATGATGAAAATATTATAAATTGGAGTTTTATATATGAAAGCTGTTATTACCGTAACGGGTAAGGACAATGTGGGCATCATCGCAGGTGTCAGCACGCTGTGTGCGGACAAGGGTGCCAACATCCTTGACATCACCCAGAGTGTTCTGAGCGAATACTTCGCCATGATCATGCTTGCGGACATTGATGCGCTGACCATCCCGTTTTCCGATTTTGTTGACATTCTTGCCGACTACGGCAATCAGCGCGGCCTTGTTGTCAGTGCCATGCATGAAGATATTTTCAACTCCATGCACCACATCTGATGCGGAGGAAGAACCATGCTCAATTCCGCAGATATTCTTGAAACCATCAGCATGATCCGTCAGGAAAACCTTGACATACGCACCATCACCATGGGCATTTCCCTGTTGGACTGCGTAAGCGAGGATGCTGACAGACTTTGCGACAAAATCTATGACAAAATCACCCGCAGTGCCGAGCATCTGGTACAGACGGGCATTGATATCGAAAAGCAATACGGCATTCCGATCGTCAACAAACGCGTATCGGTCACACCGATTTCTCTGGTGGGCGGCAACATTTCCCCCGAGGGCTACTTAAAGGTTGCAAAAACGCTCGATCGTGCCGCAGACACACTGGGCATTAACTTCATCGGCGGCTTTTCCGCCCTTGTGCACAAAGGCTTCACGGTGGGAGCTAACAATCTCATTCAGATCATTCCGCAGGCTTTGTGCGAAACCAACAAGGTATGCTCATCCGTGAATGTGGCAACCACAAAAGCGGGCATCAACATGGATGCGATCAAACTCATGGGCAGTACCATCCGCAAAACGGCTGAACTGACCGCCGACCGCGATTCCATCGGTTGCGCGAAATTGGTTGTATTTGCAAACGTGCCGCAGGATAATCCGTTTATGGCAGGCGCATTCCACGGCATCGGAGAACCCGAAACGGTCATAAACGTCGGTGTATCGGGCCCCGGTGTTGTCAGTTCCGCAATTGAAAGAGCAGGCAACTGCGATCTTTCAACCCTTGCAGATATCATCAAAAAGACCGCATTCAAGATCACCCGTGTCGGTCAGTTGGTTGCAGGAGAAGCGGCAAGTCGATTGGGTGTACCCTTCGGCATCGTGGACCTCTCACTGGCCCCGACTCCTGCCATCGGTGACTCGGTAGCACGCATTCTTGAAAACATGGGACTCACCTGTTGCGGTGCACACGGCACAACGGCGGCACTTGCCATGCTCAACGATGCGGTAAAAAAAGGCGGCGTGATGGCCTCCTCCCATGTAGGCGGCTTATCGGGTGCTTTTATTCCCGTTTCGGAAGACGAAGGTATGATCGCGGCAGTTGCAAGCGGCAATTTGTCCATTGAAAAATTAGAAGCCATGACCGCAGTCTGCTCGGTCGGTCTGGATATGATCGCCATTCCCGGAGATACCCCCGAAGAAGTGATCTCGGGCATTATTGCGGATGAGATCTCCATCGGTGTTGCCAATACAAAGACCACAGCCGTGCGCGTCATTCCCGTCATAGGCAAAGGTGTCGGCGAATCGGCAAGTTTCGGCGGTTTGCTCGGCTATGCACCGATCATCAGACTCAACGAAGCATCTCCTGCCGTTTTCATCAACCGCGGCGGCAGAATTCCCGCCCCCATTCACAGTCTTAAAAATTAAATCACATACAACACAGGAGGAAAAAACTATGAAAACCACAGCAAAGCGCATTCTTTCCCTTGTGTTGGCACTGACCATGATGTTCACACTCATGTTCGGCACCGTTGCAACGGAAGTCGAAGTCCCCACACGCGACACGAATGATATCGTTGTCACGGAAACCACAACCCCCGTCAACCGTTTCTTCTATGAACTGCTCAACAAGATCATCTACGTTCTTGTCAGCGGCATCATGGCGATCTATCCCGATCCCGCTGATTGGAAGTGGGCCAAGGATTACACCGCAGACGGTTTCATGGACGGCAGAGACAATTACCAGACCGAAGCCGGCGCCGGCAACAAATGGTCTCTCGGCTACGCAAGTGCAAGCCTTGTTCCCGATGATCTGACCGAACAGAAATATTACATCGGCCGCGACCTGACCGAACGCATTGCACAGGGCGTGTATGACGATATGCGCATCCGCAGTGTTGCAATGGACGACAACTCCGGTAACGGTATCGTGGTTTATGCCGCAGTGGACACCCTCGGTGTCACCAATGCTGACACCATCGCCATCCGCAAGGGCGTTCAGGCTTGGGCAGAAACAAAAGGTATCAACATCGCAACCATCAACATCACCGCAACCCACAGCCACTCCGCACTTGACACCCAGGGTGTTGCAACCGGTTCCATTTACAAGATCCTTGCAAACTCCTTTGCAAACCTTCTGCACATTGATGAACTCGCAGGCATGGAAAGTGCAACCGCTTTCAAAAAGATGTTTGTCGAAAGAAGCATCAACGCGGTGATCGCATCCGTTGAAAACATGACCGCAGGTGAAATGAGCTACGATAAGATCGATGCCAGCTATTACATTCACGACAAGCGTGACCTTGTTGCAACGGAAGATGTGCCCGAGATCGTCAGCATTCTCTTCACACCCGACGACAAGAGCATCAACGAAACCTATTTCATCAACGTCACCTGCCATCCTACCAGTTTCAGCGCAAGCAACGGCCTTGTTTCTTCGGACTACATTTACTGGCTTGATAAATTCATCAACGAAAATTCTCCCGTTGCAAACGGTGAGGGTGCCAACACCATCGTTGTACAGGGTGCACTCGGCCAGATGAGCAGAGACAACATTGAATACAGCACCGAAGGCATGAGCGAACAGGAAGCCATGGGCATGGAATCCAAGACTCTCGGCTACAACCTTGCCGCACTGATTCTTGCCGCTGATTACGATAAGGAACTCGCTCCCATCCTCAACACCCTTGCAAACGAATTCCTCATTGCTCCCACCAACACCATTCTTGCCCTTGCCTGCAAAGCAAGACTTGTCAACAACCAGATCTATCGCACAGGCATCGGCCCGATGAGTGCCGCTGTTGCAACCGAGATCGGTTATATTGAATTCGGTCATGAGATCGCATTCGCAACCTTCCCCGTTGAACTGTATCCCGAAGTATTCTGGGGCGCAGACATCACCAACAACGCAACATGGGACGGCACCGCTTGGGAATATCCCGCCATGCCCGAAATGATCGACGGCATTGAACTGCACTGCATCAGCCTTTGCAACGATGCTCTCGGTTACGTTGTGACCGACAACTACTTCGCATACATGGGCCACATCATCGGCGAAGAAGTGGCAGATGAGATCCTTTCTCTGGGCGGCACAGCAGGTTCCACCATGGTCAAGGAATTTGCAGTGATCGCAAACCGGGTAAACGCATACAACGCAAAATAAAATTATAACATCCACCGAAAAGTCGCCGCAGAGAAAACCTCTGCGGCGGCTTGGTGTTAAGAAAACGGCTTCGCGTGCGCCTGCGGCAACCATTTTTGATTCGTCGCACGCCAAGGGAAAACCCATTTCCCGTTCGGCGGGACATAAAATTATTTTGCCTTATAGGAGGAATTTCCTATAAAGTAAAAAAACACCCGAAACAGGTGTTGACAGAATGCAACAAAATTGCTACAATATAAGTGAACAAGGCAGACCGATAGACGGTTAGCCTTCCTTAGAAAACGAAATAACCGCTTATCTTGGAAGGATTGGGGCGGTTATTTCTTTTTTCTGTCAAAGTATTTGAATACTTCAAACAAAAGTGTAAGCAGTGCAACAATGAAACCAAACAATAAGTAAAGTTCTTCATGTGTCACCATTTTACATCCCTCCTTTCCGGAGGGAAAAGACACCCTCCGAATCCGGAAGGTAACCGCCTACCGCGCAAGGTCTGCCTTGCCCATACGGTATTGCTTCGACCAAAAATGCAAACAAAATATCAAGTTACTGCTCCAAAGCCGCCGCAGAGAAAACCTCTGCGGCGGTAATTCTTTATCCATTATCCTCTCGGCTTGTTGACCATGATCACGTTGGCCGTAAACACATTCCCATCACAAGAAAACTCTGCACGTCCGTCGTATTTTGCGGCGGTCTTTTTAATTTGGCTGATTCCGAACCCGTGATTGTTTTTATCTTTTTTGACAGTGCACAAATGCTGTGTATTCACCGGCAACGCCACTGCGTTACACACCTGCACGGACACCATGCCGTCCATGCAAATAATGCGCACGTCAATGGGGATGCGCAGTTGCGGATCCAAGCGTGCAGTTGCTTCAATGGCGTTATCCACCATGTTGCCGAGCAAAATTCCCATGTCGATCTCATTGATCAGCAACGGATCGCAAATTCTGATCATGGGTTTGATGTAAATGCCGTTCGGCTTTTGTTCGCGCAACTTCTGTTGCAACAGAGCATCCATGATCGGATGGTTGGTATTCACGATATCCTGTGCGACCGTATCCAGTTGATTCAGGCTTCTTTGCATTTCAGCCAATGCTTTTTCATATTCGCCCGCTTGCATAAGGCCGATGAGTGTCAGCATTTTATTTTTGGAATCGTGCCGAAATGCCCGTGTTTCATGCAAATGTTCCTGTAAAGCGGCAAGATGCTGTTGTTGTGACAAATATTCACGCTCATACAGCATCAGGTCCGCTTTTTGCTCCGTATAATCGCTCATGCGGTCGATAAAAACAAACACCGCAATGTTTGCAACCACCAAGAGCACCGAGATAACAGCCGTCAGTGCCGAATGCTGTTTATCGACGATCGCATAACACGTCTTAACAAAAATGAACATATTGATCAGAGTCGCAACAGGCAACGGCAACAGCAATACGATGTATTTCAGATCCACCGCATACTGTTTTTTCATGATCAGTTTCATCAGACGCACAACGAAGAACGTGATCACTCTTGCCGCACCCGCACAAGCGGCATACACAAACACATTATCCCGTGCCTGCGCGAAATAACCGAACAGCAGATTGTAGATCATTCCGATGAACATTTCCGACAAGCCCAAAAGCATATAGTAGAAAAAGGTTTGCAGAATTCTCCAATACCATTTCCCCTTATACAGCACCGAAAGCAGAAAAAGGGAGATCAATTGCATCGGCAACACCCATGCGGAAGAATACAACACAAAAGTCGAACCGATCTGTGCAAAGCACAAAGCCAACAGCGGCAACAATATACGAACACTTTTTTTAAGATTTTTCTTTTCACCGAATATAGAAAAATAATAGAGTGCCAGCCATGTCGTCAGCACATTGCTCAACAAATTGACAACATGATGTGCCATTTCACCACTTCCGTTTCTGTAAAAATCTGTCATAGACCTGCAACGCATCGTTGCGTTTTCGCACGCTCATCTGCACGTCTTCCCCGTTGCAAAGCGTCACACTGTCACTGTTGAACCGACGGATGTGTTGCATATTAACGATGTAACCGTGATGAATACGCAGAAAACCGTGCGGTTGCAAAAAAGCGAACATATCCTTGAGTTTTCCGATCACATCTTCCGTCCCCTGTACGGTGTGCACGATCAGATGGCCGCGATAGGCCTCCACGTACAAAACATCTTTGACGGCAATATTGGCCCGTTCAAACTTCCACTTCAGCGGCAAGGTGCTGTGCGTAACGGTAAATTTGTGCATGGCTCTTGCAAAACAGTCGTCAAAATCCGTGCGGTCGATGGGCTTCACCAAAAAGTGCAATGCCTCACAGCGAAATGCATCGAACACATACTCTCGGTGAGAAGACACGAAAATAATGATCACATCCGCAAACCGTTCGCGCAATTGTCGCGCCACGTCCATTCCGTTGGAAAACATCATTTCAATATCCAAAAAAACAAGATCGGGCACGCTCTCCTTTTCAACGTATTGCAACAAACGAAGACCGTCCGAAAAATACAAATACCGCGCTTGTGCGAGTAGGCTGTATTCGGTGTAATATGCGCCCGTCCACCCCCGAATCTGCTCAAAAACGGCACGGTCGTCATCGCAAACCGCAATTCTCATCCTTTTCCACTCCTTTTTTTATGAAAATGCAAAAGCCGACTGCAACACGCTTTTTTCGCGTGCCGCAATCGGCTTATTTTATA
>JAFQKN010000153.1 GCA_017396895.1 Clostridia bacterium
ATGAAACCCACCGAACTCGGTTTTGCCACCACGCGTTTACTGCGTGAACAGTTCCCCAAGATCGTCAACACCAAATTTACCGCCAGCATGGAAAATGACCTCGACCGCATTGAGCGTGAGGGGTATGATTATGTCAAGATGCTGCACATCTTCTATGATGATTTTATTGCCACGCTTGACAAGGCAAAGGCTGCCATGGACGGTGTGAAGATCCAGCTTGAAGAAGACAAGACCGATGTTCCCTGTGAAAAATGCGGTTCTTTAATGGTCATTAAAGTCGGTCGCTTCGGCAAGTTCCTTGCCTGTCCGAACTATCCCGATTGCAAGACTACCAAGCCATATATTGAAAAGACCGATGCTGTCTGTCCCGTCTGCGGCGGCAACTGTATCGGCAAAAAGACCAAGAAAGGCTATACTTTCTACGGATGCTCCAATTATCCGACCTGTTCGTTTATGACATGGGATGTGCCCACAAGTGAAACATGTCCGCAGTGCGGCAGTTCGTTGTTCCGCACGCGCGGCGGGGTCGTCAAATGTCATAAGGAAGGCTGCGGTTACGAAACGAAGGCACGCCGCAGTAAAAAGGCAGACAGCGATGAATAAGACAGCGGCCGTTATCGGCGGCGGTTTTGCAGGTGTGGAAGCGGCTGTGCAACTCGCACGCGCAGGTGTTCACGTTGACCTGTATGAAATGAAACCGCACCGTTTTTCACCTGCACACAGCAGTGAAAATTTAGCGGAATTGGTGTGCTCCAATTCGTTTAAGGCTGAGCGTCTTGCTTCTGCGGCAGGACTTCTCAAGACCGAAATGGAACGTCTGGGTTCTCTTTGCGTAGAATGCGCAAAAAAGACCAAAGTGCCCGCAGGCGGTGCATTGGCCGTGGACAGAGACCTGTTTTCCGCCATGGTCACACAGCGCATTGAGCAGACGGAAAACATCACCGTCATTCGCCGGGAAGTTTCTGCTTTGCCGCAGGCCGACTGTGTTATCATTGCCGCAGGTCCGCTTGCAAGCGATGCGCTTTCTCCCGTTCTCAATGAGTTGTGCGGTGAGGGCTTGCATTTCTTTGATGCGGCGGCACCCATCGTGTCGGCAGACAGCATCGATCCCGCATTCAGTTTTGCGCAGTCAAGATATGATCGCGGCGGTGAGGACGATTACATCAACTGTCCGATGAACAAAGAGGAATACGAAGTTTTTTACGAAGCACTCATCACTGCCGAGGGCGCACATCTGCATGAAGTGGACAAGAAAAAGGATGTCTACGAGGGCTGTATGCCCATAGAAGTGTTGGCAAAGCGCGGCAAGGATGCCATTCGTTACGGCCCGATGAAACCTGTCGGACTCATCGATCCCAATACCGGACACCGTCCGTGGGCCGTACTGCAACTGCGCAAGGAAAATGCACAGGGCACGCTTTATAATCTGGTCGGTTTTCAGACCAATCTGAAATTCGGGGAACAGCAAAGGGTTTTTTCCATGATCCCCGCGCTTAAAAATGCAAAATTTGAGCGTTTCGGTGTCATGCACCGCAACACATTCATCGATTCTCCGCGCTTGCTCAACAGCGCGTTTCAACTCAAAAAACATCCGCACATCTTTTTTGCAGGTCAGATCACCGGGGTGGAGGGCTATATGGAGTCAGCCGCATCCGGACTTCTTGCAGGTCTCAATGCCGCAAGATTTCTGTCGGGCAAATCCCCTCTTGTGTTGCCTGCACAGACCATGCTCGGCGCATTGAGTGCATATATTGCGGATGAAAGTGTAAAGAATTTTCAGCCCATGGGTGCGGCAATGGGACTTTTGCCGCCGGGGCAAGAAAAGATCAGAGACCGTGCCGCACGTTACGAAAAGCTCAGTCTTCGTTCGTTGGAGGCACTGGACAGCTTGATTGCTGAGGAACGGATATGAACATAGAGAAAGAGATCGGCTATACATTTCACAACAAGGCACTTCTTCGCAATGCACTGACGCATTCTTCTGCCTGCAATGAAAAAACAGCCGGACAAAACAACGAACGTCTTGAATTTTTAGGCGACTCTGTATTGGGATTCATCACTGCGGAGTACCTATGGACGTCACATTCGGATCTGCCCGAGGGACAACTCACCCGACGCCGTGCCGCCGCCGTATGCGAAAAAGCATTGGCAGGGTATGCACGTCAGTTTCATCTCGGAGAGTACCTGTATATGGGTAAGGGGGAAGAAATGACGGGCGGCAGAAACCGTGCATCCATTCTTGCGGATGCGTTTGAAGCCCTGTTGGCCGCCATTTATCTGGACGGCGGTATGGAAAAAGCCAAACAATTCTGCCTGCCGTTTATTACCACGGGCGATCAACAGACGGAAGATTTCGTGGATTATAAGACCGAACTGCAGGAGATCGTGCAGAAAAATCCGGGGGAAGCTCTTACGTATGTGTTGGTGGAGGAAAGCGGACCTGCGCATGACCGCAGTTTTACCGTGGAAGTGCACCTCAACTCCAATTGTATCGGCATCGGGGAAGGCCGCAGCAAGAAAAAAGCCGAACAGGAAGCCGCACGCAAAGCCCTTTTGCTCATGGGTATCCGCGAATCATGAAACACCGCAACATAAGCCTGTTTGTGCCGCATGAGGGCTGTCCGCACGCCTGTTCGTTCTGCAATCAGAAGATCATTTCGGGGCAGACCGAGCCGCTTCGTGTGCAGGAGATCCGCAATGCCTGCCTGACGGCACTCAAAAGCGATGGTTATCGCACACAGGACAGCGAGATCGCCTTTTTCGGCGGCAGTTTCACCGCCATCCCGATCGAAAAGCAGGTCGCATACCTTTCAGCCGCACAGGAATTTGTGGGCAGCGGTATGTTCGGCGGCATCCGTATTTCCACCCGTCCCGATTGTATTACCGAGCAGAATCTGCGCCTTCTCAAGCGTTATTTTGTCAAAAACATTGAACTCGGCGCGCAGAGCATGGACGATGCCGTGTTGGCCGCAAACGGACGCGGACACACCGCACAGGATACGGAAAATGCTGTTCGCCTGTTGCGAAAACACGGGTTCGGTGTGGGGTTGCAGATGATGACAGGGCTTTTCGGCAGTGATGAACACACCGATCTGTTTACAGCCGAGGAATTTATCCGTCTGCATCCCGACACGGTGCGCATATATCCTACCGTGGTGCTCGAACATACCGCGCTTGCACGGTTATATAAGAACGGGATGTATCAGCCGCAATCCTTAGAGCAGGCCGTTTGTGCCTGCGCAAAGATAAAAAAGATGTTTTATGACAACGGCATTGCCGTCATTCGCATGGGCCTTCATGCGGGCAGTGATGTGCAGGGAAATATGCTTGCAGGCGTGTTTCATCCCGCATTCGGTGAACTGTGCGAAAACGAGATCTATTACAACAGCATTCTGTCTGTTTTGCAGGACAAGCCGACAGGTGCATATACCGTACTCGTGCCGACGGGGGAACTCTCCAAAGCCGTCGGACAGAAAAAGCAAAATATTCTGCGTTTTGCGCAAAAGGGCTATACGCTTCGTGTGCAAACGCATTCCGATATAAAACGGTACGAAGTAAAAATTGTACCCATAAATGAAACAGAGGAAATTGAATGTACTTAAAAGCATTGGAAATGCAGGGCTTCAAGTCCTTTCCGGATAAGACGGTCCTGAAATTTGATAAGGGCATGACGGGTGTCGTAGGTCCCAACGGATCGGGTAAGAGTAACATCTCCGATGCCGTGCGTTGGGTGTTGGGCGAACAGTCCACCAAAAGCCTGCGCGGTGCAAAAATGGAGGACGTCATTTTCAGCGGTACGCGTGCCCGCCGTCCGCAGGGATTTGCGGAAGTGACACTGCGGCTGGATAACAGTGACGGTGCACTTGCAAGCGATGAAACGGAAGTCTCCGTCACGCGCCGCTACTACCGTTCGGGCGAAAGTCAGTATCAGATCAACGGTAATACCGTGCGCCTGCGAGACGTACATGAACTGTTTATGGACACAGGCTTGGGACGTGACGGTTATTCCATGGTCAGCCAAGGCAAAATTGAAGACATGGTATCTGCCAAAAGTGCAGACCGCCGCGATATGTTCGAAGAAGCGGCAGGTATCTCGCATTACCGTTATCGCCGTGCCGATGCCTTGCGCAGACTCAATCAGGCAGAAGAAAACCTTGTCCGCCTGCGTGATATTCTCACCGAACTTGCTTCCCGTGTCGGCCCGCTTGCCGAACAAAGCCGCAAAGCGCAGAAATTTTTGGTGCTTGCGGAAGAAAAAAAAGAACTCGAAATCGGGCTGTGGCTTGCCACTCTCGACCGTTCGCAGGATCAGCTTCGTGAACAGTCCAACCGCATCACCGTGGCCCGTGAACAGTATAACGATATCTGCAAGGCTCTCGAAGAAGCCGCCGCATCCATTGATGCATCCGCGGAAGAAAGCCGTTCCATCACTTTGGCGATGGAAGAACTGCGAGACAGAGCCTCTTTGTATGAAGAACAGGCTTCAGCTCTGGACGCACAGGCGGCTGTCGGAGAAGCCACGGTGCATCATAATGAAGATACGATTGCCCGTCTGACTGCTGAATGCAACAATGAAGACCACACCCGGCTGGAACTCGAACAGACCATTGCCGAATCCAACGCTGAAATCGAAGCTCTGCGTGTGCGTGAAGAACAGCACAACCGTACCGCAGAAGGCATTGAAGCGGAGATTGCGGCACTCAAAAGTCAGGATGAGGAATTTTCCGATACATACAACCGTCTGAGCCGTGAATTGGATGCGTTGTCACTGGAACTGTCCCGTGTGGAGATCATGGTGTCGTCCGCCTCGTCTTCGGTGGATGAGATCACGGGACGCTTGACCGCCGTGGAAGAACTGCTTTCCCGCCGTGAGCGTGAAATTGCCGCTTTGCGTGAGCAGGAGACGGCTTTGCGTAAGAAGATCAGTGCGCAGGATGAAACCGTTGAAGGGCTCAATAATACCGTAACGGGATACGCTTTGCGTCTGACATCCCGCCGAGACAAAGCGGAAAAGAAAAAAGAAGAATACGAAAATAAAAAATTGGCACTGTCCGCCAAGCAATCGCGTCTTGCATTTTTGGAAGACACCGAAAAAAGCATGGAGGGCTATCAGGGATCCGTCAAGGCCGTTATGCGTGAAGTGCGACGCGGTACGTTGACAGGTATTCACGGTACGCTGTCGCAACTTATAAGCGTCGAAGAAGCCTATACCACCGCCATTGAAACCGCTTTGGGCAATGCTGTGCAGGATATTGTCAGTGAAACCGAAAACGATGCCAAGCGTGCCATTGCCATTCTCAAAAGCAGTAACGCAGGCCGTGCCACGTTTTTGCCGCTGTCGGCCGTACGCGGCAGAAGTCTGGACGAAAAAGGACTTTCCGATTGCTACGGGTACGTCAGCCTTGCACCCGACCTTGTGTCGTGCGATGCGCAGTACAGAGAGATCATTTCTTCCCTTTTGGGCAAGACCGTTGTGGCGGAAGACCTCGATTGTGCCATTGAAATTGCCAAAAAATACAACTACCGATTCAAGATCGTTACCTTGGACGGACAGGTCATCAATGCGGGCGGCTCCATGACGGGCGGTTCGCGTATTCAGAACGCAGGCTTTATTTCCCGTGCCAATGAGATCGACCGTCTGAAAGGGGAAGTGTCGGCACTGGCAGGTGAAATTGCCGTCGCTTCCGAAGAACTCAAAAAAGCCAATGCCGAATATGCGCAGACCGCCGCCGAATTGGAGGGTGCGCAGGCAGACCTCATGCGTGCCAACGAAGAAAAACTGCGCATTGAAAGCGATCTGAAGATATTGTTGGGCAAGATCGAAGAAGCCCTGTCTGCCGTGCGTGCGTTGGAAGAAGAAAAAACCGCCGCCGCCGAACGCAGTGATTATTATCGCGAATCCATCCGTCTTGCCGGTGAACAACACGAAGTTTTGTTGCGTCAAAAGCAGGAGTTGACCGAAGAATTGCACCGCGTTTCGGGCGGCAGAGATGCTCTTTTCGATCAGCGCGAAACCCTGACGGAAGAAAGAAACCGTGTGCAGATGCAGATCATGGAGATCCGCAAAGACATGGATGCCCGCCGTGAAAGCATCGAAATGTTGCGCCGCCGTCTGGAGAGTCTGTCCGGACGCAAAGCGGAACTTGAAAAGGAAATTGCCGCCATTGCACAGAAAAATGTTTTGCTGAACGCGGATATCAAAAATCAGCGTGAGGGTGCAAAGGCATTGCGCGAAGAAGCCGCCGAAGCGCGTGAGCGCACCAAAAAATTAGCCGAAGACCGTCTGCGCACGGAAACGGCCGCCGATACATCCCGTTCCGAAGAACGCCGTCTGACCGCCGACCGCGAAAAGGTAGGTGCGGATCTGGTTCGTTTGGAAGAACGCTTTGCCGCCATTGAGCGCGATGCGCAGGAAATTGAGCGCAAACTGTTTGAAGAATACGGCTTGACACGTCGTGAAGCCGCCGCACTGGGTATTGAATTGCAAGACCGTTCGCAGGCACAGAAACGTCTGGTTGAACTCAAACATTCCATCAAAGCACTCGGCAGTGTCAACGTGGCCGCCATCGAAGAATACAAGGAAGTCAGCGAACGCTATACTTTCCTGTCCGAACAGGTCAGCGATGCCGAAAAGAGCAAGGCCGAACTGCTGCGTCTGATCGCGGAACTGACCGAAAACATGGCCGTGCGTTTCCGTGAACGGTTTTATCAGATCAACGAAAGTTTCAAGCAGACTTTCTCGCAGATCTTCAACGGCGGTGCCGCCGAACTGATTTTGGAGGATGAAAGCGATATCCTCGAATGCGGCATTGAGATCAAAGCACAGCCGCCGGGCAAAAACGTGCGCAGTCTGTCCTTGCTGTCGGGCGGCGAAAAGGGACTTTGTGCCATCGCACTGTTGTTTGCCATTCTCAAAGTCACCCCCGCACCGTTCTGCATTTTCGACGAAGTGGAAGCCGCACTCGACGACGTGAACGTAGCCCGTTTTGCACAGTTCGTCCGCGGACTTACCAAGCAGACGCAGTTCATTCTCATCACCCACCGTCGCGGCACCATGGAAGAAGCCGATGTGCTCTACGGTGTGACCATGCAGGAGGAAGGCGTTTCCAAACTCTTGGAACTGCACACGGCAGACATGGCAAAACAACTCGGAATCGAAGAATAATGAGCATATAAATTATGATTTAGCGTTGTACGCACAATGTAAATTGCTTCGTCAGTATTTAAAGATTTTTGGTCAAGCTTTTGCAAAAGCTTGC
>JAFQKN010000015.1 GCA_017396895.1 Clostridia bacterium
GCTTTTCCTTTGCAGTGCGCTCACGCAAAGTTGCCGCAAAACCGCTTCGTCCTTTGTTTTCACTTGCAATCATGCTTTATTGCTCCAAACAGTTTTTGTTTTCCTGTTAAAATCATACAACAAACAAAGATGAATTGCAATGAACAATGTGTTGGTAATTTGTGGATTTTATGCAAAACTGTGAACCATTTGTAAATACACGACCATTCAATTTTATACATCGTGTAAAATTATACATAAAACAAATCCAATATCAATGATTAAACCTCACTTGCCAGCCGTTTCCAAATCGGCACCTTTTGTCTCTTTGACCGTTTTCAACAGCAAAACAACCGCCGCAGAAACAGTAGGCACAGCAACGACCAAACAGGTGGCCCACACGGGAATGGCAAGAATGCCGACCACCATGGCGATATAACCAACCGCCATACCGACCGTCACCAGCAATCCTTCCGCACCGACAACGGATGCGCGGATCTCGGTTGGAACTTTTTCGGTCATCATAATATTCATATAGTCGCGACCGATCCAGTAACCGCCCTGATACAAGCCGCAAAACGCACCGATGAGATACGCATTCCAGCCGTTGTTGATGCCGACGGTAAACATAATGAAGAATATCACACACAGGGATGAATAAAAAGCGACCGTGGTTTTTCTGCCGAAGCGGTCGGCAACGAAACCGGAAGTGAACGTCAGAAATGCATACACAATGGGGAGCACAAACAAAGCCTGTGTAACGGATTCTGTAGACATACCTGCAATGTGCATGGCGGATTCATAATACAATCCGACCGAAGCAATAGCGGTGTCAAACACGATGTGCGAAACGATCAAAGAACGGGTATCCTTGTGCTTAAAAATATACTTACAGGCATTGATAACACCGTGATTTTTTTCATCTGCCTGCTTTTGCTGTTTCTGCAAACGGCGTTCTTCCTGCCGTTCTTCAAACGGACGCGACAAATAAGCAATGCGTTCTTCCAGAAACACTTTTGTTTCTTTTGAAAGAAGCAGGACCAACAAACAGGCAACGAAGCCGAAAATCGAGGGCACAAAAAACACTTTTCTCCATAAGGTCGGATCATTGCCCATCAGAAAAGAGCGCAACATCGGCACGAATACGACACCGACAATGCCCAGACTTTTCAGCAGGCTGTAAATGCGTGCGCGTTTTTCTTTGGGTGCGACTTCGAGAATGTAAATGATCTGCATATCGTGTCCCATAAAGAAACTGATCAGCGCACTACCGAACAAAAAGACGTAATAATTGGGCGCGATCGACGTTACGAACAAACCCATGGTCATGCCCAACGTAGACAAAACGAACAAAGGCTTTCTGCCGAATTTATCCGCAAGGGCTTTATAAAACGGTGTGATGATACCGAAGACATAACTGACCACATTGATGGTCTGATGCAGCGCAAGCCCTTCTTCATAATTATAAGATTTGCCAAACATCTGCGCATTGACAAAGAATTCGGTAATGTAAGCCGATTGCAAAGAATTGGGCAGATTGCTCGTCACCTCGTCTAAAATATTGACGAAGGTAATGAGAAACAGCAGAATTGCAAAATAGCCCGCATAAGTGCCTTTGTTCTGCTGTGCGGTCAGTTTTCGCAACTGCCGTTCTTCACGCTGTTTTTGTTTTTGGAGTGCATTTTCTTTCGCCATGATGATCCCCTCCGTATGAATGATACATTCAGTGTAGCACATTCGACAGCAAGGTGCAAGCAGAAAAGACAGGTTGCTGAACGCACAAAACCACCCTACCGCAAGGGTAGGGTAAAAGGCTCTTATGAAGTTTGAAAAGCGGGAAAGTTCTTACGGGATTCGATTCGCACGCCTGCGGGCGTTTGGTCGCTCGCGGTCACAACAGTCCACCGGACTGTTGCTCTGTGCCGTTCGTCCTTCGAATCCCTAACTTCTTAATCGTAGTACAAAACCACCCTACCGCAAGGGTAGGGTAAAAGGCTCTTATGAAGTTTGAAAAACGGGAAAGTTCTTACGGGATTCGATTCGCACGCCTGCGGGCGTTTGGTCGCTCGCGGTCACAACAGTCCACCGGAC
>JAFQKN010000154.1 GCA_017396895.1 Clostridia bacterium
CAAAGTCGGTCATTAAAGTCTGATATTACCGTCTAAACCCCTCTGTCACTTCGTGACATCTCCCCTTTCAGGGGCGACAAGGGGTGGATGCGGTCGGTCTGCGTGTATCTTCTATGCCGCTAAATCATAATTTATCTTTTTTCCGATCCCCCAACTTTCCGTGAAGAACCTTTTTTTGCGCTGTGTTGCAAAATGAAAATAAAGGAATTTATATTCCGATTGAATGATTTTGTTTATTTTTCACTTTGTTTTTATTGACAAAGCATAGCATTTTATTGTACAATAATCATACATATAAAAATTGTATGTGAAAAAACAACAGGAGGTACTGTTATGAAGACCGTAAAAAGACAATTATCCGTTTTGTTTGCCGTGATCCTCTTATTGTCTTGTTTGCCGCTGGGCGGTTTGCGTCAGCGGACGGAATCGGCAATTCTTCCGAACGTATTGGCGGCGGACGCGATCGATTTCGGTACCTGCGGCGAAAATTTAATGTGGTATCTGGACGTTGACGGCCTGCTGACGGTGTACGGAACGGGCGAAATGGAAAAACACAGCGATCTGCACCGCCCGAAATGGATGCAATATGCCGATTCCGTCAAGTCGCTCAAGGTGGAAGAAGGCGTCACGAGCATCACAGCCCTTGCGTTTGACGGTTGCACGGCACTCGCAAGCATCAGCGTGCCCGAAAGTCTGGAACAGATCCACGGTACCGCTTTTGAGGGAACCGCGTTTTATAATGATGAAAACAATTACGAAGACGGTGTTTTGTATCTCGGAAAGCATCTGTTGCGTGCAAAACCCGACCTTGCAGGCGCATATACGGTCAAGGACGGTACAAGATCCATTGCGGACAACGCATTTTTCGGTTGCGATGCACTCACAAGTGTGAGCGTGCCGCAGACGGTGAAACGGATCGGAACGAATGCCTTTTACGGTTGTTCCGCTTTGACACAGATCGATTTGCCCGACAGCGGAATGTATATAAGTGCCTATGCTTTCAGCGACAGTGCGCTGTATGCGGATGAACGCAATTGGGAAAACGGTGCGTTGTATCTCGGCAAGCATCTGGTGAAAGTGAACACCGATCTTGCAGGCACGTTTGCGGTCAAAGACGGTACAAAGTCCGTAGCCTGCAATGCGTTTGAACAATGCGGTGCAATTGAACAGATCACCTTGCCCGACTCCGTCAGCGAGATCGGTGCGAATGCGTTTGATAACTGCCGTGCTCTCACGCTCGTCACCCTGCCTGCAGAATTGATACGTCTGAACGATTATGTTTTTGTCAACTGCCGTCAACTGCAAACGCTTACCTTGCCGCAAACGCTGACACACATCGGTGAAGGCGCCTTTGCCTATTGTTCCGCGTTGCAAACAATTTCCGTTCCTGCCGAAGTGACCGATATCGGAGTCGGTGCGTTCTCTTACTGCACCGCATTGACAGCCATTGATGTGAACGGTGAAAATACAGCATTTACCGCCGCAGACGGCATTCTTTACAACAAAAACGGTACGAGTCTGCTTGCCTATCCGCAGGGCAATGCCGCACAGACACTTGTTGTCAGTCAAACCGTAGAGCATATCGCAGATTTCGCTTTTGCGGGTTGCACGGCACTGCAGAATGTAACGCTTCCCGACGGTTTGCACAGCATCGGAGCCTATGCATTTGACGGATGTGCGTCCCTGTCGGAAATCACGTTTCCGCAGGGGATGTTAAAGATCGGGGAAAGAGCGTTCCAAAACTGTACGGCTTTGACCGCCGTTGCACTTCCGGAGCGTCTGACCGAAGTGAGTGAGAACACGTTTGCCGGTTGTGCATCTCTCAGGCAGATCACATTCGGCAAGACACTGACCGCCATCGGCAACGGTGCGTTCAGCGGTTGCAGTGCATTGCAAAGCGTTGTCATTCCCGACGGTGTTGCCGAGATCGGAATGTCCGCATTCCGTGCCTGCGATTCTTTGACTTCGGTCACCCTGCCCGACAGCATTGAAAGCATCGGTCTGTATGCTTTTTCCAACTGCGCAAAACTGACAGATCTCTACTTCCTCGGCAGCAGAACCGAATGGACACGCATCAGCAGTGCCGTACGCGAACTTGCGCCGCCGACCACCGTAGTACATTGCAACTACAAAGGGGAGGTCACGTTCAGCAACAGCCAAACCGTGTTCGTGAACAGCGACAGTATTTTGGTTGCCCTTTACGCAAGTGACGTGCAGACCGTTCTGCAGCAAGCAGGTGAAGGCGCAACACTGTGCGATTCAATGGGTACGCAAAAAGAACCGACAAGCACCGTAACAACGGGCGATATCCTCATAACAGCGGACGGCATGGAGATCCCCGTCAGCGTACCGGGTGATATTGAAGGCGACAATCAGATCACCCCGTCGGATGCAAGACTTGTCCTGCGTTGTGCGGTGGGATTGGATGCGTTTGATGACGTACGCACGGTTGCGGCGGATATTGACGGCGATTTTAAGGTCGGTGTTGCCGATGCAAGAAGAGTTTTGCGCGCAAGCGTGGAACTTGAACAACCCGAAGATTGGTTTGTGATGTAAATAAAATGGGTGCACGGATTGTTGGGGGATGCTGCAATTAAATTATGATTTAGCGTTGTGCGCACAATGTAAATTGCTTCGTCAGTATTTAAAGATTTTTGGTCAAGCTTTTGCAAAAGCTTGCGGGTCAAGGGCAGCGCCCTTGTCGCCCATCGCAATGGGCGAAACACCCCTATCCTTATATAAGCGCAGGAAAGTTGTTAAGAAAACCCTCGCCGGGGGTTTTCTTAAATGCGAAGCATCAGCAAAGTGCGTTTATTGCAGGCTGAATATGAACAATCGGTTTTTGGTGCGTTGCACTTAGGA
>JAFQKN010000155.1 GCA_017396895.1 Clostridia bacterium
AATTTCTGTTCTGCTTTATTCTACATTTCTTGTTGAAACACAACACAGGGGGGCATACAAAAAAACGCACCCGATCGGATACGGTTCAGGCTGTCGATAAAGTCCCAAGAGCATATATGCAACGAAACAAGAAAAAGCAAAGCATAAAAAAGGCAAGCAATAAACGAAATAAAAAAATGTCAAACACATCGAATGCTTGACATTTTTTGCATATATTTGCCTTTTTTTTACCCTCTCGGAGCACCTTTGTACGCCTTCGGGGGAAAGAAAAGGGCATCTTGTAACCTTCTCGACAGCCTGTTTGCTGTACTTTTTCTTTTGTTATCTTTGGATTCGGCCTGAGCCGTCGCCGCCGGCCAATTTTTCCACTTCGGCGACCGTGACCATGTTGTAGTCGCCTTCAATGGAGTGCTTGAGGGCGCTGGCCGCTACTGCGAATTCTACGGCCGCCTGTGTGGATTTGCCGTTGAGGAGCGAGTAGATCAGACCGCCGCCGAAACTATCACCGCCGCCGACGCGGTCGATGATGTGCAGTTCGTACTTCTTGGAGAAGCAGTATTCATCGTCCTTGACGTTATAGAGCATGGCACTCCAGCCGTTGTCGAATGCGGAATGGCTTTCACGAAGGGTGATCGCCACCGTTTCAAAGCCGAATTTGTCGGCAAGCTGACGGGCAACGCTCTTGTAGCCTTCGCGGTTGATCTCGCCCGCATAAATGTCCGTCGCTTCCGCTTCGATGCCGAATACGTCCTTTGCATCCTCCTCGTTGGAAATGCAAACGTCCACGTACTGACACAGGTCGGTCATGGCGGCTCTTGCCTGTTCACGTGTCCAGAGTTTGCCGCGATAGTTCAGGTCACAGGAGATCTTGATGTTTCTCTTTTTGGCGGCAATACAGGCCTGTTTGCAGATCTCCACCAGATTTTCGCCCAATGCGGGGGTGATGCCCGTGAAATGGAACCATTCCGCACCGTCAAAAATCGTGTCCCAGTCAAAATCGTCTGCACTTGCTTTCTGAATGGCGGAGCCTGCTCTGTCATAAATGCAGACCGAGCCGCGCTGAGAAGCACCTTTTTCGTTAAAATAAATGCCAACGCGTTCGCCGCCGCGTACGATCTTTGCGGTGTCCACACCGTAACGGCGCAGGCTGTTTACGGCTGCCTGTCCGATCGAATGGGCGGGGAGTTTCGTGACGTATGCGACGTCCACACCGTAGTTTGCAAGCGAAACGGCAACATTGGCTTCGCCGCCGCCGAAGGTGAATTCCACGTGGTCGCACTGTACGAACCGTTCGTAGTTATAAGGTTGCAGGCGAAGCATCAGTTCGCCGAAGGTAATGACTTTTGCCATTTGTATATCCTCTTTTCTTTATCAGAAGTTGTTGCCGTTCCAGCCCCAGTTTGCGTAACCGGTATATTTGACATACACGCGGTCGGGGGAGATACCGAGATGTTTTTCGAGAATGGCACACACGTCAGCGGTCATTTTTTCGCTTGCAGAAGCGTTGACACTGCCGAGCAGTTCCACATCCACCATGGCGGTATCGGCGGAGTTGTCACCGCGGATCCACATACGGGTGTTATCCGCAACGGCAACCATGAGCCACTGTTCGCTTTTGCCGGGGAAGTTTTCGATTGCTTTGCCGAAATCGGCTTTGAGTGCATCTGCGGTTTGGTCGGACACCTTTGCGGTGGTCGTTACTTTAATGTAGGGCATGATATTTCTCCTTATCAGTCAAATGCCGCTTTGCGTGCTTCGGCGCACAGGGCGGTGATCTTTTCAAAATTGCCTGCCGCGATATCGGCCTTCGGGCAAACCCAACTGCCGCCGACGGCATGAATGAAGGGTGCATCGATGTATTCACGCAGATTCTGTGTGTTGATACCGCCCGTGGGCATGAACTTGATGCCCACAAAGGGCGCGGCAAGGTTTTTCATGGCGTTGAGTCCGCCGTACACATTGGCGGGGAAGAATTTGATGATGTTAAGACCGAGTTTGATCGCCGCAGTGATCTCGGTCGGTGTCACGCAACCGGGTGTGACGGCAATGCCGTTTTCAATGCACCAGGATACGATCTCTGCATCAAAGCCGGGGGAAACGATGAACTTTGCCCCCATTGCAACCGCTTTTTTGCACTGTTCCATCGTCAGCACCGTGCCTGCACCCACCAACATATCGGGACAGTTTTCGCTGACGGCTTTGATGGAATCGGCCGCCGCGGCGGTGCGGAACGTGATCTCCATTACGTCAATGCCGCCTTTGAGCATGGCATTTGCGGTGGGAACGGCATCTTTTGCATCATCAAGTACCACAACGGGTACAATGCCCGAACGGGCAAGTCTGTCTGTAACTGTCATAGTTTTTGCTCCATTCTGCCGCTTTGCGGCTGCTGTTGTTTTATTATATAGGATACTGCTCGCGATTGTGGGCTTTGCATATAACAAAAAGCTCCTTTTTGCCCTCAAGATTGGGGGTAGAATACTTTTTTATTGTATGCCTTTATATCCGTTTTTTTCGGCATGACCGAGTAAATACAGAAATACGAATGCCGGGATACGCAACAAGGGTTTTCCGTATGCCGTGTTGTGTTCGCCGAAATCGTCCGCTTTTTTTGTGATGATGATTGCAGATGCTGCATCTTTTGCATGGGTGATGATCGCATCGCCATCGGAAATGACGGCATTCTCTCTGTATTTTACCTCAATGAGAATATTTGAAATGTTCGGATAATCGACAACGATGTCAATTTCCTTATCCTTTGATCCGCCTCTGTAATAGCCGATTCGGGTTGCTTTCTGATAGTAAAAAGCGGCAACGTGCTTGTAAACAGCCGTTTCGACCAGTTTTCCCATTTCAACGGGGTTGGTCATGATCTCACTGTCCATCAGCACCGCATTGCGGATCGCGGCATCGGCAATGTAGATTTTCGGCTTTGCTTTGAGTATCTTTTTACCTGACAGATCGACCGGATAACTCAGGTAGATCAGATTCGCGCTTTCAAGATATTCAATATAGTTCAATACGGTTTGACGGCTGACACCGTTGAGTTCTTTTGTCATTGCGTCAATAGCGACGATCTCGGAAGAAACATTGCACAGATACAAAAAGATCCGTTCCAATTCGGTCGCATTGCGGATGTTGTACAAAGAGGGGAGATCGCGTTTGAGAACCTTATCGACAACGTCCTCGCGCATCACCTGCATGGCCAGCAGATCATTGTCTGCCAACGCAAGTTCGGGAAATCCGCCGACTTGCAGATAACGGTTGAAATGATTTGCAAGTACGGAAAGCTTATTGATGATTTGCCCTCGTTCCTGCTGTGAAAGTTTCAGCAGTTGCGACGGTTTTAATGACGGATCCAGTTTCGGTGCGGGGATATTGAGCAGTGCACAGTATTCGTAGAATGAAAGCGTGGGCACCTGAATGATCGACCAGCGACCTGCACCGCTTTCGGTGCTCCCCTTTATCAATGCCGGACTTGCAGAGCCCGTTGCAACTACTTTTGTTTCGGGCTGTGTGTCGTAGATCGTCTTCAGCCATGCGTTCCAATCGGTTGCATACTGTATTTCATCAAAGAAATAATATACATCCTGCTTTGCATACACATTTTCATGGTAGCATTCCAACACATCGTTAAGGCCTGCAAGTTTGAGCATCGGATGATCCAGAGAAATAAATACGATCTTTTCGGGAGAAATGCCGCTTTGCAAAAGATGGTCGATCAGTTGATACTGAATCGTTGTTTTTCCGACTCTTCGCGTGCCCGTCAGCACAACCGTTCGTTTGATCGCAGTTTCTTCCAAGCGTTTTAATGCTTCATAGTAGGCAAATCTTTTGTATGGCTTTAACAGAACGGGATTGCCCCGACCGCTGATCCACCACGGATTAAAACTGCGCAAGACCTTTAATATATTTTCTTTTGGTGTAATCGCCATTGTGTGTCACCTCTTGCAAATAATTGTAACCGTATATTACATTTTTGTCAAGAAAAATGCAATGTATACTTTACATTTTTGCCAAAAGATGTGATTTTATACACCGCAATAAGCGGAGAAGCCTGCGTCGATGGGCATGACTACGCCCGTAACGGCAGATGCGCTTCTGTCATCACACAAAAACAGCGTGGCACCCAGCAGTTCGCTTGCATCCACATAACGGTGGGTGGGTGTGCCGTTGAGGATTTTGGCCGAGCGTGCGGTGGGTGTGCCGTCTGCGTTGAACAAAAGTCCTCTGTTTTGCGAAGAAACAAGGAAACCGGGCGCAATGGCATTGCAACGGATGCCCGTGCCTGCAAAATGGGTGGCAAGCCACTGTGTAAAGTTGGAAATGCCTGCTTTGGCGGCAGAGTAAGCAGGGATCTTGGTCAGGGGCGTGTATGCATTCATGGATGAGATGTTGAGAATGCAGCCTGCCTGTTTTTCGACCATGTCCACGGCAAAAGCCTGCGTGGGCAACAGTGCGCCCTGGAAGTTGAGTTTGAATACGAAGTCCACACCGTCTGCATCGAGGTCAAAGAAGGATTTTCCGCCTTCTTTGTGTTCGTGCTGGTATTCGTTGTCGGTAGTAGCTCTGGGATTGTTGCCGCCTGCACCGTTGACAAGAATATCGCATTTGCCCAGATCTGCAACCACCTGTTCGTGTACGGCTTTGAGGGTCTGCGGATCCAGTACGTTTGCTTTGTAGCCTTTGCAGATGAAACCTTCGGCGGTGAGTTCTTCCGCCAATTTCAGGACTGCTTCTTCGTTGAGGTCGAGGGCGGCCACTTTTGCACCGCACTGTGCAAAGGCTCTTGCCATGGCACCGCAGATGAGTCCGCCTGCGCCCGTGATAACGACTACTTTACCGGTATAATCCACTTTCAAAGGGAGATCGATCATTTTTAGTTCCTCCTGTTTTCAGTTCAGTTCAATAACGCCGCCGTTGGCTTCAACAAGGCCGTTGATGTAGGCAGAGCCGAGTGCACGGTCAAACAGACCGTAACCGGGTTTGCCCGTTTCGCCCCAGATCATTCTGCCGTGGTCGGGACGGAAATAGCCGTTGAATCCTGTTTCAACGAGGGCTTTGATGATTGCGTTCATGTCCAGAGAACCTTTGCTTGTTAAGTGACCGCTTTCTTCAAACGAAGTGTCGGGCAGAATGCGGATGTTGCGCAGATGCATAAAGCCGATGCGGTTCATGGCGGAATACTTGCGCACGAGAGAGGGCATATCGTTTTTCGGATGGCAACCCAAAGAGCCTGTGCAGAAGCAAAGGGAGTTTGCGGGGCTGTCCACGATCTTGAGGAATCGGTCGAGATTTTCTTCGCAGGTGATGATGCGCGGCAGACCGAAAATGGGGTAGGGCGGATCATCCGGATGAATGGCCATCACAACGCCGCATTCTTCGGCAACGGGGATCACTTTTTTGAGGAAGTAAGCAATGTTTTCCCACAGACCTTCTTCACCGATCTCACCGTAAGCGGTGATCAGTTCACGCACCTGATCCTGTGTATAAGAGGCATCCCAGCCGGGCAGGTGAATGTCGTCCTTGAGCGGATCCAGGCCTTTCATCTGCTCCCAATACATCACAAGGCTTGTGGAGCCGTCATCTGCCTGTTTGTCAAGCTGTGTGCGTGTCCAGTCGAACACGGGCATGAAGTTGTAGGTGACGCACTTGACACCGTATTTTGCACAGCGGCGAATGCTTTCGCAGTAATTTTCAATATGGCGTTCGCGTTCGGGACGGCCGAGTTTGATCTCCTCCGTGACGGGAATGGATTCGACCACGTCAAACACAAGACCGTTTTCTTTGCAACGGTCAGCGATGTATTTGATGCTTTCTTCCGGCCACACTTCACCGGGTTTTACGTCGTAAACAGCGGAAACGATGGAACGCATACCGGGAATCTGACGGATGTATTCCAACGTGACGGGATCGCTGTCACCGTACCACCGAAAAGAACTTTTCATAAATAGAAGCCTCCTTGTCACATTCACAAAAGTATATTCCGTAAAAGATTATTTACTTTATATTGTATCAAATGAAAATCCCATAGTCAAGAACACAAAAACAGAATATATTTTTTTATAAAAAGAATTGCATAGCGGAAAATAAAGGTGTATAATAAATCCAATGTAAATCCCAAAGGAGGAAGAAATATGAAAAAGATCACAAGTCTCTTGATGGCGATTCTGATGCTTGCAACCTGTGTTTTGCCTGTCTGCGCTGCTTCGGCCGTCAAAGCGGACGAAAGCCAATTGCCTGTTATTTACATCGTCGGCAAACAGAATACCCCCGTCTATAAACTGGACGAAAACGGAAATTTCGCATTGGACGAAAACGGCAAGCGTATTGCCGTGGACAATGTGAATACCCCCATGGGTATGAGCCGCGGCGATTATATCAAATCGCAACTCGAGCCCGTGCTTTCCAAGCTCGGTCCGGCTATCATCACGAACGATTACGATGAATACCTTGACGCTCTTATCGGTGCGGTTGCCCCCATTTATGAGGATCTCGTGCTCGACGGCAATGCCGAAGATCCGGACGGTTCCATCGATTGGGATTACTCCGTACAGAAGCCGTCCTACGGTGCAGGCGGATTGAAATATTATTATTTCCGCTATGACTGGCGTTTTTCTCCCTATGATACTGCAGACGAACTGCATCGGTTCGTTGAGTACGTGTGCGAAAAAGAAGGCGTTGACAAGGTCAACATTCACGCGCGTTGCTACGGTTCCAATGTGGCTATGGCATACATTGCAAAAAGCGAAGCAGGTCTGTACGGGGACATCCCGTTCAGAGTCAACAACATTTGTCTGAACACAACACCTTTGGACGGCTACATTGCCATCGGTGCACTGATGTCCGGGCAGATTGAGTTTGATGCCGAAACCATTGACCGTTTCGTGACTTTCTACCTGAACAACAACGATCTGTTTGACGATCCGATGTTGGAAGATTTCTTGACGATTCTTGTTTCCCTTGTCAATCAGGTCAAAATTCTCGGTTTGGGCACGCTTGCCATGACTGCATTTTACAACAAAATTGCCGAGGAACTGATCCCACGTGCGGCTTTGGTTTGCTACGGCAGTTTCCCGTCTTACTGGTCCATGATCGGTGCCCGTTATTATGAAAAAGCCAGAGCAACCGTTTTTAATACCGAAGAACGCCGCACCGAATATGCCGTTTTCATTGAAAAACTGGATAATTATTACAATCTTGTCGGTGCGATCGAAGAAGAAACCGGCAAGCCTCTGTATGCTTCTCTCATCAAACGCTGTGATGAAAAATTCGGCATGAAGACCGCTGTTTTTGCAAAATACGGTTATGCGACCGTTCCGCTGTTTGAAGACAGTGACATCACGGGAGATGCAAGAGGTACGGTTACCGAACTGTCTTTGGGTGCGATCGGTACGGTTGTCGGTGAGACGTTTACCGAAAAACAGCTCAACGAATTGAAGGCTATGCCCGACTACAATGAAAAGTATCTCTCCGCAGACAAAAAAGTGTATGCAGGCACCTGCCTGTTGCCCGAAACCACATGGTTCTCCAAGAATCTGTATCACGACCAGTTGACACAGATCGATCCCGTTGCTACTGCGTTCTTCCTGAGTGACGGTCAGTTGACCGTAAACGATGAACGCTTCCCGCAATTCCATGAATATGTTGACGGTCAGTTCGTCCCCGTAACGGAAGAAGATGAAACCAATGACCTGTGGTCGAACAACTTCTTCGATGTGATCTTCCGTTTCTTCCGGAAACTGATTGATCTTATCAAATCCTTGTTCAATAAAGCCCTTGCCGCAGAAACGGTTGTTGCTTGAGTAATTGCAGATTTGCAGATATAAAACGCACAAAAACGATCAAGTCGGGTGCCGTATCATCACCGATACGGCACCTTCTTTTATCTTTTTCGGTTTAGCCCTTTGTGCTGTTTTTGCCGGAAGAAGCATGAAAAATATTGAAAAAGAAATAATTTTGCTGTATAATAAAAAATTGTTATAAAGTACAATTCATATAAAAGGAGCGAACATCATGATCACTTTCAATTGTAAACTGTGCGGGAAAAGTATAACAGTCGCAGATCACGTTTTGCGTGCACAGTGCCTGTTGTGTGCCACAGTGAATGATGTGCCTCGTGCACATCCTGCCATCGGTGAAAAAAAACAGCATATCGGCAAACAGAATAAATACAATTGCATTGCGGCAGGCAGTTGGCATACTGTCGGAGTCAGATCGGACGGTACGGCAATTGCTGTCGGTTATAATCAGTTCGGTCAGTGTGATGTCGAAAAGTTTACGGATTGTATCAGCGTTGCTTGCGGATACAATTATACGGTTGTTCTGCGTTCTGACGGCAGTGTCGCGGCCGTCGGCGGCAACGAAAACGGACAGTGCAACGTCGAAGGATGGCAGGGTATTATATTTGTCACCTGCGGACGCGATCATACGGTCGGTATCAAAGCGGACGGTACTGTGGTCGCAACCGGTAATAATTATGCGGGGCAATGCAATGTGCAGAGCTGGACGGATATTGTGCGTGTATCCTGTGCGGAAGATTATACTGTCGGTTTGAAAAAAGACGGTACGGTTGTTATTGCGGGTGACGATTATATGCAGAGTTTTCTTCCTGCCGATCAATGGAATCATCTGATTGCCGTTGCCAGCAGTAATCTGCACATGGTTGGATTGAAATCGGACGGAAGTGTGATTGCCGCCGGCGAGAATGACTACGGCGAGTGTGACACAGCGGATTGGACGAATATCACAGCTGTTGCCTGCATGGACAGTGTGACGTTTGCCTTGCAGGCAGACGGGGTTGTGAATACGGTCGGTGATGAAGACGCTCTCGATGATGAATTATTTGATGTGAACAATTGGAAACGCATAACCGCCATTGCCTGCGGTGAGGGGTTTGTGATCGGCTTGCAGGAAGACGGCAAACTCGTAGCTGCGGGACATAACAGGCGCGGTCAGTGCAATGTCAAAGGAATACAGTTGTTTTGATATAAAAATCCTGTATTAAGGCAAGAGGGGAGTTTGTATGATTCTTTTTAAGTGCCGCAACTGCGGTAAGACCTTACAGGCTGATGAACATGATGCGTTTGCGGAATGTCCTCTGTGTTCGGAGAAAAATGAAGTTCCGCAGGGGAATACAACGGAGACAAATGATCAGACGCGCACTGTTCTTCGACCGTCTGTGTCAGGTTCGATGAGTCAGGAGATACCGATGCCGTTATTTTCCGCTCAATCTTCATTGCCGAAAAAAAGGAATTCTGCGGTGGATAAAATCCGTCGGGAGATGTGTGAAAAAAAAGGTTTGATCGCGGCAGGACTTTCTCATACGGTTGCCCTGCAATCGGACAGCAAGG
>JAFQKN010000016.1 GCA_017396895.1 Clostridia bacterium
ATCATAGTTTCCTCCTTGTAAGAGTTTGTTTGGTCACTTACATTTTACACGATGGAGGCTATGATGTCTCTATCTTTTTTAGGTGTTGCATTTCATATGATAATCTGTCCATCTCCCCTTTCAGGGGCGACAAGGGGTGGAGGCGGTCGGTCTGCGTGTATCTTCTATGCCGCTAAATCATAATTTATCTTTTTTCCGATCCCCCACCTTTCCGTGCAGACGCAAAAAACATCCGACAAAGACGAAACATCTTTGCCGGATGATCTCTTATTTTTCAAAAAGCGGGGTGGAGAAGTAGCGTTCTGCCGTATCGGGAAGCACCGTGACCACCGTTTTGCCCTTGCCCAATTTTTTTGCAAGGCGGAGAGCCGCCGCCACGTTCGTTCCGCTGCTGATGCCGCAGAGAATGCCCTCTTTGGCGGCAAGGTCTTTGGACGTCTGCAGGGCTTCTTCGTCCTTGACGATGCACACGTCGTCATAAATGCCTGTGTTGAGAATGGCGGGGATCAGACCGTCACCGATGCCCATCTGCACGTGCGTGCCGATGCTGCCGCCCGACAGGATCGCGGCGTTTTCGGGCTCCACCGCCCAGATCGTCATGTCGGGATTGTGAGCTTTGAGCACTTCACCGATGCCCGTAATAGTGCCGCCCGTGCCGATACCCGAACAAAAACCGTGGATGGGACCGTCCACCTGTTGCAGAATTTCCGCGGCGGTGGCACTGCGTTGAATTTCGGGGTTTGCGGGATTTTCAAACTGCTGGGGCACGAACACGTTCGGATCTTCTTCTTTCATGCGAAGTGCCAGTTGCAGGCATTCTTCGATACACAGACCGATGTTGCCCGCATCGTGCACCAGGATCACTTCAGCCCCGTACTGTTCGACAAGTTTTCTGCGTTCTTCGCTGACGGAGTCGGGCATGATGATCTTCACCTTGTAACCTCTGACCGCACCGACCAACGCAAGGCCTATGCCCTGGTTGCCGCTCGTGGGCTCCACGATGATCGTATCTTTGTGAATGAGCCCTTTATTTTCGGCATCAAGGATCATATTGTAAGCGGTACGGGTCTTGATAGAGCCGCCCACGTTCAGGCCTTCAAATTTTACGAGAATTTCAGCACTGTCGGCATCGACCATACGGTTGAGCCGAATCATGGGAGTGTTTCCCAGTGCATCCAATATTGTATTGCAAATCATAAACAAAACCTGCCAAAAAAAGATTTCGGAAAATTATAGCATATCCTTTTCCGTTTTGCAATCCGCTTTTTACAGTATATGTAAAATATTTGCACCTGTGCAGTGTTCGTTACATTTCCCTCTTGTCGGATACAAGCGGCTCGATGCCGGCGGCATACAGATGCGAAGTGTCCGAATACCGCAGACAGGTCGGTGCGGTGATGCCGTTTTCGGTGTTTTCAAACTCCAGCACCGTCACGCCCGTGTGTTCATAGTCAAAACCTGCCCACATGACGTGCACGGGAATGTGCAATAGCACCGAGATCCACGCACGCGAGAATGCGGCATGGCAGAACAGAGCCACCTTTTCGTCACTCGCACGCACAATGCGGTACACATCGCCCTCTTTTCGGTAGCCGAGTTTTTCTAAAAACGCATTGCCGTTCTGCTCGATGTATGCAACGGCGTCTTTCATGCCCGAAGTGCAAAAATAAGGGCATTCGTAAGCGCGGCTGAACGGCAGGTCTGCACGGCCGTCACACAGAAATTCCGTGTTCTGAATGAGCGACACCGATGTTTTTGTGCCGTCGGGCAAAACGGTCAGCCGTCCGTCTCCGATCTCGGCCGCCCATTCTTCGACCTGTGCGGTCAGCCCCAAGCGTTCGCAGGCAGGCTCTGCGGTCTGTCGGGCACGCAGTAAGGGAGAAGTGAAAATACGGTCGATCTTTGCCTTTTCCATGCGTTCACCGACCGCCTGTGCCTGTTTTTGTCCCAATTCGGTCAACGCACCGTCATGCCCCGGCTCACCGTGGCGGATGATGTATAATAACATAAAAATCCTCTTTTCAAAAAAATAAACGAATGTGGTTTTGTACAAATTGCGGTTTGTCGAAATGTTTGCACAGACCGACCGCCCACCACTCCTTGTCGCCCCTGAAAGGTTATTCCCCAGTTAGGGGAAATGTCTGCGTAGCAGACAAAAGGGTGCCCGTTTTCGGAGAAAAAGATGCCGCAGGCAGAGGGGTTTTGGCGATAATATCATACTATTTTCTTCAAATTTGTGCAAGCTTGACAAACCCCTCTGTCACTTCGTGACATCTCCCCTTTCAGGGGCGACGAGCATTTGAGGGATGCCGACAGTTAATCAACCCGCAATTTACAAAAGACGGCAAGAAATCTTCCTGCCGCCTTTGATATTTGCTTTTTAATCCGGATAGGATACTTTTCTGCCTGTGAAAACGGACGCGAAGCCGCGTTCGATGAAGGTAAACATCTTCTGGAAGAAGCCCTTGAAACGGACGTCTCTGACAAGAGACACACCGTAATCGTCACCGGCAGAACGCAGGTCGGCAACGTCCTCGGAGGAGAACAGATCGTACCAGTGCACGACCTTGCTTGTGTACACGCTCGTATCGTTTTCGTTGACGTAAAGCATTCTGTAGCCGTACTGGGTGGAGAATGCATCGCCGTTGTAGCGTGTGCTCAGGGAGTTGACGATGTCAATGCCCTTGTGTTTGACGCCGAATGCATTGGTGTGATCGTGCCCTGTGAACATACCGAGCACGTCCCCCTGCCCGACCATGGCTTCAAACTGACCTTCGTTGATGTAGCCGCTGCAGGGCGTTTCATTGAGCGTGCCGTAGTTGATGCCGTTGGGATCGAACATATAGTATTCGCCTTTGTTGATGATGTGTTCAAATGCAAACAGTGTTTTGCCCTTGGCTTTTTTCAGTGCATCGTACACTTCGGGCACGATGATGTGCTGGAAGGCAAGCGAATACACCTTTTCACCGCCGTTTGCGGCTTTGAGGGCTTCGCTTTTTGCCTTGTACCATGCCACCTGATCGGCCTTGACGTTGCCGTAATGACCGTTGCCGTCGTAATCATTGGAATCGAACACCCAGACGTTGAACTTCACAGCCGAACCGTCCGAGGACAGCACGGGAATGTTGTAGGTGCCGCAACCCGAAAGCGCAGGGCCGTCATCCAGCGACACCGAGCAGGAAAAGGTGTTGTAGTAAGCCATGAGTTCTTCACGGCTCATCGCGCCCGTTTCGGAATCGTGATTGCCGAAGGTGACTGCCGTGGGAATGTTGCGGCTTTCAAACACGGACATGAGTTTGTCGATGTAGCCCTTGGTTTTGCTTGCATCGTCGCAGTTCTGCACGTTGTCGCCCGTAATGACAACAAGATCGGGCTGTTCACGGTCGCAGGCGGCGGCAATGAGCCACACGGATGCGTCCACATTGTCGTCGTCCAGATGCGTGTCGGTCACGTGCATAACGCTGAACTGTCCGTCCGCGCCGAACTGCAAGGGTGTTGCGGTCGTGTTGTCCTGTCCGTTTGCGAATGCGGGAAGAGAAATACCAGCCATCATAAGTACCACCAGTAAAATTGAAATCAGTTTTTTCATCATTACACCCTCTTAAATATTCTGTAACAGCGGGCCGATGCCTTTGATCGCACCGGGGATGCCCTTGAGGATCATACGCAGGCCGCCCTTTTCGCCGTTGAGAATGCGAAGAAGTCCTGCCGCCATCTGTTCACTGAACACGCCGCCGCTCATGGTGATGAAGTTGCGGAACGGAGTCTGCACGGCAATGGCTCTTGCCATTCCTTCGGGAATGAGCATGGTAAGCAAAGCAAACAGCCTGCCGCCCCATTTGGTGTGCTTTGCGTTTTCAAAGGTATCGGTCAGATCCAGCGGCTGATCGGTGGATTTGACGGTGGGCGGAAGTTCTCTGCCGAGTACGGCGACAAACTGTTCGGTCGGTACGTTCTGCACGTCTGCGGTGTAATAGCAGGGCGCGAGCATTCTGTAATCGGGAACAGCCACTTCTTTTGCATTCACGGTGACGGTGGTCTGCAGACGGATATCCGCGCTCGATGCACCCACAAGAAGTTCAAATTCACCGCTTTCCACGCACCAATCGTTTGCAAGCACGTTCCAGAATGCGAATGCGCGTTTGTCCAGCGTGAGGGTGACGGTCTGTGCTTCACCGGGTTGCAGGAACACTTTTTTGAAGGCTTTGAGTTCCTTGACGGGACGGTAAACGGTGCTTTGTTTGTCGGAAACGTACAACTGTGCAATTTCCGCGCCTGCAACCGTGCCCGTGTTGGTGACGGTAAAGGACACGCGGACGGTGTCGTTTTCGTCTGCCTGCATTTTATCGACCGTCAGATCGGAATAGGCAAACGAAGTGTAGCTCAGGCCGTGACCGAAGGGATAACGCACGGCCTTTTTGGCTTTTTCATAGTATCTGTAACCGATGTAAATGCTTTCTCTGTATTCCACGCTGGCGGGATTGCCGGGGAAGAAGTTTTTGGCGGGGGTGTCTTCATAAGACATCGGATAGGTTTCTGCCAGTTTGCCGCAGGGATTGACTTTGCCCGTGAGGATGTCAACAATGGCACCTGCGCCTGCCTGACCGCCGAGATAGGCATTGAGCACGGCAGACACGGAATCGTTCCACGGCATTTCGACGGGAGAGCCGCCCGAAAGCACCACGACGGTGTTGGGATTGACCTTGAGGATCTCCGCCACAAGTGCATCGTGGGAGGCAGGCAGTTTCATGTGCTGTCTGTCGTAACCTTCGGCTTCGTAATCGTCGGTAAGGCCGATGAACACAACGGCAATATCGTTTCTCTTGGCAACTTCAACAGCCTGCTGTAAATGGGCGGGATTCTTCTTTTCTTTCTTCTTTTTCAGTTCGTAGCCCTGTGCAAAATCGACTGCAACGCCCGCGTTTTTGAATGCATCAAGTGCGTTGTCGAGCTGTGTGGGGCTGATGTGCGAACTGCCTGCACCCTGGTAACGCGGCGTTCTTGCAAGTTCACCGATGACGGCGATCTTTTTGCCCTTTTCCAAAGGCAGAATGCCGTTGTTTTTAAGCAGTACCATGCTCTGTGCGGCTACTTTTTGTGCAAAGGGCTGATCGTCAAGATCGTTGTAAGCATAGCCCTTTTGCGCACCGTCTGCACATTTTTTGATCAAACGCAACACGTTGAGCGCACGTTCGTTGACAACCGCCTCGGACAGTGTACCGTCTTTGACGGCGGCGACGATCTTTGCCGCACCCGAACCCGAGGATGAGGGCATTTCGATGTCGTTGCCGTTGGCAAGTCCCATGACGCGGTTGTTCACAGCACCCCAGTCGCTGACTACGGCCCCGTCAAAGCCCCATTCCTCACGCAGAATTTCGATCTGGGTGTGGCGGTTTTCCGAGCCGTGTGCGCCGTTGATCTTGTTATAGGAGTTCATCACCGTCCAGGGCTTTGCCTTTTTGACGGCGATTTCAAATGCAGTCAGATAAATTTCACGCAGTGCGCGTTCATCCACCACCGAATCACAGGTCATGCGGCGGGTCTCCTGGCTGTTGGCGCAAAAATGCTTGAGCGAAGTACCCACGCCCATACTCTGCACACCGTTGATGAAACCGGCGGCAACTTCACCCGCAAGAACGGGATCTTCCGAAAAATATTCAAAGTTTCTGCCGCACAGCGGAGAACGCTTCATGTTGATGCCGGGGCCGAGCAGAACGCCGACTTCTTCTTTCAGGCACTTTTTGCCCAGCGCAACGCCCATTTCATACAAAAGATCGGGATCCCACGAACAGGCGGTCGTGACCGCGGTAGGATAACTGATGGCGGGCACGCTCGTGGAAAGGCTGATGCCTTTTTTGCTGTAGTCCTTTTTGCGCAGACCGTGCGGGCCGTCGCAAACGGTGACCGACGGAATGCCGTATTTTTCCATATCCTGCAGATGCCAGTAATCCGCACCGTCCAACAGGGCGGCCTTGTCTTCGAGTGTCATCTGCGCAAGAATTTCTCTCGGGTCTTTCATAACTTTCCTCCTGCTCAAAATATTCCATTTTGATTTTAGCATAAAAAAATGCACATTGCAACTCTTTTCATTCTTGCGCTTTGTCAAACCGTTTGTCAAACCGATTTCTTCATTTTGTCAAACCGACTGTCAAACCGAAAAATCCACGCAAAGCCCATCGATAAAGGCTTTTCGGGGTGTCGTTTTTTTATTTTGTCAAACCGATTGTCAAACCGATTGCTTCATTTTGTCAAACCGATTGTCAAACCGTATATACTATTATGTATAGAAGAATGTTTAATAAGAATGTATTAGAAGAAAGAGAGAAGGCTTACGGAAAAACTGCGTTTTTCGCTTGCCGTCACGCGCTCGCATAAACGATCGCAAACGAATTATGATCATTGTTGTTTTGTAAGGAGCCGCCGGAAATCATCCTGTTGGGGAGAAGCGAAAAGTATATTGCAAATTTTGTCGGAATGTGTTATGATAACACACGGACAAGACAGACCATAACGGTAGGCGGTTTCCTTCCGA
>JAFQKN010000156.1 GCA_017396895.1 Clostridia bacterium
GTCTTGCCGTTCATGGTGGAAACTGCAAGATCCTGCGTATCACGCAGGCCCGTTGCAACGATGCCATTATAAAGATCGGTGCCTTTTTTGAAGTTGAAGTCGCCCGTCAGCACCGTGGGCATATCAAAGGTCAGCGCGTGTTCGGCAACCATTTTCGAGCCGTTCACACGGGCTTCTTTTCCCTCATGGTCGAGGTGGGTGTTCACGTGTGCAAATTCTTCACCCGTGGCAATGTTTTTCAGGATCACCCATGTGCAGACACGTCTGCAGGCGGCATCCCAGCCGAAAGAAACTTCGTCGGGTGTTTCCGACACCCAGAACGTACCGCTGTCCACAAGTTCATACTTGTCTTTGCGGAACAAAACAGCGGAAATTTCACTGCAGTTTTCATCCAGACCGCCCGAATCTCTGCCCACACCGATGAATGTATAGTCGGTGAGGTTTTCCGTGAGATTGAGATACCATTCGTAGGTGCATTCCTGAATGCCGACCGTATCGGGTGCATATTCGGCAATGAGTTGCGGCACGATGTCCTTGCGTTTTTTGTATTCACCGCAACGGATGTTAAAAGACATCACACGCACCGTTTCGGTGTCGGTAAGCACATCTTTGGGTGTGAATTCGGGCATACCGCAAGCGGTCAGCACGCCCAGGCAGACGCACAGCACACAGACAAGGCTGATAACACGCAACATGATCTTTTTCATTTTTCTGTCCCCTTATGTTTTATTTTACCGTATAAATATAAGCCTTTACAAAGCAAAATGCAAGCAATATTACATTAAAACAGTTTCTGATCGGAAACATTGCACTGACCGTGGTCGTTTTCCCCTGTTGCAATGACCGTTCCGTCTGCCTTTACGCCGACGGTGTGATCACCGCCGCAGGCAACGGCTACGATATCCGTCCAGTTTTGAACATTGCACCGACCGTTTAATTCGTTTCCTGCCGCTACGACCGTACCGTCCGCCCGCAGTGCGACAAGGTGCAAACTTCCGGCGGCAATGGCGACAATATTCTCCCACGGCAAGAGAACGGATTGTTTGCTGTCGTTTTCAAACAACAGTTCTCCCGTAACAATCACTCTGCCGTCGCTTTGCAGACCGGCGGTAAATTTCTTTCCCGCGGCAACGGCCGTAATATTCTTCCATTTTTCGACCGCACAGGCAGGATCTTGCCGATCCTTACTGACCGCAACCACATGACCGTCCGCCTGCAAACCGATAATACGTCCCCAAGATGCGGCTATTGATGTAATGTTCGCCCATTTTTTTGTGTTACGAATCAGTTTTTTGTTGTATTCAGCGCAAACGACCGTTCCGTCTTTTCGCAGACCGACCGTTCCGCTAAAGGTGCAGGCAAGGGCAATGATGTTGTTCCATTTTCCGGTCACATCCCGTCCGTTGCCGCCGCTTTCGGTATTGAGAACCGTACCGTCCGCGCAAAGCCCGACCGTGTGAGAATGGCCGCAGGCAACGGAAATAATGTGCTTCCATTTTTGCACTTCTTCTGTGTGAGAGACCTTCCATCCGACGGCATATACGGTTCTGTTTGCTTTTACAGCCACGGTATGACAATCCCCCGCCGCGATGATCCCCTGTTGCTTGCTGAATCTGCGGCGAATTTCCTCAAGGTTTTTGCCGCTTGTGTACTGCACGGTGTTTTTCGCCTGTGTATCCTCCCCGAGTGGTACGTTCACCCTGTACAACCCGTCTGCATCTTTTTTGTCGAGCACAGGTTCAAGGGCGATAAACTCATCTGCGGTTTCGTCCCCGTCATCCGCAACTTCCACACAAACGGCAGGTTTTTCTGCATTCTCCTGTTCGGCACGCCGTTTTGCTTTCTCGGTCAGCGCATCCAGTTTCTGTTGGCATTGCGCGCGCAGGTCAGCGGCATCGGCGTACGTATCTTCCAACGATTGAAATTCAACGATCGCTTCACAAAGGGACATCATATCTCCCTTTTGCATGAGCGCAATCGCACGGTTGTAGTTGGATTGTTGCTCCATGTGGCGAAGTGTCGTACGGTATAAATCATCCGCAAAGCGCAGTGCTTTGGAAAAGGCGGGATGTGTGGAGAGTTTTTCGGTACATTTATTCTCAAAATCACGGATATCCGTATATCCCAGTGCAAGCATGGTCTTGACCACGTACGCAGGTGCGTATTCAGGATCGAGATCGAGCGCCTGTTCGCAGTAGGCATCCGCTTTTTCGCGTTCGCCGTCCTCCAAAAACAGAAAAGCGCGTTTCACAAGTGCTTTCACGCGGTCGGAGTCCTGTTGCACGGGTGCGATCGGTTCGGCTGTCGGTTTGGACACCCCCACCGTTTTACAACTGTGCAGAATGCTCGCCTCATGCAAAGCCGCAAGCAGTTTCTTTCTTTCGGCAAAACGGCAGACGTACAGTTTCTGATAGGTGTTCAGTTGCAGCCGCATACCGTACTCTTTGTAATCGATCTGTTCATCCATTTGCAGAACCAACACCTTTTTGCCGCAATCCGCCGCTAAGTTGATCTCTTTTCTGCAGTTTGCGGATTCGATGGCATTGTCCGACAAAAAGACGATGAACACCGTACAGCCGAGCACCATTTTTTCGATGTAAGCGGGCCATTCCGTACCGACCTCAATGCCGCTGTCATACCACACGCGGAATCCGTCCTTCTGCATGGCATGAAGGATCGGCAGAACGGTATCGTTATCCTTGTGGGCATAACTTGCAAAGATGTAGGGTTGATCGTATTGCATACCGTTCTCTTGCGCTTGCATTGGCGGCACGGAATTGACCGTCATGCATCGGTCACAACAAATACTCTGCTGACCGTGCTCGACTTGCAACAAAGCACCGCATAATCTGCATCTTACTGTATTCATGCTTCTCTCCTCAAAGGAAAAATTTGTAAAAAACAGGTATTTTCATTATTATATGACATCCCTCACATTTTTGCAACATTTTCCGGTCTGTAAATCATTTTACAATATCATGCAATTTTCCTGCAAGCACAAGAAAACGGCTTCGCCGTATGCCTACGGCGACCGTTTTCGATTCGTCCATCGCCGAGGGAAATCCCATTTCCCGTTCGGCGGGACATAAAATCTTTTTGCTTTGCAGGAGGAATTTCCTGTAAAGCAAGAAAACGGCTTCGCCATAACGCGGCGACTGTTTTCGATTCGTCCATCTCCGAGCACGTGAAGCGTACGTTCGCCAGGGACATACAATATTTTTTTTCTTTATAGAAAACGCAGTTTCCTATAAAGAAAAAAACAGCCCCCGAAGATCCGGGGGCCGGCAACAAACTCAAGCAACAACCGTTTCTGCGGCAGGGGCTTTATTGAACAAGGATTTGATAAGATCAATCAGTTTCCGGAAGAAACGGAAGATCACATCGAAGAAGTTGTTCGACCACAGGTCATTGGTTTCATCTTCTTCCGTTACGGGGACGA
>JAFQKN010000157.1 GCA_017396895.1 Clostridia bacterium
ATGTCCCCGACATCACAACCGAGATAAAAGCAGATTTTGTTGATGGTCGAAAAACGTACGCCTTTTGCCTTTCCGCTTCGTAAAATGGACAAATTGGCTTCCGTAATGCCAATCTTTGCACACAGTTCTTTGCTTGTCATGTTGTTTTTCTTCAGAACCTGATCCAGATGTACTTCAATTGCCATGTTTCACCTCAGATAAACAGATCATTGTCGTCATGCAGTTTGCGGTTTTCAACGATCAGCCTTGCAAGCAGGAAGATAAACAGAACGAATGCAATGTTGAGGATCGGTACGGAAAGTGAAACGGAAAAGGATGAAAGTGACGACAATAACAGAATGTGCAAGGCGTTGAATGCGGTGTTGATACCGACCATGCAGGCGAGTGAAATTGTGCATCTGCGGCAAAGTTTTTCGGCACACAGTACCGTGTTTTCCGATTCCGTTTGCTGAAAAAGATCAACCGCAGAAAGGGCAATGAAAATATCGAACACGTAGTTTGCGCTGTTTGCGGCAAACTGCAATATAATGAGGAGCCGATCGACCGTTTCTGTTCTCTGTGTCCATTGCGAAAGCAAATTGCCGAACAGGGAAAAGGCGATCACACCTGTGAACAGAACGCACAGGGCATACAGAATTTTTTGTGCGTAAGCAAACAATTTCGCTTTGTCGGCTCTTTGGAACAGTCGCAACAACCGCAATACCGCAAAGCACACAATGCAGGACCACAGCGTAAGACAGATCCCCGTTTTTACCGTTTCAAGCAGCGCATCGTCATACAGCGGCAATCGATCTGTAAGCAACGTGTCATTCGCGAGAAACGGCAACAGCAGTATAAGCAATATACCCGTGAAGATCAGCACAATTTGTGCACCGCGATCTTCTTTTTTTGTGTACCGCAAAACGGCAAACAGGATCGGTGTCAGGCCGACAGCACAGATGAGCACAAGTGCGATTGCATTTCCGATGGATCCGATCCCCGCAATTTTGCCGAACAACATTCCCAACAGAGAAAACGGCAACGATGCGGCTGAAAAAACCGTCTGTTCGGCATCTGCCGAAAAAAACTGCATGGCACACAGTGCAATAAACTCCGCAAACAAAGCGGTAAATATGGTTTTCTTCCTCATGTTTCACCTCAAAATTATCGTTTTATTATAATTGTCAGTTTCAGCATAACACAAGAATTATCGTTTGTCAATAATTATTTTCTTGTTGACAAATAATCTTGTTTCAAGTACAATAACACGGATAAGGAGCGAGATATATGGATTTTTTCACACAACACAGTTTTATCATTGCGCAGATCATCGGTTTTTGTGCCATGGCAACCGCAATTACAAGTTTTCAGTTGCGCAAAAGAAAAAGTATTCTTATTTTTCAGTTGATCTGTACGGCATTGTGGACGTTGCACTTTTTTGTGCTCGGTAACATGACAGGTTGTGTTATTAACGGCATTCAGACATTCCGCTGTGTTATTTTTTATTTCAAAGATACGCAGAAGTGGGCACAAAACAAAATTTGGTTGGTACTGTTTTTTGTAGCAAGCATTGTGGCCGGTGTGCTTACGTGGGAAAATATGTGGAGTCTGTTTCCGATTGTCGGCATGATGTTTTCCACTGTTTCACTGTGGATGCAAAACCCGAAACACATTCGTTTGCTTACCTTGCCTGTTGCAGCTGTATGGTTTGTTTATGACACGGTGTGTAAATCTTATGCAGGTATGTGCAACGAAGTGTTGGCAAGCATATCTGTCATTACAGCCTTGCTCCGTTTGGATTATAGGAAAAAATAAATAAAAGTATTTGTGCAAGTTGATGAAAACAAAAAATTCATTGACTTGCTTTTTTGTTTTTGATAAACTAATGATAACACTTTCGGAAGGAGTATTCCTATGAAAAAGAAAAACATAAAAAAGATTTTAAGTGTTTTGATGTCCGTGCTGATGTTGCTTTGCGTTGTGCAGCCGATCGCATTCGCGGTTGAAGCAAACAGGGTAAACTATATCATTGATAACCCCTATGAGGAAATCGACTGGGATACATGGGGGGACTATAAGACGCAGTTGCATTGCCACACGACCGCTTCGGACGGTTTTCTGACCATTGATGAGTTCGTTCGTATGCACTATGCGGCAAACTTTGATATCGTAGCGCTGACCGACCACGGTACGATCAATCAAGGCTGGAACGTGGTTCCCGAGACCGTTCCGTTGATGCGTCTGATTAAAAAAGAACGCACGAAAATGGCAGATATTATCCCCATTCCGCAGGATGAATACGAAGCCTATCTGGACGGCACCAATGATAACAGAACCTATGTAACGAGCGACGGCATTACCCTCACCCGTACCAAAGAAAACGGTATGCTGGATGTGCCCAAGGGCATCGAATTGAATATGGCAACACCTTTTGCAGATTGCCACCTGACAGGCTATTTCAGCGATTACGGCCAGGGCCTTGCCGGTGTGTTCGGTGACTATGAAACTCCCTCCAAGGGCGTTATGGAAGCAGGCGGATTCTCCTACCTTTCCCATGTGGGCGAATATGTTTATATCGACAAGGATTCCGCAGACCATGTCGGTCAGCCCGTAGACGAGTATTATGCAAACAAGTTCGCAAGACTTTTCCTTGATTATGCCGGCTCCTCTCTCGGTATGGGCATCAACAGTGCCACCGATGCACACACCCGTTGTGACCGTATTCTGTACGACCAGGTTCTGCAGAAGACCATTCCCAACGGTGTCGTGCCGTGGGGCAACACCTTTGCCGATTCTCACAGTGAATCCTCCGTCAATGATGCCTACACCATGTGCTGGATGCCCGAACTGACACTCGAAGCATTCAGAGAATGCCAGGAAAAAGGTCAGTATTTCTCCGTTTCCCATTTCTCCAACGGTGTGGAACTCAACGGCATGGAAGAAATACCCGGTTTTGTCGAACAGGATGTGTATGACACCAAGAGTTATTGGCTTGACAACACTCCGCAGGTCAAACGCATCACGGTCGATCAGAATGCCGATACCATTACGGTCGAATGTGAAAATGCGAACCTGATCACATGGGTTTCCAACGGCAATGTTATCAAGCGTGAAGCCGTTGAAAACGGTGTGGTTACACTGGATCTTCACAAGGATGAACTGATGAACGATCCGTATCTGTATGTCCGTTTCTATATTTCCGGTGAAAACGGCATCTGCTATGCACAGCCCATGGTGCTTCATGTGGAAGGCGAAGAATTTGCTCCCGTGGAAGTTCCCGTCACCCGTGACCTTCCCAAATTCCTCAGAACTTTCGTCAGCATCATTGACGTGATCTTCTTCAAACTCAGCCCCGTGATCTGGGCATTCAAGTATTTTGCATTGGGTTATGATCCGCTTGAAAGACTTGACACGGAGATCAAAGACGGATTTTCTGACATAACATCAGGGCTCATACAATAATTAAAATCAAATATCATGCGTGCGGTTGTTGCAAAACAACCGCATTTTTTTGGTTCTTCACGGAAAGTTGGGGGATCGGAAAAAAGATAAATTATGATTTACCTTACCAACGGCACCCCACAAACTCCTTGTCGCCCCTGAAAGGGGAGATGCCCGCAGGGCAGAGGGGTTCACCAAGTTTGCACAAAGTCGGTCATTAAAGTCTGATCTTGCCGTCTAAACCCCTCGGTCTGCTACCGCAGACATCTCCCCTTTCAGGGGCGACAAGGTGTGGAGGCGGTCGGTCTGCGTGTATCTTCTATGCCGCTAAATCATAATTTAATTGCAGCATCCCCCAACTTTCCGTGAAGAACCAAAAAAATGCGGTTGTTTTGCAACAACCGCACGCATGATATTTGATTTTAATTATTGTATGAGCCCTGATGTTATGTCAGAAAATCCGTCTTTG
>JAFQKN010000158.1 GCA_017396895.1 Clostridia bacterium
ACACGCGCTGACCTTTGATATGCCCACGGTGCTGACGGGCGACTTCAACTTCAAAAAAGGCACCGATCTTTATAATGGCATCGTTGCAACGGGCCTGCGTGATACGCAGGATCTTGCAGTTTCCACCATGAACGGCAAGACATACCATGCCTATGAAGGCGGAGAAGACGGTGAACCGATCGACTTCATTTTCGTCAACGATGCAATCGAAGAAGTATCCGTTTACAAGATCGTCCGTGAAAAATACGGCCTACAGCACTCCTCCGACCACTATCCCATCTATGCGGATATGAAATTCTGACGAAAGCAAAAGCCCTGCGGTACAAAACCGCAGGGCTGTGTTTTTACTTTATAGGAAACTGCGTTTTCTATAAAGTAAAAAAATATTGTATGTCCCTCCGAACGCACGCTTCACGTGCTCGGAGATGGACGAATCGAAAACAGTCGCCGCGTTACGGCGAAGCCGTTTTCTTGTTGATCATATTTGCTTTCAGATGTTTTCGGTCTTTTCTTCCACGGCGAATCCTTTTTTGATGAGGAAGAACAGCGGAATGAGCACGAAAACCGAAATGACGGCGGAATAAACAAACATACTGGCCGACGGCACGATCGTTTCCACACCGTATTCATTCAGGTACGTCACAGCCGAATTGCGGCAGGCAAGGTCCCCCAATGCAGGGCCGAGCACCATGGGAATGAGCACTGTGAAGATCATGCGGATGCCCTGGAACAGACCGGCTTTGCCCTCGGGAATAAAGTCCTTGATGGCGGCATTGAACTGAATGCCCATCACGAGATTGCCCACAACCGTCGGTACGATGCCGATGAGCACAACGTGGATGTTGGTCGTGGTCGAAAGAAGAAACAGGCCGACCGTCATCATGATCGCCGCGGGGATCAGACCTGCGGCTTTGTTTTTTGCCGAAACCTTGAGGAGGATCACCATGCTTGCCACCAAAATGAGGATGACGATCACCGCCGTGACGATCACACTTGTTGTTATAAAGTTCGCTCCGCCGTTTTCGGGAATGATCACATACTGCAGATACACAAGAAGGTAGGGGAAAAATACCTGATAGGCGACGCTCATGATCCCCACGGCAAGAAGTGTGAGATACAGCCTTGCATTGTCTTTGATCACGGAAGGTCTGAAACCGTAAAACAGGTCGGCCCAATAACTTGAGGGAGACTTTGTTTCTTCTGCCGGGCGAGTCGGATTTTTAATAAGGAACAATCCTGCCGCACCGCACACGGCCACCACAAGGCCGAGCACGAGGAAGAAGTTCTGATAAGATACGGCACCCGACTGGGCAAGCGAACCCACACCCATGACCGTTGCTACGGAAAGGAAGCCCACAAAGGTCAACGCCGTTTCCATAACAGGTCTGACTTTCGGGGTGGTAATATCCGTCAGCCATGCGTTGAATGCGGCATCATTGCTGGTCGATCCCATGAAGGTCATGATGATATCCATCACAATGACGACCCAAACGGTCGTTGTAAGGATCTTTGCTTCGTCCGTCAGTCCGAACAAGGCCGCAATGTTGTCTCTTGTGAGGAAACCGAACACCGCCGTGACGATACCCCAAAGCAGGTAACCCACGGAAATGAACAGTTTGCGGTTTTTCATCTTGTCGCTGAGCGTACCCATTAAAAAGGTGGTCAGCACCGCCGCGATTGCAGAAAGTGCGACCATGCGGCTGATGGCGGTGGTGGGGGCCATGGAGCCTGCCATGGCGGCTTCGGATGCATTGGCATAGACGGAATTGTAAAGGAATGTATTGAAATACATATTTTCAATGTTCCATGCAATACCGCCCATGAAACTGAACAGACAAATGGTAAACCAGTTCCGTTTTGTCAGTTTTTCTTTCATATCAGGATCCCTCTCTCTCATTGTTTTGTCGCTGTGTGAAAAGAAAAAAAACCTGCAAAGTCTTTCATTTTGCGCTTTGCAGGGAAGTGCAACGGCAGGTGTTTTTTACCGTACCTGTCCGTTGCCGCGGATGATGTATTTGTAGGAGGTAAGTTCGGGAAGTCCCACAGGGCCTCTTGCGTGCAGTTTCTGGGTGGAAATGCCGATCTCTGCACCGAAACCGAATTCGCCGCCGTCGGTGAAACGGGTACTGGCATTCACGTAAACGGCCGCCGAATCCACCAAACGGGTGAATTTTTCGGCATCGGCCAGTGAGTTTGTGATGATGCTTTCGCTGTGGTGCGTGGAAAAAGCGGCAATGTGCGCAATGGCTTCATCGGTGCTGTCCACGGTTTTGATACTGATCTTATAATCCAGATATTCCGTTGCCCAATCGTTTTCGGTGGCTTTCTTTGCATCGGGAAGAATGCCGCAGACGGTCTCGTCCCCGAAGATCTCCACGTTCTTTTCTTTGAGTTTGTCCGCGATCACAGGCAGAACCTTCTGCACCGCATCACGGTGAATGAGCAGGCTTTCGCAGGCATTGCACACCGACACACGCGAGCATTTTGCGTTGAATACGATGTCAGCCGCCATCTGCGCATCGGCACTTGCATCCACGTAAATGTGGCAGTTGCCCACACCGGTCTGAATGACGGGCACGCTTGCGTTTTCCACTACGGAACGGATCAGTCCTGCACCGCCGCGCGGCAGAAGCACATCCACATATTCATTCATGCGCATCAACTGTGTTGCGGTCTCACGGGCGGTGTCTTCCACCAACTGAATGCAATCGGCGGGAAGTCCTGCACTTTCCACGCTCTTTCGCATGGAAGAAACAATGGCGGTATTGGAGAAAATGGCTTCTTTGCCGCCGCGCAGAATGACGGTGTTGCCCGATTTCAGGCACAGTGCCGCCGCATCCGCAGTGACGTTCGGTCTTGCTTCAAAAATGACGGCAATGACGCCCAAAGGCACGCTCACTTTGGTCAGTTGCAATCCGTTGGGAAGCACGGTGCCGTCACTGACCTTGCCGACGGGATCGTCAAGGCTGATGATCTTTTCCACCGCAGAAGCAATGCCGTCAATGCGCTGTTCGTTGAGCATGAGTCTGTCCTGCATAGCTTCGCTCATGCCGTTGTTGCGCGCATTTTCAAGGTCGATTGCATTCTGTGTGATGATATGCGCACTGTCTGCGCGAAGTCCCTGTGCAATGGCTGCAAGGGCTTTGTTTTTATCTTTACTGCCTGCCGCACCCAAAACGGCAGCGGCCTTTTTTGCATTTTTTCCGAGTTGAACAAGGTCGGTCATGGTAAAAACTCCTTTGTCTTGGTTTGAAAGAGATGAATCGGAAACTAAATTAGATTTACAAGTTCTAAACGCAAAACGCTAAATGCTAAACGAGTGGAAACAATTTGATTGTTTTATCATTTTTAATTTACGTTTTGCCGTTCTGTTTGACCGATTTTGCTTCAAACGACAGAAAAACTTGCTGTTTCGGTCG
>JAFQKN010000159.1 GCA_017396895.1 Clostridia bacterium
ATTGCAATTCATCTTTGTTTGTTGTATGATTTTAACAGGAAAACAAAAACTGTTTGGAGCAATAAAGCATGATTGCAAGTGAAAACAAAGGACGAAGCGGTTTTGCGGCAACTTTGCGTGAGCGCACTGCAAAGGAAAAGCCGGATAATGTGCAGTATAATAAACAAATCGCCGCGTTGCGCAGCCAATTTTCCGCAATGGGAAAACCCGAAAGTTTGCAGGAACTTTTGTTGCGTGCTGCGGCTGTTTATGCTGACCGCACACAGGTTGTCGAATTTACTGCCGGCGGAAACATTTCCTATTCCGCAAAGCAGCTTTGCGAAGATGCGGCGGCACTTGCTTTTTCTTTGACCAAAGCCGGTCTGGCGGGGAAGAATATCGGCATCATCGGTCGCAACGGTTATGCATGGTTGGTTTCGTTTTTTGCCGCGTGTTGCGGTGTCGGCACTGCGGTTCCGCTTGATAAAGAACTGCGCGGTGAAAAGTTGAAATATCTGATCGAAAAAGCAGATGTGGAACTGGTGCTTTGTGACGATTCTTTGCTTGCAGGCGTGCGTGAAGCGGCGGGAGATGTTCCCTGCATTCCTTTTGTCGGCACACAGGAGGATACGCGATCCTTGCCGATGCTCATAAAACAGGGAAGGGAATTGCTTGCAGACGGCACCTTACCTTTTTCGCAAAGGGAAGTGCATTCGCAGGATATTGCCGCCATTGTATTTACATCCGGGACTACGGGTGCGAACAAAGGCGTTATGCTTACACACGGCAATTTGATTGAAAACGCTTATTCATTGACCAAGGTTTTACCGCCCATGGCATCCGCTTTGTCGGTTTTGCCGATGAATCACGTGTTTGAACTCGGTTGTACGGTGCTGACGGCGATCAGCATCAACGGCATTCTGTATATCAATGACAGTTTGCGGCATCTGCTCAAAAATGCGGTTGCCTGTCAGCCGCAGATGATCGTGGTCGTCCCTGCATTTATTGACTTTTTATATAAAGAGCTGGATACACAGCTCAAAAAAAACGGAATCAAAGGCGGTGCGGCATCCATTGCAACGGCACCGGCTCCCATCCGTGCGCTTGTCAAAAAAGCGGTGGTGACTTATTTCGGCGGCAGTTTGCCTTATTTTGCCTGCGGCGGTGCGGCCGTACGAAAGGACTATCTGCAAACTTTGCAGAGTCTCGGTTTAGAAATTTATCTCGGGTACGGCCTGAGTGAATCCGCCCCCATTGCCGCATTGAATATGCATGCTGATAAAAAACCGGAGTCGGTCGGTCTGCCGATCGTCGAAAACGGACATTTCAGAATCCGCAATGCCGATGCGGACGGAATCGGAGAAATTCTGTTGTGCGGAGATAATATCTGCGCAGGATATTACAAGGACGAAGATGCAACCGCAGTCAGTTTTGAGGACGGTTGGTTCTGCACCGGCGATTACGGTAAACTGGATGCCGACGGCGAATTGACCATCACAGGCAGAAAAAAGAATCTGATCGTGTTGGATAACGGCAAGAATATCTGTCCCGAAGAAATTGAAAACTATCTTTTGACACAGGTGAACGGCATCCGCGAAGCGGTCGTGTTTGAGAGCGTCAAAGTGTACGGCGAAACGCAAAGCAAGATCATTGCCGCCGCTGTTTATGCGGATCCCAAAGATTTGACGAATTCGGATCTTGCACAGGCGGAACACAAGTTGAAAGAGGCCCTCGTGAGCGCATCGTTCAAGTTGCCTGCATTCATGCGCATCGGAGATGTGCAGATCTTTTGGCAGGAATTTCCGAAAACGGCAACCATGAAGATCATCAGACAAGAAGTTATTGCTTTATATAATCAAAAAAAAGGGGAAAATGAAAATGCTTGAAGAACTCAAAACACTCATTTCCGATCGCTTGGGAATCCCGGCTGCGGAGATCACAGCAAAAACGGATCTGCTGTATGAATTGGGCGCAGATTCGCTGACGTTGGTCAGTCTTGTCGGTGATGTGGAGGATCATTTTGACATCTCCATTGATGACACGGATCTGGCACAGTTGGCAACGGTCGGTGACCTTGCTGACCTCATCGACCGCCTGAAGGCTTAAAAGCGGATATAAAGAAAAATCGCGGTTCACGTACGTGAATTGCGGTTTTTTTTTGAAAAACTCTTGTAATGCACTTGTTTGATATTGTATAATGATTAAGTTACATACAGAATGAGAGGTAGATTGATATGGCTATGTCGCTTTCCGACAAAATGGCACTGTTGCGCCTGCAGAACGGATATTCCAAACAGCAGATCGCGGACCGCTTACAGGTGACGGAGGATACGGTTACTGCGTGGGAATCCGGAGCTGCCGCACCCGATCTTGCACTTTTGCCGAAGATTGCCGCCTTTTACGGCATTACCGTGGATGAATTGCTCAGCGCAGATGCACCCAAGGCCGCCGCACAGCAGACATATCAGCAATCTGCACAGCCGCACGCTTACGGACAGCCGCAACAGCAGGCATCGTATCAGCAGGCTTGGCAACAGCCGAATCAGCAGACTTCGCAGCAGCAGAGTTGGCAACAGCCGAATCAGCAGACTGCGCAACAGCAGGCGCATCGCCAACAGACACAGCGTGTTGCAGACGGTATTTTCAAAGGTGTTTTCGGCTTGTTCGATAAATTTACAACTCTTTCAAATCGACGCAACACCGCGCGGCTGATGTTTATTTTCCCCTTTCCGTTGCTCATTGTGGCCGCTTACATTTTTGTCGGCACGGTAATGCACCTGTGGCATCCGACGTGGATCATGTTCCTTTTGATTCCGTGCTACTACATGATCGCCGCCGCACTGCGTGCAAGATCGCAAAAAGCATTTTTGTTCATTATGCCCGTCCCGATCGTGATCGTTATGCTGTTTTTGCTCATCGGATTCGGTCTGCATATCTGGCATCCCACATGGATCTTGTTCCTGCTCATCCCTGTCTATTATTGGTTTGTAGCATTTTTTGTCAAGAGCAGAAGGGGATTCTGAGTATAGATAAAAAAAACAGGAGATGTAATTGATCGCTTACATCTCCTGTTTTTTTTATTGTTTTTGCATCACTTCAAGCAACAGTTTTTCAAACGAAACCGCAAAGCGTTCGTCATCCTCTTTGGTTCGCTTGTGCGGTCCTTTGAGGTGGTTTTTGGATTTTGCTCTGCGCATTTTGGCTGAGAAAGCACGTTCGTACAAAAGTCGGTCAATATTGTTTTGCGAAAACCGCATTCCGCTTTGGTGCATACAATAACACTGTTTTCCCAAAGCCAGTGCGGCAAGGCCGTAATCCTGTGTTATCACAATGTCTCCTGCCTTGCAACGGTTGATGAGCGCAAGATCGACCGCATCCCGTCCTGCGCCGACCGTCACCACTTCGCTTGTTTGCGAAAACAGAACATGATTGGTGTCGCAGAACAGCACGCACGCAATGTTGTGTCGGTTTGCGATCTGCTCTGCAATGCGTGTTACGGGGCAGGCATCGGCATCAATATAAACGGTCATAATTCGGGTGTGATCTCCCAGTAGGCCACACGTTCACGCAGATGCGTATAGGTCAGATACAGTTTATCGTTGACACAGGTGATGGCAGGGTAGGAGTATTCACCGGGATTGACCTCCAGATTGATCACATTTTTGAACGTTTCGCCGTCGTCTTTGGAAACGGCAAGCGTCAGCGGTGTGCGGTCTCCCCAGTTCTGATTGACGGGGTTATACAAAAGCCACAGATTCCCCTTGCTGTCCTGCGTCAGGTCAAGCCCTGAATTGTTGTTGGGAAGCGCGGTTCGGTAGGGCTTGCACCATGTGATACCGAGGTCTTCCGAGTCACTGCGGTACACAGCCCCCTGATTGGTGCGAAGCAGGCAGTGGACGGATTGATCGGCACTTTGCCACAGCGTGGGCTGGATCATATTCACCCACATTCTTCTGTATTTCGGGCGTTCCATGGGCGTTTGTTTTTGCCACGTCAGCCCGTCGTCCTCACTGCGGTCAATGAACGGGATCCACATTTTATTCTGCTCGGTGGAGGCGGGGGCAAGCACAGTGCCGTCGAGCAGGCGGATGCACTTATTCTTGACGGGACCTCTGCCGCCTTCGGTGTCGCCGGGCACCAGTTCACAGGGTGCAGACCATGTCTGACCGTTATCTTCGGAAATGACGTATTTCGTGATCCAGTTCGGAATGGTCTGCCCGTATTTGTAATACAGAATGATCTTTCCGTCTTCGCGCAGATGCAAAACGGGATTCCAATGGGCAACATCGCGTTCTTCCGAAATGCGCAGGGGTTCGCTCCATGTGCCGTCTTTGCGTCTGCTTGTCCAGATGCCGACATCGTCTGCACCTTCGCGCTGACCTGCAAACCATGCGCACAGCACCGTGCCGTCTGCCAACGGCAAAACCGTGGATGCATGGCAGGACGGCGCCTGCGTGTTATAAAGAAAAACATACTCTTTTTTTGCTTCAAGAATCATGATCGATCCCTCCCTTGTTATTTTGAGTATAGCATAACAAAGTATTCTCCGTCAATAAAGATTACTTGCATTCATTTACTTTTGTGTGTATAATAAAATTGTATATTAAGCTTATCTGAGGAGCTGAACTGTATGAAATTTTCCGAAATGAAATATGAGCGCGTGGATATGCAGGCTTTGACCGATGCGTATGACCGTTTGACGCAAACCGTGCGCAATGCCGAATGTGAGCAGGATGTGCTTGCGGCTTTTGCCGAGCATGAGGTGCTTTCAAGCCATGCCGAAACCATGATCACACTGACCTATATCCGCCATTCCATCGATACGACCGATGCGTTTTATGAAGCAGAAAACGATTTTTACGATGAAAACTCTCCCTTTTTGACCGAAAAACTCAGTGCATTTCAGCAAGCCCTGTTGGAAAGCCGTTTTTTGCCGCAGTTGAAAGAAAAGTTCGGCGCATTGATGTTTGTCAATGCAGAACTTGAAAACCGCGCATTCAAACCCGAGATCGTTCCGCTGATGCAGGAAGAAAATAAACTGTGCAGTCGCTATGCAAAACTGGTTGCCGGTGCAAAGATTTCCTTTGACGGCAAAGAACTCACCCTTTCCGAATTGGCACCGTATAAGCAGAGTGCCGACCGCAGTGTGCGCAAAGCCGCATTTGAGGCGGATGCCGCATTCTATAAATCCCACGCGGATGAACTGGATGAAATCTACGATTCGCTCATCAAGGTGCGTACACAGATCGCAAAGGAACTCGGCTTTGAATCGTTTACACAGGTGGCATATCTGCGGCTCAAACGCAACTGTTACGATCCTGCCATGGTGCAGAAATTCCGTGATGCGGTCAAAACCGACATCGTACCGCTTTGCGGCAAACTGCAAGAGATGCAGAAAGCCCGAATCGGTGTGGATACACTGCATTATTACGACATGGATTTCAAATTTCCCGAAGGCAATCCCCGTCCCGTGGGTTCTGCGCAGGATATTCTGGATGCAGGCCGAACCATGTACAGGGAAATGTCACCGCAGACGGCAGAATTTGTGGACGAACTGTATGACAATGAACTGCTCGACGTGCTTTCCCGCAAAGGCAAACAGGTCGGCGGTTATTGTACCTTTTTGCCCGACTACAAGGCATCATTCATTTTTTCCAATTTTAACGGCACCTCCGATGATGTGGAAGTGCTCACCCATGAAGCAGGTCACGCCTTTGCAGGCTGGCTTGCCAAGGATTTTGAAGTGCGTGAAAACATGGATCCCACGATGGAATCCTGCGAATGCCATTCCATGTCCATGGAATTCTTTGCATGGGAGTGGTTGCATCTGTTCTACGGTGAAAATACACCCACGGCCAAACTTGCACATCTGGAAGGATGTCTGCGTTTCATCCCTTACGGTTGTATGGTGGATGAATTCCAGCACATCGTTTACGATCATCCCGAACTGACTCCGCAGCAACGCCATGAGGCATGGGAAAAACTCGAACAGCAGTACCGTCCCCTTGTTGACCGTTCCGATCTTGCGTTTTACGGGGAGGGCAGAGGTTGGCAACGTCAGCACCACATTTACGAACTTCCGTTTTATTATATTGATTACTGCCTTGCGCAGACGGTGGCTCTCACGTTTTGGGCGATGATGAACGAAGACCGTGAAGATGCGTGGAATCGGTATCTTGCTTTTGCAAAGCAGGGCGGTAAGCAGACCTTTTTGGAACTTTGTGCAACGGCGGGGATCGACAGCCCGTTTACGGACGGAGTTCTGGAAAAAATTGTTTCCACTGCCGTAAAAACACTGGAAAATTGATGTTTTCCACTTGAAAAATCCGTTCAAAGTGGTATATTTAACTGGTAATATAAAAAATAAGGATTGATTACGATGACAAAAATTGATATTTATTCCGGTTTCCTCGGTGCCGGTAAGACCACCCTCATCCGCAAAATGCTCAACGAAGCCTATGCAGGCGAAAAACTGGTGCTGATCGAAAACGAATTCGGTGAGATCGGCATCGACGGCGGTTTTTTGCAGGAAGCAGGCGTTGAGATCCGCGAAATGAACTCGGGCTGTATCTGTTGCAGTCTGGTCGGTGATTTCGGTGAAGCACTGCGCAAGGTCGTTGAAGAATATGCCCCCGACCGTATCATTATTGAGCCTTCCGGAGTCGGCAAACTCTCCGACGTTATTCGTGCCGTGCGTGACAATGCGCAGGCGGGTATGGTGCTCAATGCGTTCACCACCGTTGTGGATGCAGGCAAAGCGAAAATGTATATGAAGAATTTCGGTGAGTTTTTCAACGATCAGATCGAACATGCAGGCACCATTGTGATGAGCCATGCCGATGCTGTCAGTGCCGAAAAACTCGAAACAGCCGTTGCACTTGTTCGTGCGCACAATGAAAGTGCGGTCATTATCACCACACCCATCACACAGTTGGACGGCAAAGCACTGCTTGAAGCCATTGAACGCAGAGATTCCCTGCAGGCGGCGGTGGAACATCTGATGCACGAAGAACAGCATCATCACGAACATCATCACCATGACCATGACGAAGATTGTGATTGCGGATGCCACGAACACGAACATCACCACCATGACCATGATGAAGACTGTGATTGCGGTTGCCACGAACACGAGCATCACCACCATGAACATGACGAAGATTGCGATTGCGGATGCCACGAACACGAACATCACCACCATGACCATGACGAAGACTGCGATTGCGGTTGTCACGAACACGAACATCATCACCATGAACATGATGAACACTGCGATTGCGGTTGTCACGGCCATCACCACCATCATCATGCCGATGAAGTGTTCACCAGTTGGGGCAAAGAAACAACACGCACTTTTACTGCCGATGCGTTGAATGCGGCATTGGATGAACTTTGCGATGAAGGCAAGTACGGCGTGGTACTTCGCGCCAAGGGCATCGTTGCCGGTGCAGACGGAAACTGGCTTCATTTTGATTATGTTCCCGGAGAAGGTGAAGTGCGCACGGGTGCGGCCGGTGTGATCGGCAGACTTTGCGTGATCGGTTCCAACCTGCACGAAGGTGCGTTGGCACTGCTGTTCGGGGTGAACTGATATGGCACAGAGAAAAGAGTTTCCCGTATATCTGTTCACGGGTTTTTTGGAAAGCGGTAAGACCACCTTTTTGCAGGATACTTTGCAGGATAAACGTGTCAATTCCGGAGAAAAGACACTGCTCATTGTCTGCGAAGAAGGGGAAGAAGAATATGATGCTTCCCGTTTCAGTTCTCCGAATGTTTTCAAGCGTGTGATTGAAGATGTTGACGAACTGACGGAAGAAAATCTTTTGAAAATGGAACGCGAAACAGGTGCCGCGCGTGCATTCGTTGAATACAACGGAATGTGGATGATCCAATCCTTTTACGATGCACTGCCCGAACACTGGATCCCGTATCAGAATATGCTGTTTTTTGACAGCACCACCATTCTCAATTATAATGCAAATATGCGTTCTCTTGTGGTGGATAAACTCCAACAGGCAGACAGTGTGATCTTTAACCGTGTGCCCAACGGCACGGATATTATGCCGTTGCACAAGATCGTGCGCGGTGTCAGCCGCCGTCCCGAAATTCTGTATGAATTTGCAGACGGAAAAGTGGAACCCGATGAGATCGAAGATCCGTTGCCGTTTGATATCAATGCGCCCGTCATTGAGGTGGAAGACCGTGATTTTGCTCTCTGGTACCGCGATATCACGGAAGATATGAAAAAATACGACGGCAAGACCATCCGTTTCAAGGCCGTGTGTGCCGTCAATGCAAAATTCCCCGACAAAATGTTCGTTTCCGGCCGTCATGTGATGACCTGTTGCGCAGACGACATTGCTTACTGCGGGTTTGTGACCAAATGGGCCGATGCCGACCGCATTCAGAATGCGCAGTGGATCATGCTGACCGCAAAGATCGACATCCGTTTCAGCCGTCTCTACGGCAAGCGCGGACCGATCCTCAACTGCATTTCCGCCGAAACTTGCGAACCGCTGACCGGCGATGACCGCGTGGCTACATTCTATTGATTTATATGAAGATAA
>JAFQKN010000160.1 GCA_017396895.1 Clostridia bacterium
CAAAAACGGCAAAAATATCTTTTTTGTAGCCCATAGACAAAAAAGCACATCGAAACGCTTGGTGTGCTTTTTATTCTTTGCAAACCTTTTTTATAAATTCTACCCGATTTTATTCCGAATGATTGCAATTGCCGTTCAGTTGTGATAAAATAAATTTTCAGTGAGTAAAAAACTCTGTTTCCAATCACGAAAGGGGATTACCAATGAACAAGAAGTATACCGTAAAATACAAGGTCGGTGCCGAGATCGTTACGTCAAACGCCCTTGAAAATGATTTTTATAAACTTGAGATCGAAAACAAAGACAACCGCTACACGGTGACGCTGATTCCCAAACAGACCTTTGAAATGGTGGATTTCTTTGCCGAGATGCCGTTTGAATTCAAGAAAGGTGACAAATTCTTTGCCAACGGCTATCAGTCCTGGACAAAGACCAAGGAATGGATGGCGGACGAGATCATGCCCTCGACCATCGGCATTGCCAACATCAGCGAATTTACAAAAGACCTCGCAAGAAAAACGAGTGACGAGTGGATCGTTGACTATTCGGGCATTGCAGGCGAATTCCACAGCCATTGTTACACCTATATCAAAAGACGCAACACGGTGTTCCTGTGGGGCTCCCTGACCGAAAAGACAGGCTATACTATTTTTAAGGTGAAAATGCAGGAAAACCGCTTCTTCTTCTGCAAAGACCTGTTGGGCAAAGTCGTCAGCGAGCCGCTGCAGATCTTTGATATCGTTTATTTTGAAGGCGATTACGAAGAAGTATTCGATAACTACTTCGGTCTTTGGAAAATGCCCGAAACACGCAAGGGCACCATGAGTGGCTACACTTCGTGGTACAATTATTTCCAAAAAATCACGGAAGATATCATTCTGCGCGATCTGGACGGATTGGATCCGTACAAGGATCAGGTCTCCATTTTCCAGATCGACGACGGTTATGAAACCTTCATTGGTGATTGGCTGGACGATAATCCGTCCAAATTCCCGCACGGTATGAAATATATTGCCGATAAGATCCATGAAAAGGGCTACAAAGCAGGTATCTGGCTGGCTCCGTTCAACTGTCAGAAGATCTCGCGCATGGCTAAAGAGCATCCCGATTGGCTCATCAAACACCCCAACGGCAAACCCGTTGTCGGTTGTATTGCATGGGGCGGTGCATACACATTTGATATTTATAACGAAGAAGTCAGAGCGTATCTGCGTCATGTTTTCGATGTCGTGCTCAACGAATGGGGCTATGACATGGTCAAACTCGATTTCCTCTACAGCCAGTGCATTTATCCGCGTCACGGCAAGAGCCGCGGTGAGATCATGTGTGATGCCATGGCATTTTTGCGTGAATGTGTGGGCGATAAGTTGTTCCTCGGTTGCGGTGTGCCCATCGGTCCCGCACTCGGTGTGTGTGATGCGTGCCGCATCAGCTGTGACGTTGACCTGTCTTACAAGGGACAGTTCTACAGCCGCATTCAGGTCAGCAACGAAATGCTCAACGCAAGAAGTGCCATCAATAACTCCGTTTTCCGCCGTCACCTCAACGGCAGAGTGTGGATGAACGATCCCGATGTGTTCTTCCTGCGCAAAGACAATCTGACCTTCACGGATGAACAGAAGTATCTGCTGGGCAGAATCAACAACCTGTGCGGCAATGTGCTGTTCGTTTCCGACAATGCGGGAGATTATGACAAGCCTGCACAGGAATTGCTGAAAGTCTTCTTTAAAAAGACCGACGAGAAGATCATCGAAGCGGAATACGTCGATGCATCCGTTATTCGTATCATCACCGAAAAGGACGGCGTGAGAGCCAAACTGCTGTTCGATCTCGACAAGGGTAAGATCCTTTCGGACAGCGAATGGAGAAAGTATTTTCAGTAAGCATACAACAGAGAGGAAATTGCAATGAGTGAAAAAATCAAAGTCGGTGTGGTCGGTTTGGGCAGAGGCACGGCCATTGCCGTAAACCTGTTCGCTCTGCCGAATGTAGAACTGTTGGCCGTTTGCGACCACAATCCGAAAATTCTCGCTTCAGGCTATAAAGAGCTCAGCGAAACGGGCAACTGCACCCCTATGCAGTTTTCCGATTACGATGAAATGCTCAAAACGGACATTGATGCCGTCATTGTGGCAACGGAAGCCATTTACCACGTGCCGATCGTAGTCAAAGCACTCGATGCAGGCAAGCACGTGCTCAGTGAGATTCCGTCCGTCAACTCCGTGGAAGAAGCACGCATTCTCAAGGCGGCGGTCAAGGCACATCCCGATCTCATTTACATGGCGGCCGAAAACTGCTGTTTCTGGGCATTCATCGAAACGTGGAAAAAGATGCGCGAGGACGGTCTGTTCGGTGACGTTGTGTATGCGGAAGCGGAATATCTGCACGCACTCGATCCCGAAGAATTTTCCCCCGACAACTACCCCGAAGGACATTGGAGAACCACCAATCCCGCCATCAAATATCTCACCCACGAACTCGGCCCCATGCTTTATGTGATGGATGACCGCTGTGTCAGCGTGACCTGTTTTGAGTCCGATAAAATTTACAATCCCTATTTCCCCAACATCAAAGCCACGGGTGCGGCACTGATTAAGACCGCAAAGGGTGCAATTATCCGAATTCTCGTCAGTTTCGGTGCCTATACCGCTTATGACCACAATTTCCGTCTTTGCGGAACAAAGGGAAGCATTGAAACGGGACGGCTGGATGTGGTGGACGATGCGTATTCCTATGCAAACCTGCAGAGCATCCCCGGCACATTCTCCAAAAAGATCGAAATTCCCGTCAACTCCGCCTATGCCGGCGAAAGCCGCGAAGGACACGGCGGTGCAGATGCAAAAATGGTAAAAGAGTTCATCCGTTGCGTTGCCAACAACGAACAACCCGAACTGAACGTCGATTTTGCCATTTCCATGTCACTGCCCGGCATTCTTGCACACGAATCCTCCGAACAGGGCGGTATTCCCATGCAGATGCCCGTGTTTGAGGACTGATAAAAGAAAAAAAAAGAGGCTGTTGCAGATCCGATTCGGAAATTGCAACAGCCTCTTATTCATTGGATGATGATTGGTGTCGGTGCGTACGGTTCCATCTGTTCGTTTTGTTGTTGGATAATGTCACTGCCGTTGAGAATGCAGTTTCTGAGGATGATCGGTTCTGTTTTTGTGCGTATGCGGATGAGGTGCTCGGTTTTGCACTGCACCTGCACGTTTTCAAGAACGATATTGCTGACTGCGGGCATTGCGTAGCCCGGGTGGTAACTGCGCAGATATTCATCGTAGGACGCATAAATGAGGATCTGTGTGTCTCGCGGTTGTTGGATATTGATGTTGCGCAGTACAATATTACGGCAGGATGCAGACAGCGGCAGTTTGTCGGCGGCACAGGCATTGTTTGTGCGTACCCATCGGATGCCGTCGTATTCCGCAAAGCCTTTTTCATGTGTCGGCGGTGTGCAGGAGATGTATGCCGTGTTGTCGGGTTGCATACAGACACGGTATAATTTGCCCTCGTGGATCACCGCGTCGGAATGGTACACGGTCATTCCTTTTTTCCATGCTGTCCATCCGCCGACGAGGATACGAAGAAAACAGGCGTTGGTTGGGGATCCTTTGAGATCGGTGCAGTTTTCGATCAGCCCGTTTTCAAGATCGCCCAGACTCGGATTGGAGACGGAATAATCACTGCAATTGAGTGCAATGGCATCGTCAGCCGTTCGGAAACGGCAGTCCCGCACAACAAAATCGGAGCCGTTGCCGAAGTGGATGCCGTCCTTCAGCCCTTCGAGATGGCAACGCTCAACGGTCGCATTCTTGAAATCGGAGATCTGAACGGCGTAGTCTTTCGGTGAAAGATCGGTCAGTTCCATGTCGCTGACGTATACGTTTTCAACGTGCAAAAACGCAACGTGTGCACGAAGCCCCGTAACGGTTTTGGTGCCGCCGCATTCGGCCGGAGTGCTCTCGGTTCCGTTTGTGAGCAGATGCAGTCCCGTCAGACGTATATCCGTGTCGCGGACACCTGTGAATGCGCCGACGTTGATGAATGCATTGCCGTTTTGTCCGTCCGGGTTTTCAACACGTTTGAGCGTGACGCCTTTTTCAAAATGCAGATGCGTGTGACTGTGCAGATAAACGGTATCCGCTATTTCGTAAATGCCGGGAACAGAAACGACCACTTCACCGGCTTCGGCAACGGCTGCATTCAGTGAGCGTGCATTTGCAATGCCGTCATTTTGCGGCAAAAAACCAAAACTGCTTGCATTTTTCATCTTTCAAATCCCTTTCGGTTGTGTTATAATTATAGTATCATGTGTGCAGTTTGCATTGCAATCTTTTTTTTGTAAAAAGGGGATTTGTATGATGAAAAAAATCATTCTCTTTCAAGGTGATTCCATAACCGACGGCAATCGCATCAAAAACAACACCACCGATCTCAATCATCAGATCGGCCACTCGTATGCGTATGTCGTTACGGGCAAACTCACGGCGGAATATCCGCAGGCAGGTCTGCAGTTTTTTAACCGCGGTATTTCGGGGAATACCGTGCAAAATCTTGCCGACCGTTGGCAGGAGGACTGCCTGTCACTCAAGCCCGATGTGCTGAGCATTCTGGTCGGTGTCAACGACGTGCATTATACCGTATGCGGGGATAAGCAACTCTACATGGAGCACTTTTGTGAAACCTATGCACGGTTGATCGCGCAAACAAGAGAAATAAATCCCGATTGTAAGATCATTCTCTGTGAACCGTTTTCGTTTTGTTTGGGCGGGGTGGCCGAACATTGGGAAATATGGAGTGAACGGTTGCAAAACATACAGCAGGCTGTCAAAGAGATCGCTGTTCGGTGCGGTACATGGTTTTTGCCGTTGCAGGCTGTGTTTGACGCGCAATTGCAAACAAGTGAAGCAAGTCACTGGATCTGGGACGGTGTGCATCCGACGGAGGCAGGACACTGGCTGATCGCGCAGGAGTGGTTGCGTTTTGCACAGAAAAACAATATTCTCGGTTTAGAATGAGCGCAGTGTGGGCATACTGCAAGCAGAATCAAGTTGGAGGTAGCATGATGAAGTATGTCTGTGAAGTCTGCGGTTACATCTACGATGAAGAACAGGGCGATCCCGAAAACGGCGTAGCCCCCGGAACGCAATGGGCCGATGTGCCCGAGGACTGGCTGTGTCCGCTGTGCGGCGTGGGGAAAGAAGTATTCTCCGCCGAGTAAAGAAAAAAGGTGTTTTCAAGGCCGGAAAAGCCCCGAAAACACCTTTTTGTTGTTTGTTATTGTAAAAGATCGTTGTACTGGTATACTCTTACATAGTCCACGACGAATTCATAACTTTCTTGCGTGTTCATCTGTGTGTTCGGCACTGCATTTTCGCCGCCGAGTTCAAGAGAAAGAATGAGGTATTCTTCATTCTGCGACACGCCGCCGAAATCGGTGCGGAAGGTCTCCTTGCCGTTGATGTAGAAAATGTATTCATTCTCATTCCATTCAAGTCCGTAGGTGTTGAATTCTTCATACGGATTGCCCTTGATGAGGAATTTTTTTGCACCCATTGCCTGATGCATCTCGCCGTAGCCGTCAAAATGCAGGTTGCTCGTGACGGCATTTTCCTGACGGTCGCCGTAGCAATCGCTTTCAAAAATGTCGATCTCCGTGCCGTCCCGACCGTTGCCGTCTTCGTTGAAAACACCGTCATTCATCAGCCAAAATGCCGCCCATGCAGGTGCGCATTTCGGCAAAATGCAACGGCATTCAAAATACCCGTATTTCTGCGAGAAGCCGTTGGGGGAATCGCTGTCGGTGTCAATGCCTGCAGAATACCAGCCTGCACCTTTGCCGCCCATGCCTTCGCTGAGGTAGGTCAGCGGAATGATGAGATTGCCGTCTTCGGTTTTTGCAAGATACTGATTCCAGTAAGAGCCTTTTCTGATCTCGCTTGTCTGTCCCCATGTGTAATGCCCCGACCATACACTGCGGTCGAGTTCACCTTCAAATTCTTCTTCAAAGGTCAGCGTGAATTTGCTCATGTCCGCTTGCGGTCCCATGGGATGATGCGCGATGCCGAGGAAGGTGAGGATCACGGACAGAACGGAGAGAATGCTTGCAATTATTTTTTGGAACATTGTTAAATTACCTCCTGTTTTTTTTCATTGTAGCAAAATATATGATTCTTTGTCAATATGAATGCAACCTTTTGCATCTTTCGATCGTTCTGTGTTATGAAAGGAGTTGATGAGATGGAAGATTTGTTTACACCGCTTGTGGAAAAATATGCCGACACGGTAACGCGTTTGTGTTATTTGCATCTTGAGAGCCGTGCCGATGCCGAGGACGCTTGGCAAAATGTTTTCTTCAAGTTGTTCAGATCAAAAAAGATGTGGGAAAAACCCGATGACGAATTGCGAAAATGGCTTGTGACGGTCACGCTCAACGAATGCCGCGACTTCAAACGCAAACTGTTTCACCGCAATCATGTTGATATTGATGAACTGCAGATCGCCTGTGCGCAGGAGCCGGATTACGGGCTGATCGAAGCGGTCAGAACATTGCCTGTAAAATATGCAAGCGTTATCATTCTGTATTATTACGAGGGGTATTCCGTCAAAGAGATCTCACAGATCCTTTCCGAAAAAGAAAACACCGTCAAATCCCGTCTCAAACGAGCGCGGGAATTATTGAAAGGAGTGCTGACAGATGAACCGTTTTGATTTTACGGTGGAAACACCGCGCGAATGGAAAGAGAATTTATATGCCAAAACAAACCGCACCAAAGCATTTCGTATGCGCCCCGTTGCTTTGCTTGCCGCCGTGCTTGCAGTGCTGATTGCCGTTTCGGGCACGGCCGTTGCAGGACGTGTTGTGAATGCACCCGAATACTTCGGCTCCCGTTTTCTCGGCAATGCACCCGAAGCGGGGGAGGTTTATTCCGAAAAGAATGTTGTATTTGAAAGCGATCGCGAGGATCTGCAACTGACCTGCGTGGGAATTATCGGGGATAAGATCAGCCTGCATCTGGTTTTTGAACTGGTCTCAACGGGGGATCTGCTGTTTGAAGCGGATCACAGCTATCTTTTTGAGACGACATCGGAAGATATCGGATTTTTTCCGAGCATGGGCAAGGGCATCGGCGATTATGTGGTCGATGAAAGAACGCTGCGCATCGAAATGAATCTGCAAGGGCTGTCCGAATACAGTTTCATCGGAAGAAAAGCGAAATTCCGTTTTGAGAATCTCGAAAAATTCAAAACAGGCGGCGGTTTCCGCGACAAGACCGTGATCCCCTGTGCATTTTCCGGAGAGATCACCGTCGATTATGCCGATACTACGTATAAACTCGGTGCACTGAAGAACGAACTGACCGTGAACGGCGTTACGATGATACCGAAAAAAGCGGAGATCTCCAATATGCATCTTTGTTATGAAATGAAGGTCACGCAGGGACAGGAACTTACGGCGGCACACGGTGACTTTGTTGACCTTGTGCACGGAACGCTGACACTGGAACTTGCCGACGGCAGTGTAAAAACGTATGACCTGAAACATCCGCCCGAAGACGACAACGATGTGTTTGCTTCTTCTGTCGGCAGATACGGGGATGAACTGCACTTCGTTCTGTATTTCCCGATGCTGATTCATTCTGCGGATGTGAAAAGTGTAAAAATAGATGATGTTGATTTTTTTGTTCGATAATAAGTTTTTTGAAAAAGTTTTCTTGACAAATTCACATTTGTTGCATATAATATAAGTAACAGAACCCGACACGCCTCTCAACGATGCGGACCACGTCGGGTCATTTAACTTTTTGGGGGATATTTATTTTGGAACTGAAAAAACAACAACTTCCATTAACAGTAGAGCAACAAATTGATAATTTGCTTGAACTCGGATTGATTATTGATGACGAAGAAAGTGCGAAAGATTTGTTGAATGATATTTCCTATTTTAGATTGGTCAAAGCCTTTAGTCTTGGCTTAAAACCGAAAAACGGGGTGTATTATGCTGATGTAAGTTTTGATATGTTGGTTCAGTTGTATAAGTTTAACTGTAAGTTCAGGCAATTGTTGTTTCCGATTATCGAAAGAGTTGAAATAAATTTAAGGTGCAGATTGGCGAATTATTTTTCTATTAAATATGGTGTGCTTGGTTATGAGAATGCGGATAATTTTAATGATCCTTCTTATCATTCCGCATTTTTATCAGAAATAGAGCATGAAATTATGCGAAATTCAAAATCACCGTTTGTTAAAAATTTTAATGACAATTATGAAGACGGCAAGATTCCGTTTTATGCATTGGTTGAATTGTTTAGTTTCGGAACACTTTCAAAATTTTTCAAGAACATGAAGAATGCGGATAAAAAAGCAATTGCAGCTACATACGGAGTTGGTTATACGTATTTTGAAAGTTGGATTGAAAGCATAGCTTATGTGCGTAATCTGTGTGCGCATTACGGAAGATTATACAATGTAAAACTTACAAAAACTCCCATGCTGTATAAAGAGTATTTAAGAAGCGGTATCAAAAATATTCGTATTTTTGGTGTTTTGCTTTGTATTAAACATTTAATTCCTGATGATTCGCATTGGAGGGCATTTATATTTCAACTTGAAGAATTATTATTGCGGTATCCGGCTGTTAAAATAAAAACGATGGGTTTTCCCGATAACTGGAAAAAATATTTATTGTCATAAGCGAACCGCGAATAAAAAAATTTCTATTGAAAGTACGTTGAAAAACTGGTATAATTAAATCAATATGCGGGGTACACGTTCCTGTGTATTCCGCTTTTTTACGGAAAGGAAAAAGAAATATGTTAATCTCCAATGATATAAAATACGTCGGTGTCAATGACCGTAAGATCGATCTTTTTGAAGGGCAGTATATCGTTCCCGAAGGTATGGCTTATAACTCCTATGTCATTCTCGATGAAAAGATAGCCGTCATGGATTCCGTGGATGTCAATTTCAAGGATGAATGGCTCGGCAATATCAATACGGTTTTGGACGGCAGACAGCCCGATTATCTGATTGTGCAACACATGGAACCCGATCACTCCGCGAATGCGGCCGCATTTGCACAGGCCTATCCGCAGGCAGTCATTGTGGCTTCCGAAAAAGCATTCGTGATGATGAACAAATACTTTGAAACCGATTTTGCCGACCGCAGAATCGTTGTCAAAGACGGTGATACGCTTTCTCTGGGCAAGCATACGCTCACTTTTGTGACGGCTCCCATGGTGCATTGGCCGGAAGTGATCATGACCTATGATGCTTGCGATAAGGTGCTGTTTTCCGCAGACGGATTCGGCAAGTTCGGTGCATGGGATGCGGATGAAGACTGGGCTTGCGAGGCACGCAGATATTATTTCGGTATCGTCGGCAAATACGGTCAGAGTGTGCAGACGGTGCTTAAAAAAGCGGCAGGTCTTGACATTGCCGTGATTTGTCCTCTGCACGGACCGGTTCTGAAAGAAAATCTCGGTTATTATCTCGATCTGTATAATACATGGTCGTCCTACGGTGTTGAAAGCGAGGGCGTCTGCATTTGTTACACCTCCGTTTACGGCAACACAAAAAAGGCCGTTGAACTGCTTGCGGCAGAACTGAAAACCATGGGCTGTCCGAAAGTTGCGGTCAACGATCTTGCCCGTTGCGATATGGCGGAAGCGGTGGAGGATGCCTTCCGTTACGGCAAACTCGTGCTTGCGACCACCACCTACAACGGGGAACTGTTCCCGTTCATGCACACCTTCGTGCATAATCTTACCGAACGCGGTTACCGCAACCGCCTGATCGGTATCATCGAAAACGGAACGTGGACGCCCGTAGCCGCCAAAAATATCCGTGCCGCTTTTGAGGGCAGTAAGAATATTACCTTCACCGACACCACCGTGACCGTTCATGCCGCTGTCAAAGCAGAGAATGTTGAACAGATCAAGGCTCTGGCGGCTGAACTTTGCAAAGATTAAAAATAATAATTTGTCAAATTTGTCACTGCATATCTTTTGATGTTGCGGTGACTTTTTTTTGCATTGTTTCACAAATGCATATTGATTAAACAGAAATAATATGTTAATATGTACTAAAGGTGCATATCTTTGCACCGCGCCGATTTGCGCAAATGCAAAAATAAACGGCAAAGAAGGAGCGAGTAGCAATGGCCTCTTGTCCGAAATGCGGCACCGCTTTGAAGATCTGGCAAATGAGTCCCTACTGTAAAAAATGCGGTGTGCATATCATGTTTGCTTCTTTTGAGGGGCAGTTTGAAAAAGACAGACGAATATCGGAAATGTCCATGGCATTTTTCCGATACAACATGGTCAAACTGAAAACGGCTTACGTCGGCGGTCTTGCGCAAAAACTGCGTATTGCGTTTGCGTTGATTCCGCTGTTTACGGTCTTGTTGCCATTGGGAAGTCTGTCGATCGTAACACCTTTTTACAATTCGTCCGTTACGTATAATGTATTCGATCTTGTAGTCAGCGGTATATTCGGCGGTTTGTTCGTGAAATTGGGTGTTTTTGAACAAGGTCCCGTGTTCGGTGCGGTTGCAGGTGCGTTGCAGCCCTTGATGATCGCTTATCTTGCGATGGCTTTCTTCGCCGCGCTGGTTCTTTTGACTGGAATATTGGGCTTCATCGGCAATAAAAAAACATCCGTCCTCATGTCTGTTTTTTCCGTGCTCGGTATGTGTGCCGCCGTGGCCGTCAAAGTGTTGGCGATGCGCGTGGATGCCGCGGCCGAAGCGGCGGGAAGTCTTGTGAATGCCGACAGCAACGCTCTGTTTTTGGTTGCCGTGCTTTTATTCGTGCCACCTCTCATAGCGAGCATTCTTTGTCTTAAAAATCCCCCTGTCCGTGTGTTCAGGGAAGGTGATGAACTGCGCGTGGATTACAGACGCAAGTGGAAAAAAGGCGAGATCGATCTGCTCAGCATTCCCGCCCCCATTTATGAATCCGCTGAAGACAGGGCAGAAAAACGCAAACTTATCAGCGAAGCCTACCAAGTGGAGGAGGTGACGGAGAATGGCTGATGTGAATGTACGTGAAGATTTATCGGAAAAAGAGCGTAAGCGTCTGGAACGAATTGACAAACTGGATGCCAATAATCGCCGTAAAAAAGTCATTTTTGCGGTCGTGACCGCCTTTTTGATCCTCTTTTTTGTCGGCGGTACCGTGCTGGGCGGTATGTACATACTCAGTTTTGAAGGTACGCAGGAATTGCCCGCAGAACCGATCGAATATGCCGAACTGCCCGAAAATGAGCAGGCATTTTATGACGATTTTCTTCGTCTTGTGCAGGATACCAAGCATTTTGCAGGTACGAAAGCGGATGTTTCCGTCGGTGTGTCGATTCCCGAGGACAGCATCGTGACGGACGGCGAAAATGCCGAAGTTGTAAAGGCTTATCTCGGTCACATCCGTTCTTCCGCTGAAGATCTGCTTTCTTCCCATTATGAATCACAACGCAGAAACGGCACTTACGGGGAGGATTTTTCGGATCTTCTTCACTTTACGGAATTTGATCTGCAAGACGCAAACGTTGAACCGATCATCAACGAGGAAAATGCAAACGATATCCGTTATGTATTCACCTTTGACGGCTGTTCGTTCGACGAAAAAGAATCTGCCGCCGCTTACGGTGTGTTTGCTCTTTCGGTTGCCGACGGTGTGGTTGCAAGCATGAAAGACACGTTCGCCTCGGTCGCAACGGTCGGGGACGCAAGGCTTGTTTATGACGATTTTGTGATGACTGCGGAAATCGACCGTCTTGCAGGACAACTGAACAACGTAAATCAGACGAGAATCTGCAAAGTGACTCTGCCGTTGACTTTCATCGGGGAATGGAAAGATTTCGGAGAAATGACGCTGTCGTTCGATGTGCATATCAGCGAAAACACCCGTTTCACCCGTGTTTCGTTTGCATTCAGGGATGAAGTGTATTATATTGAAAAAGGTTCTTCCGATGAACTGAAAACGAACATTGTTTCGGATGAATCTCCCGCAGATATTCAGATCGAATGGCTCTCGTCCGATCCGCAAGTGCTGTCCGTTGACGGTAACTTCTTCAAGGGCGAAAAGGTCAGTGCCGATTCCGTGACCATAACGGGTTCTTATACCTATAACGGTGTTACGTATACCGATACCTGTATTTTTTACGTGCGCGTTCCCGTTGAGGGCGTGAAAGTCAGCGAAAAAGAAGTTGCGCTGACGGTCGGTGAAAGCAAAACGCAGTCTGCAACACTGTCGCCTGCGGATGCGACTCTGCAAAAGGTATATTGGTTCACGTCGGATGAAAGCATTGCCGCCGTGGATGAAAACGGTGTGATTACCGCCTGCGGCATCGGTCAGGCTGAGGTTTACTGCATCACGCTCGACGGCAATTACAGATCCGCCTGCACCGTAACCGTCACACAGTAAAGGAGGGAACGAATATGTCGCAATTGTCTGCCAAAGAAAAATTAGTCAACCGTTTCCTCAAAGCGGATGACTATTCAGCCGCAACACTTAATCATGATATTCTGCAAAAGTACGAAAATCTTGCCGTGGATGTGTACAGTACGCGGCAGGTGTCCGTCGGTGAACTGTCGTGGATGGCGATTCAGCGTTTTGCCCGTTCTTTGAAAGTAGGGCTTGACAACTATGCCAATATGTATTACACGAAAGTTCTCAAGATCGACCTCTCGTACGTTACGGTGGTGAAAGCACTCATCAGCATTTACGACACGCTGAACAATCCGCTGATGGGCATTGCCTACGACCGCACCCGTACGCGCTGGGGGAAGGCCAGACCTTATGTTCTCATGACGCCGTTGCCGTTCTTTCTTGTTACCGCCTTGCTTTACAGCGGCGCGTTGCTGATCCCCTCGCAACAGATCAATGATCCAAAACGTATCCTGTATCTGTTTATCATGCTGTTTTTGCAGGAGACGTTTTCAACCATTTTCAACATTCCGACCGATAATTACCCGACTTTGCAATCCCCCTGTCCGTCGGACAGAATTGCCGTGTCTCTCGTGCAGAGTTACGCGGGGGCTTACGGCGGAGATCTTATTTCCACCATCTATATTTCGCTGATGTCTTTGAACAACAGCGGAACCTTACCGATCTCACAGCCGTTGATGTTCTCCGTGATCGGTTTTGTGACCGCCTTCTTCGGTACGGTGGGCACCATGGGCGTTGCACTCAAATGCCCCGAACGTGTTTTGTTGCAGCCGAAGCCCGCACCGCTTACCAAGACGATGTTCTACGTGCTCAAAAACAAATATGCCATGCGAAACGTCGTGGCAGGCTTCGTCACGAGCGCATGGAGCAACGGCGGTTATTCCTGGGACGTTATCACTCAGCTTGAGATCTTCGGCGGTGCGCTGCGCATTTTGCCGTTGTATATGTTCTACCACGTCTGTAACGTCTTATCCATCGCATTCATCAAACCCATTCGCGAACGCATTGCCAATTTCCGCACAGCCGTCATTATCATGCGTCTGACGGACGCACTGCTGGAAGTGATCTGGGCGGTCGGCGGTTGGATCACCATGCCCAAGAAGATATGGTGGCTCAGCGGCATCTGGTTCTGCATCGGTTACGGGCTGAACGGCCTGAACAATGCACCTGCCACAGCCTTTGAAGGTGAGATCAGCCGTGAGATCAACGACTATACCGAATATCTCACAGGGGAACGTCCCGACGGTACGTTCGGTTTGCTGACAGGCTATATTCAAAAACTGACACAGCCGCTGAACACTATGATCGCGCTGTGGATCATCAAGTGGACCGGATACGATACCACCCTTGATACGACCTACTGGGCGCAGGATTCCGTGGAAGTGTACCGCAAAGTGTTTGCGTTGTATGCCGCCGGAAATCTTGTTCCGCACCTCATTAACACCATACCGCTGTTCTTCTATGACTTGGACGGCAAGAAAAAGGAAGATATGTACAAAGCTCTCAATGAACGCCGTATGCTGATCGCCAAGGAAAATCAGGGCAAGCTCAACGAAGATATGGCAACTTTGGTAGAAATGCTTTCCGAGGAGCAGAGTGCAGACTGATAGATTATGACCAAATTATTGCTTAAACTGTTTGTAAAGGATTATGAAAACCGGCAGAGCGTACCCAAAGTGCGCTCTGCCGTCGGCAAACTGTCGGGCGGTGTGGGGATCGCCTGCAACATTTTGCTTTGTGTTATGAAACTACTCATCGGTTCACTGACGGGTTCGATTGCAATTACGGCCGACGCCATGAACAACCTTTCGGACGCGACCGGCTCCATTGTAACGCTCATCGGCTTCAAGATGGCTGAAAAACCCGCCGATGAAGAACATCCTTACGGCCATGCAAGAAGCGAATATCTGTCGGCGCTGGCTGTTGCGGCGCTGATCTTGATCATCGGCTTTGAATTGGCCAAAACCTCGGTGGATAAGATCATCCACCCCACCGAAGTGGAATTTACGGTTCCTGCCGCGGTTGTGCTTGTGATTTCCGTGCTTCTCAAAATGTGGCTGTTCCTGTTCAATCGCCGCCTCGGCAAGGAGATCCGTTCCAATGCCTTGCTTGCAACTGCCGCAGACAGCCGCAACGATGCCATTGCCACGTCTGCCGTGTTGCTGTGCTCTGTCGTGTCATTGTTCACAAGTCTGCCGTTGGACGGTATTGTCGGTCTGGCTGTGGCTTTGTTTATCCTGTACAGCGGTGTTTCGCTGGGGAAAGAGACCATCAGCCCGCTGATCGGTGAATCGGGGGATTCCGAATTGCATGAACTGATCGTCGGTATGATTGAAAATGAAGAAAAGGTTCTCGGCTATCACGATTTGTTGGTGCATGATTACGGCCCCGGCCAGCGTTTTGCCAGTTGTCACGTGGAAATGGACAGCAGGGAAGACGCCATGTTCTGCCATGAACTGATTGACAATCTGGAGCGTCGTTGCCTGCAGGAGCACAATGTGCATCTTGTCATTCATTACGATCCCGTTGTGACGGACGACGAAGAACTGTCCGAACTGCGTGATACGGTTTTGCAACTTCTGCAAACGCAGGATGCGCGCATTTCCGTGCACGATTTTCGTATGGTGCGCGGTGAAGGACACACGAATCTTATTTTTGACATTGTACTTCCGTCCGATCTCATGCCAAACAAAAAGCAGATCAAAAAGAAGTTGGACGAAGACCTCAACCGTGATGCGCAGACCCAATTCTACACCGTAGTCACTTTCGACATGAGTACATTCAATGCATAAAAGTGCAAAAAAATACAAGACCGTATGATGTTGTCCTCGCACAAGTATCATACGGTCTTATTATTGTTTTTATTATTTTACAGCTTTAACACAATACCCGCGACTGCGGCAATGAGAATGAATACGGTCGGATGGATCTTTTTGAGGAATTTCTGTCCTAAAAAAATCGCAACAGCCAAAATCATTGCTTTCCACAAAAATGCGGCCGACCAATTGCCTGCCTGCATGGCGGCGGTGTCGAAAAAGGTGGGGATCGCAACACCAAGTCCCGCCATGGCGATCAGTGCCATGGATGCAGGTCGCAGTCCTGAAAACGCATTCTGCATCAAAGGGCTTGTTTTGAATTGATCGATGAATTTTGCAACCAGCATAATGATGATGATCGCAGGTGCGGTCAGTGCGGCAACGGCAACCACCGCGCCGAGTACACCGCCCGTAATAAAGCCTGCATAGGTGGCCATGTTGACGCCGATGGCACCGGGTGTGGATTCTGCAACCGCGATCATGGTGGACACGTCTTCCACCGTAAACCAGCCGTGGTTTTCAGCCATGGCATTCAAAAACGGCAAAGTGGCAAGACCGCCTCCAACGGCAAGAAGACCTGTTTTGAAGAATTCATAAAACAACTGAAGATAAATCATTGCCTGATGGATCATTCCGCTTTACCTCCCTGTTTTTGTTTTTCTTTGATCTGTCCGGCAATGATGCCTGTCAATGCTGCGGCAATGACGAGCACCGGCAACGGAACGGAGAACGGCAGGAATTTGCCCATGGCAGCCAATGCGAACACCGCAAAGAACACAACAAGTGAAAATGCACCTTTGAGCGTGCTTTTGCGCAGTTTGAGCAAGGTGTTGAGAATGAGTACGCACACGCAGACGTTGATGCCTGCCAAAGCGTGCTGTACGTATTCATTGTCGGCAAAACCTTCAAGGAAAACGCTGATAATAAGAATGATAATCAGCGGTACAAATTCAAATCCCACCGCCGCACTGACGGCACCGGGAAGTCCCGCTTTGCTTCTGCCGATGAAGGTGGAAACATTCAGTGCAATAATGCCGGGGGTGCACTGGCCGATGGCATAATAGTCGGTCAGCTCCTCATCGGTCGTCCAACGGCGTTTTTCCACCAGTTCGCGTTGTAAAATGGGTAACATTGCATAGCCGCCGCCGAATGTCATGGCGCCGACGCGCAGGAATACCCAAAATAATTCAAGACAAGTTTTTAATTTTTCTTTCATATTATCATCTGATCTTGTGCGGGTGCTCTTGCAATGCATACACCGCGCACTTCCTTTGCTCCGAATATTAAAAGTGTCTTTGCCGCTTCATGTAAGGTACTGCCCGTGGTGGTGATGTCATCAGCAAGCAATATGACCTTGTCACGGATGAGGTTTTCCTTGTCGGGCGGCAGAGTGTAAACGCCTGTCAGATTGCCGTGCCGCAGGAAAGCGGACAGGTCGTGCTGACTCGGTGTTTCGCAATACTTTACCAGTGTTTGTTCGCACTCAATGTGCAGAATATTGCTGAGTGCGACTGCGAATTCGCGGGCTTGGTTGTAGCCTCGCATCTTTATGGCTTTTTGTGTCATGGGTACAAATGTGAGCAGTTGCGCACCGTCTGCAATGCCGCAATCGTGTATGTATTTTGCGACAATTTTTGCATAGGAAAGAGCCATGAACGGTTTGTTTTCAAATTTGAATTTGTGGATCTGCTCGCGCACGTCACCTTCAAACAGAAACGGAGCCGCTGCGGCGGAAAGAAACGGTTCGGGAATGCACATACACTTTTTCATCGGCCTTCCGCAACCGCGGCAGAAGCCCGAGGGCGGTACTTTCAGGATCGCGGAAATGCATTCTTTGCAGATCTCATTGCCTGCGTGAAGAACACGTCCGCATACGCAACATCTGAACGGAAAGAACGCATGGCGAAGTTCCGTGCGTAAACGTTCACTGCGCTTCAACGGATGTCAAATGCACGCAAAACGCGCACGCATTTTGCAAGCGGCAGGCCGACCACGTTGGAATAATCACCGCAAATGGACTCCACCAACACAACGCCTTTGCTTTGAATACCGTACGCCCCGGCCTTATCCGCTTGTCCCATATGGAATAAATAACAACACATGATAATCACCAATATTAACATACCACAAATATATTATAATGATGTGAACAAATTGAAAACATCGGAAGAAATCATTTCCCGGCCGGAAGAAAAATAACAGAATGTTACACAAAAAGCAACACTTTTCGGAATGTCGCAAACAGTATTTGCAAAATATTTCAACATCCCGCTTGACAGTGTTCAAATGAAACAAACTGCTCAACAGTTAGCAGCATAACAAGTCTGTGGCTATCCCTCACCAAAACTGACAGTTTTTACTGTCGGCTTGTTTGGAGTTTCTTGTTTTTTACAAAAATCAGTTTTTAACAATTTTTCAACACAAAAAATCATCCGAGACTCACGATATCGTGAATCTCGGATTTCTTCAGGCTGTTTTTTTACAGCCACTTTTGGAGCAGGGTACGGGAATCGACTCTCGCACTGCGGTGCTCGGTCAGGCGCAGCTCTGAACGTCCCCCGGACGTTCATTCACTACTGCTCCGCTTCGATTCCCTTTATGGTAGAAAAAAAACACCGCAAGGGTGTTTTTTTTGTGAAAAAACTACCTAAACAGAGTAGAATTGAGGTAAAAAAGCGTAAAAGTGGTGTGGCATCATTGTTCGATAAATTGAAATTTACTCGGTCTGCTGCCTTCTCAGATATTCATCAATCAATAATGGCTGAATAAGGGGGTATGTCCATTCTGTGGGAAGCGTATCAAAGAGAAAAACACATTCCATTTCGCTATGAAGTTCACTTTCAAATGCGTGAATATCTGCAAAGAATAACATACCAAAAGTTTCTTCGCCTGTTTGATTTACTTTGTTCTTACCAATTACAGAGTAAACGCAGATAGGGGCAATATCAAATTGCAACGCACCGGTTTCCTCGGAAAGTTCTCGTTTGGCAGTTTCAAGTATGGATTCGTTTGGTTCTCTGTGACCACCAGGAACTTCATAGGTGTTTCGTTCTTTATGTTTGCAAAATACCCACCTACTATTGTGTTTTGAAATGATAACAGCAAACTTTAATAGTTTATCGTCTACGGTTTCGTAGAAATTAACCTTCATGTATTTCCTCCATAAATTCAAGTTTATCAAATTGATCATACCACAAAACTGTGATTCTTACAATAATGCAAGAAACCTCTCTTGCCTTGGTAGACAAAAGAGGTTTCTTTAGTGGAGCAGGGTACGGGAATCGAACCCGCCCGGTCTGCTTGGGAAGCAGAAATTCTACCAATAAATTAACCCTGCATATTATTTTGTGCTTTTATTATACACCACGCAAATAAAAATGCAAGTGTTTTTTGTTGATTTTAGCATTGTAAACAAAAAAACATGATTTGATTGAAAAATGCACATACGGATAGCAAAGTCCGTTTTGTGGTACTGTGAATGTTGTATTATATAGTTATAGGGAAAAACGGAATCAATATTTTTTATGAAACGGGAGGAAAAATTATGGCATCTCAAATCGGCTTTCTTGTGCCGCAGAATACGGCAGATCTTCACTTAGATCCGGCTTCTTACACGCGTCAACGCACCGACGCACCGCGCAACAGCATTGTGCGCGTTTATTTTGAGGAGCGCGATCTGACGCTTTCGTACTACAACAACCGCTTTGATTTGTATTGCGGTGATTATGTTTTTGTCGAAGGCAAACTGGACGGTGTGCAGGGACGTGTGGTTGAAGTCAATTATAATTTCAAGATCAAAAGTTCCGATTATATGCGCGTCATTGCCGTGGCCGACACCGACGTCCGCGGACAGTTTTATTTTGCAGGCTCACATTTTGTGGCTTTTCAACCTTCTGTTCTGCCTGCCGAAAAGGTGAAAACATGGTTTATGCCTGCGTGTGACGGGGATGAGGAAGTGATTTCTTCGTATGATGATACGTCCTTTTTGTTGGAAAACCTTAATGAATGGAATGTCAGTACCGCTGTTGCAAAACACGGAAAAGAGTATTATATGGCAAACAAAGTGGAATATCTGTGTCTGAACGGCACGAAAGGATATGCGCTTGTGCAGGGAAGTCATATGTATGAAGTGGAGTTTACATACGAAGATGGAGCTGTCAGCCGACTGACGTGTTCGTGTTATTGCTGTTCACATTGCAAGCATGAAGTGGCGGCGTTGCTTCAATTGCGTGAAACGCTTGAACAGATCGGTGAGCACTACGGCGAGGTTTACAAGCAGACAGGTTATTTTGCCGCTGTCAGCAGAAGCGCACTGTTTACCTATGCTGTTGATACGAAAGAAACAGGTTGTTTTACCCTTTGAACGGAGGTGTGCTTTTGGCAGATCTTGATGATTTTTATGCATTCAAAAACACGGCTGGTACCGAGGGGGCAAGCAGCCCACCGTTTGGCTGTCTTGTGTGGATTTTGTTTGCCTTTACCTTGCTTTTTCTGATCGGGAAAATGTTTTGACCGTAATAAAATGAACCGCGTTTGCACGAAAGCAGACGCGGTTCATTGTTGTGTTGTGTTTATACGTCAATACGGTATGCCGCATATGCGAGCAGTTCACCGTTTACAAAGTCACAACCGTACAGGATGATATGATCTTCATATACATCCACAAGATAGCCTTCGGACATACCCGGATCGTTGCCCGACCAAAGAATCTGGAAACCTTCCGTGGTGCGCGGTGAAGATACGGACGAAACGTGCACGTAGGTAGCACCGCCTTCGTCGTAGTCGGACACGTTCAGTTGGGCGTTCATGCTCTGCATATGATAAGCCCAATGGGAGTGACCGCTGTAAAATACAACATTGTCATACTGACGAAGCAGATTGCGGAAACGCACTTCATCGCTTGCGCCTTGCGTGTAGAACAGCGGATAGAACCATCCGAGGTTGTTGACAAGGTTGCCCACACCCATCATCGGATTGCCTACAGGAGCATTCAGGAAGGTGTGGAAGAACAGATACACGCGGTTGTCCTTATATGTTTCCAGTTGTTCGGCAAGCCAATCCAACTGTTTGTCGGCAAGCAATGCATTGAACAGCATACCGTAGTTGTTTGTTGTCTGCGACAGGAAGATGTACACGTCACCTTTTGTTGCGGCACTGCCGTATACAAAATCAAGCCCGTTGTCGGATACGTTCAGCACGCCGTCTGCTTTTTCTTCACCGTAAACACCGCGGTTCATATAGGCCTGCCAGTTTTCGAGTTTGTATTTTGCGTGCAGGTCATGGTTGCCCGTGCAGGTGTAAACGGGGAAGTCAAACTGTGAGGAGATGCGGTCAAAGGATTGGAACGATTCGACCTCACCGTCGGTTGAAATGTCACCCGACATGGCAACGATGGACACGTCAAACGAATCCAGAAATTGCAGTGCGTTCACGAACGTATGATCTGCCACATCCGAACCGTTTTCCATGTCATAACGGTTAAAATGCAGGTCACTGAGCACACCGTAACTATAGGTCTTGCGTTCATTTTCCGCCAGTTTGTGTTCGGGAATGGCAAGGCGATCGACCATAGTATCTTCGTAATACACGATGATGTGTTCTGCATCCTGCGGAATGATCGTGTAATCGGGGATATCAAGTTGCGCTTTGCCGAACACCAGTTCCATTTCTGCAAATGCACTGTAGGAAACCGTTTTGCCGTTGACTTCGGTTGTCAGTTTGTTCCCGTTTGCATCACCCCAATACAGTGTGTAAATACCGTCTGCGGTACCTGTCATGGTGATCAGTGCATCGGCGGAACCGGCTTCTTCGTTATAATAGGCAACGGTCGTATTCACCGCATAATCATTGCCTTGCCCGGGGAACATTCCCGTCATGTTCAGAAAACCCATGATCATGGAAAGAATAGTTGCAAAAATACGCAAAAGTGCTTCGTACATACGGAAGCCTCCTTTCTTTATATTATAAATATACAATTTATACTTTGTGTTGTCAATAAAAAAGATTGCAGAATAACTAAAAAACGGGTGGAAAATACATTGTGTTTATGGTATGATGAACAAAAAGCCGAAAGGGTGCAGGATTATGACAGACGAACAATATCTGCAACGGATAGAAGAAGTCAACGCAAACGGAAAATACAAACCCGATTGGGTGTCGCTTTCCAATCACAAAGTGCCCGATTGGTATAAGCGCGATAAACTGGGGGTGTTCATCCATTGGGGCATTTACAGTGTGCCTGCATTCGGCAATGAATGGTATCCCAGAAGTATGTATGATCGCAGTACGCCCGAATTTGAACATCACAGAAAAACATACGGCGACCAGAAAACATTCGGTTACAAGGACTTTATTCCCATGTTCAAAGCCGAAAAGTTTGATGCTTCCCAATGGGTTTCACTGTTCAAAAAAGCGGGAATCCGCTATGTGATGCCTGTTGCGGAGCACCACGACGGCTTTGCCATGTATGATTCTGCACTGAACAAGTGGAACAGTGTACGCATGGGCCCCTGCCGCGATGTAGTCGGAGAATTGAAAGCAGAATGCGAAAAGCAAAATCTTACTTTTTGTGCCTCCACCCACCGCGCCGAGCACTATTTCTTTATGTGTATGGGACGCACCTTCGACAGCGATGTCAATGATGAACAATACCGTGATTTTTACGGTCCTGCCGTGTACTGCAAGGAATTCGGAGAAGAAGACCTCGGTGGGTTTACGGCGGATGTCACGGCAAGAGGTGCAAGTGAGGAATGGCTCAAGGATTGGCTTGTCCACACCTGTGAGCTGATTGACCGTTATCAGCCCACCGTTCTTTATTTCGACTGGTGGATCCACAACCACTCCTTCAAGCCATATCTTAAAAAACTGGCCGCCTATTATTATAACCGTGCCGAAGAATGGGGCAAAGAAGTTACGATCAACTACAAGCACGAAGCCTTTCCGCCCACGGTGGCCGTGTTCGATGTGGAACGCGGTGCATTGACGGGAATTTCCCCCTTGTATTGGCAGACCGATACCGCCATCGGCAAGCATTCCTGGGGTTACAGGGCAGACAATAAATATAAGTCTGCCCGACAGATCATTTGTGACCTTGTGGATATTGTCAGCAAAAACGGTAACCTTCTTATCAATGTCGGCCCGAAAGCAGACGGTACGATCACGGATGAAGAAACACAGGTGTTGCTCACCATGGGTGAATGGCTGTCCCGCAACGGCGAAGGCATTTACGGTACGACCTTCTGGAAGGTGTTCGGTGAGGGCAAAGTCAATGCCGAGGAAGGATTTTTCAGAGACAACGATGAAAAGCAATTTACAAACGAAGATTTCCGATTTACATATAAGGACGGTTTCCTGTACGCCTTCCAGATGCGTCCGTCCGAACAGGCCGTCATTCGCACACTGCATAAACGCAAAGGCAATGATTTTTTGATCGAATCGGTATCTGTTTTAGGCAGTGAACAGGCGGTTTCTTTTGAACGCAATGAAGATGCGCTGGTGATCTCATTACAAGAAAAACCGGACGGCGATCTTCCTGTTTGCTATAAAATCAAGATCGGCTGAAAATGCAACGCCGGTTTGTTCAGGAAACACCGAAAAGGAGGATGTGAAAATGTCTGACAAACAATTCACCGTCCGTGTGACAGATGCACCGTTTTGTGCAAAAGGGGACGGGATCACCAATGACCGAGCCTCTATACAGGCTGCCATTGACTATGCAGCCGCAAACGGCGGCGGTACGGTCATATTGGATGCGGGAAAAGTGTATTTAAGCGGCAATCTGTTTCTGAAAAGTCATGTGGAACTGCATTTTGAGGACGGTGCAACGCTGTTGCAGAGCAGTGATCCCGAGGATTATGTAAAGCCTGTTGACACAGGATATGCTCTTTTCCGTCCGCAATACGGTCACAATCTGTATTCGCATATCAAATGGAGTCATTTGTGGTACTACAATTATCCGCTTTTGTTCGCAGAAGAAGGCACGCATGATTTTAAGATCAGCGGTCACGGCATTGTTAAAATGATGCCCGACGATGAGCCCGAAAAAATACTCAAGGTCTGTCCCATCGCTTTCTACCGCGTGCATCACTTTGAAATTTCCGATATCACCATTACAAACTATCATTCCTACGCTATGATGCCCTTTACGAGCGATCACGGTGTTATCCGCAATGTGACGGTCGAAAAATGGAGCCACGGAAACGGTGACGGCATTTGCCTGATGAACTGTCAGCACATCCGCATTACGGGCTGCAAAATGCACACGGGGGATGATTCGGTTTACATCTTTTCTTCTTACAAAGATCCCCGCGGCGGCGGATGGTGGTCGTCGGATGAACCGCAGGCCTCGTTGGATATCGAAGTCGATCACTGCGACCTGAAATCCAACCATTGCAAGGCCTTCGGGATGATTTTGTGGGGCATTGACTGTCCCGATCAGTCTAAAGTGGAAGTACGAAACGTCTATGTGCACGACAATCACTTCCAGACCGTCGGAAACTGGAATTATAACCCGTATACAACGAAGATCGGCTATCCGCCCGTGACAAATGTCCGTTTTGAAAACAATGTGATCGATGCCATTGAGCCTAACTTTTTTGAAACGCAGATCACGGATATGAATTATTTTCATTCTACCTCTTTTTTCAAGAACGGTGATTTTGCGGACGGTCTGTGCTTCTGGTCTTATCGCCCCTCGTCCGACGCGATCACGGTCGGAAAAACCGTGTTCGGGGAGGATGAAAAAAACTATGCCTGTATTGAAACGGTTGCCGACAAACAGAACGCTTTGTATCAGGGCTTGTATGTCCGCAAAGAAGCCCCCTGTTGCTTCTGGGCAAAGGTGAAAACGGACGGCGGAAAATGGCAGATGTTTGTGCGTGATCTTGAAACGCAGGAACTCGTGTGCACAAAAGAATTCTGCAACACCGAATGGGAAGATCTGCAAATGGATTTTACGGTTTCCGTAAGTGCAAATTACCACATCGGCATAGAGCACATCGGCGGTGAACAGGGAAGTGCCTGTATAACGAATGCAACATTGCTTGGCAACAACGAAGCCGCATTCGGTTATGTGCGTGTGGGCACCGATCCGCAACGGAATTGGAAACCGCTGTATTTTTATGATCCCGATCTGTGGAAGGAGGAGTAAGCATGGACGGAAAAACAAGCATTCAATATCTGCAGAACTACATTCGCTCCAAGGATCATCACCCCGAACTTGTCAAAGACTATTTTCTGAAACTGTCGGGGGAAGTCGGTGAACTGGCAGAAGCCGTCCGTCACGGTCTTGTACGCGGTGAAGGCGGCGGTGTCAAGGGCACGATCGATGAGGAGATATGGGATTGTATGTATTATCTCATAGCCCTTGCAAACTGTTATGATATTGACCTCGAAAAAACGATAGCCGAAAAAGAAGCCATCAACAACAAAAAATACAACACCGGCATAGAATTTGAACAAAATAGGTAAACACAGAAAAACGCACCTTCTGCATTTTTTGCAAAAGGTGCGTTGTGTTATTTGATTTTAATCCCACTCACAACCCGTTACGGTGTCAAGGTCAATTCCCGTTGTGTCGTGGGTTTTGGCGGCCATGGCAATAAGTGCGGCGGCAAAGCCGGGCACGGTGAGGGCCAGTGCCACGATCCACGTAATGCCGTTTCCGAAAACGGTAAGAAGCGGCAGGCTCACGCCGTAGGACACCACAACACCCAATGCTACCACCACAAATTCTGCAGACATGATGGACGAACGTAAATTGGTAGGTGCGGATTCACCGATCATCATAATGATAACGTCGTTTGTGGAATAGTAACTGCCGATGCACGCACCGCACAAAAAGCCGACCAAATACGGATGCCATGCCAGTTTTGCACCGATCGTAAAACCTAAAAATGCGATCAAACAGTTGCAGGCGGTGGTAAGAGCCGCGGCTTTTCTGCCTTTGGAGTCGGAAATGAAGCCCATGATGACCTGTGAAACGGCACAGCCGACAGGAAACATGAACAGGGCACTTGTGACAGGCCCGATGCTGACGGCATCCATCAGCGCATCGCTCATTTCGGCAAACAGACCTTGGTTGAGGTAACTTTCGGCATAGCCGTAGGTCAGGATCACCTGATAATTGATGGACGTGATAAAACCGATGTTAGCGAGTGCGCCCACGATGTACAGCCAGCGCAGTTGTTTGTGTTTGAATGCAAATTTCAGTGCGGGGATCACTCCGCCCTGTGCATTGTCGATGATCTTTTGCTGTTTTTCGTGTTCTCTTTCTTCGTCCGTCATGCGCAGATATTTGAGTCGCGCATCAATGAACGCATCTGTTTCGCGTGCAAAGAACAACGCGACACCGCAGGCAAGAAGTCCCACCAAGGCGGGGATCAAATATACGTTTCTCCACTGCGAAGCGTCTTCCATGAGTAAGCGTCTGAGCAAGGGTACGAGCATAACACCCATGTTGGCGAAGAATTTGATGGATGAATAGATCCTCGCCCTGTGCTTGCTCGGTGCGGATTCCATGATGTAGACCACCTGCATATCGTGAGGGATAAAGAACTGCACGATGCACGCACCCACCGCATACAGCACGATGTTGTTCGACAGGAAAATGACCAACATCGACAAGCTCATGCCGAAGGTGTTGATGATCAGGAACATTTTTCTGCCGAAACGGTCGGCAAGCGGTTTGTAGAAAATGGCAAGGGCCTGGAACGGCACGACCACCATGGAAAGAATATCGAGCAGACCGACACTGCTTTCTCCGTATTTGGCAAACAGATCGTTTGCAATTTCCGTTTTCATCAACGTGCCGATCTGCGATGCCACTTCGTCGGTGATGTAGATCAGACTGATGATAAAAACAAGATAAACAAGATAATAATTGCTTTTGGGACGCATTTTCTCGCGTTCCCATTTTTGAATCTCTTTTTCCCGTTTTGCAGAAAGTTTTCGCAACTGCTCGGGCGTTTTTGCTTTCCCCATAAACGTCTCCTTTTTTTTATTTCTATCTTAAATTATGCTATTGTCGTGCGTATTTGTCAAGACAAAATCACGATAAGGATAAAAAACAACACAAAATCCCTTGACATTGCTTTGACAGATGGGTATAATAAAAAAGAACAAATGTTCATTTTTAAGGGCGGTGAAGAAATGGCTTTTGCTATCAATTCCATAGGACTTTACGGATTGCACGCTTTTTTGGTTGAGGTCGAGGCAGATGTCAGTTTCGGAAAATTTAAGTTTGACATTGTGGGGTTGCCCGATGCGGCTGTTTCCGAATCTCGTGAGCGTGTGCGTGCCGCGATCAAAAACAGCGGATATGCATTTTCCAACAATCACATAACCGTCAATTTGGCTCCTGCGGATGTTCGCAAGGAGGGACCGATTTATGATCTTCCCATTTTTGTTGCATTGCTCAAAGCCACGGGACAACTCAAAGCCAATGTGTCGGATTCCGCTTTTGTGGGTGAATTGGCATTGTCGGGGCAGATACGTCCAATCAACGGCGTATTGCCCATGGTAATGAAAGCGCGTGATGCAGGCATTGCAACCATTTATATTCCTTACGGCAATGCCGCAGAAGCCGCTGTTGTGGAGGGCATCGAGATTTTTGCCGTTCACAGCATCGAAGAACTCATGGGGCACTTGAACGGAGAAGATCTGTTGGAACCGCTTGTGCACACGGGCTTGCAATCCATGCAGGAAAAACCCGTGTATCTTGATTTTGCCGATGTCAAAGGGCAGGACAATGCAAAACGTGCCGTGGAATTGGCGGCGGCAGGCGGTCACAATCTGCTGATGATCGGTTCGCCCGGTTCGGGTAAGAGTATGCTTGCCAAGCGCATTCCGTCCATATTGCCGGCACTCGATTTTGAAGAAGCCCTCGAAACCACCAAAATTTATTCCATTGCGGGTGAGTTGCAGGAAAAACAGGGACTTCTGACCGAACGTCCCTTCCGTTCGCCGCATCATTCCGTTTCCGCGGCAGGGCTTGCGGGCGGCGGTGCCATTCCGAAACCGGGTGAAATCTCATTGGCGCACAACGGTGTTTTGTTTTTGGATGAACTGCCCGAGTTTTCACGCAATGCAATGGAGATCATGCGTCAACCCTTGGAGGACGGAGAAATTCATATTTCCCGTGTGTTCGGCACTTTGACGTATCCCAGTTCTGTCATGCTCGTGGCCGCCATGAACCCCTGTCCGTGCGGTTACAAAGGGCATCCGAAGAAACAGTGTACCTGCACCAAACAGGCGGCCGACCGCTATATCGGTAAGGTTTCGGGGCCTTTGCTGGATCGCATAGACATTCACATTGAGGTGGAGCCTGTAGAATATAAGCATCTGCGTGACAATACCCCCGCAGAATCCAGTGCAAAGATCCGCGAACGTGTGGAACGTGTGCGTGCGATTCAGCGCGAACGCTTTGCAGGCACGCCGACACTTGTCAATGCCCGTATGACATCGGCGCAAACGAGACAATTCTGCATTTTGACCGACAGCGGCGAAAAAATGATGCGCGAAATGTTTGAAGCACTCAATCTTTCCGCCCGTGCTTACGACAAAGTGCTTCATGTGGCGCGAACCATTGCCGATGCGGAAGAAGCGGATCTCATTACCGATGAGCATATTTTTGAAGCGGTGCAATACCGCAGTTTAGACCGTAAATTCTGGCAGGTATAACAGACATAAACGAGTAAGGACAGTATCTGTATCCGTTTTTCGGATGTTGATACTGTCCTGTTTTCTTTATTATCTTTTCTTTCCGCAAATAGCCGCAACAGCAATACCTGCGGCGGTCAGGGCGGCCGCTGAAACGATCGCAACGGGCTTGATGAGTTTTTTGACCTGCATGACACTGGTAGGCATGATCGGCTGAATCAGTTCAAACAGGGGATTGTGTACACGGTCGGCCGTCAGTTCTCCGAACGTCAATGTAAAGTTTGTGTATGCGCGCGGATCATCTTCCGGAATATCAAATACACGCACACCGCGATTGCGACCGGGACCGTATACGTTGAAGCCCGTACCTTGCGTGTAACCGAGATCAATGCCACGGTAGGGAAGGACGAAGGAATTGATATGATCGTGTCCGAAGAAAATGCCGAATATGTCTCCCTTTTCGGCAAGCACATCAAACTGACCGCTTTGTGTTTTCGGAACGGCAGGAGATTCACCCATGAATTCTCCCTTTTCAATTGCAGATGCAGGAAGCACATAATACTGATCTTTGAATGCGTGGAAGGCTTCCACTGCACCTTTTGTACCTTTGGGGACGCGCTGAATGACGTTCATCACTTCCCACGGCGGAATATGCTGAAAGACAAGTGATGGCACGTAATCACCGTTTTCTTCTTTGAGTGCATCGCGTACGGCTATATAATCATCAAGTTGATTCTGTCCGATGGCTTTGTATGCCCCGGCTTCCGCTTCACCGTTGGAATCAAATATATAAATATTGAACGCCGTGTTGCCGTTTTTTCCGTAGACCGGCAAATTGAACAGTCCCGAGGAAAGATCATTCGCATAGGAACCGCCTGCACACATGGGAGATTCGGCATACATTTTCATCTGCTCTGCATTGGAAATGCCGCATTCACGGTCATGGTTGCCGAACGCCACCAAAAGGGGAATATTGTTTTCTTCCAAGGGTGCGAGCAGGGCGGATAATACTTTTCTGACCTTTTCCCAGGTGTTTCCCTTGTATAGCGGAATCGGGCCGTAAATCTGATCTCCCGTAAAAATAACAAGATCGGGTTTTGCTTTTTCTACGGCCAGACGGATGAGTTTGACCGTGTCGGGATTCATCAGCGGCAACTCCTGTGTGTCTGCGATCTGCATAATTCGCAGATGTCCGTCACGGAATGCGATCTTTTGGTTGTAAGGCATATAAAAACCTCCGAAAAAGGCTGTTGCAGCGGTTTTCTGCAACAGCCCTGTAAGTTTGATTATTCTTGTGCGTCTTCTTTGTCGGTAATGGCAAGGGCGAGCAGTTCCAATTGATCTTCGTCAACGGGGGCGGGACAATTGGTCATGGATTCGGTTGCATCCTTGAGTTTGGGAAATGCAATGACGTCACGCAGGCTTTCGCAACCGAGCATCTGCATCACAAGACGGTCGAGACCGATGCCCATTCCGCCGTGCGGAGGCGGGCCGAATCGGAATGCATCCAACAGGAAACCGAACTTGCGGTGGGCTTCTTCTTCGCTGAGTCCCAAGAGTTTGAACATTCTGTTCTGCAGTTCGGGGTTGGTGATACGAATGGAGCCGGAAGAAAGTTCGATGCCGTTGAACACAAGGTCATAAGCCTTTGCACGAACCTTTGCTTTGTCGGTTTCAAGGTATTCAAGGCACTCATCCATGGGTGAGGTGAAGGGATGGTGCATGGCAACCCATGTTCCGCTGTCTTCATCCCAGTCAAAGAACGGGAATTCAACGATCCAGAGCAGGTTGTTTGTATTGGGGATGATATCCAGTTTCTTGGCAACGTCGCAACGCAGAGAGCCGAGAATGGAGAGTGCAAGGCTGTTCTTGTCGGCAATGATAATGACCACGTCACCTTTTTCTGCACCGACCTTATCGAGAATGGCCTGCATTTTTTCTTCACTGATGAATTTGCCGAAGGAAGACGCAATGCCGTCATCGGTCCAACGGATCCATGCAAGACCTTTCGCACCGATGCCTTTTGCTTTTTCGGTAAGTTTGTCGATTTCTTTTCTGGAGTAGGTGGTGACGGCGTTCTTCGCGCAGAAAGCACGTACACTGCCGCCGTTTGCAATTGCACCTTCAAAGACACCGAAACCGCAATCGGCAAGAATATCGGAAAGATTGACAAGTTCCATGCCGAAACGGGTATCGGGCTTGTCCGAACCGTAGCGTTCCATTGCATCCTTATAAGTCAGTCGCGGAAGCGGCAGGGGAATGTCGATATCCAGGCATTCTTTAAATACCTTTGCGATATAGCCTTCACCGATGGAAAGAACGTCTTCTACGTCCACGAAAGACATTTCAATGTCGATCTGTGTAAATTCGGGCTGACGGTCTGCACGGGAGTCTTCATCACGGAAGCAACGCGCGATCTGGAAGTAACGGTCAAAACCGGCTACCATGGACAACTGTTTGTACAACTGCGGAGACTGCGGAAGTGCATAGAATGTACCGTGATGCAGTCTGGAGGGAACAAGGAAGTCTCTTGCGCCTTCGGGGGTGGAACGGATTAAGATCGGCGTTTCGATCTCAATGAATCCGTTGTCATAGAAGTAATCTCTTGTGACCTTTGCAACCTTGTTGCGGAACAGAATGTTGTTCTGCAGTTCCGGACGGCGCAGGTCAAGATAACGGTATTTGAGTCTGCTGATCTCGTTTGTGGGGCAGTTGTTGATGATCTCAAAAGGCGGAGTTTCACTCTTGTTCAGAATGCGCAGTTCTTTTACGTCGATTTCAATTTCACCCGTGGGGATCTCGGTGTTCTTTGCCGAGCGTTCACGCACGGTACCGACGGCTGCAAGAACATATTCGCTTTTGGCACCCGCTGCCTTTTCAAAAACCGCTTTATCGGTGTTTTCATCAAATGCCAATTGAATAAGGCCGGTTCTGTCGCGCAGATCAATGAAGATCAGGCTGCCGAGATTGCGCTGGCGTTGTACCCAGCCGAACACGGTGACTTCTTTGCCGGCATCGCTCAAACGGAAATTGCCGCAATAGTCCGTTCTTTTCAATCCTGCTAAAAATTCCATATCGGTATATATCCTCCTCTTATACTAAAAAATCCGTATCGGAAAAATCCTGTAATGCATCGTTGATGGTCAAGCGGATGAAGTCATCACAAAAATCATCCAGACCGATGGCGGTCACGGTGCCGTCGCTCATGCGCTTGACATTGACCTGACGGTTTGCAATTTCGTCCGCACCCAGCACAAGGGTGTAATCGGCATGGCATTTGTCTGCGTATTTCATCTGTGCTTTGACCGAGCGTCCCGTCACATCCGTCAGTGCATATACACCTTCTGCGCGCAGGTCATTTGCAAGTCGCATCGCTTCAAAAGAGAATTCCTCATTGTAAGGTGCAATATACAAAGAGCAATGTTCGGGTTCGGGCACTTCGATGTTTTGTGCCTGCATCAGCAGGTCCAAACGCTCGACGCCCATGCCAAATCCGCAAGCGGGCAGGGGATTGCCGCCGAGTTCAGCAACCAGACCGTCATAGCGACCGCCTGCGCACACAGCACTCTGCGAACCGAGATCGTGTGTGATGAACTCAAAAACGGTTTTTGTATAGTAATCAAGACCGCGCACGATGTGCGGATTGATAATGTATTCAATGTCCATTGCTTGCAGATATTTCTGCACCTGTGCAAAGTGTGTGTTGCATTCATCGCAAAGGTATTCCGTGATAATGGGGGCTTCGGCCGCAATTGCAGAGCAAACGGGACTTTTGCAATCAAGAATGCGCATGGGGTTGCGTTCCAATCTGCCGAGACACGTTTCACACAGGTCTGCCTTTTTTTCGTTGAAGAAAGCCAGCAGAGCCTTGTGGTATTCTTTGCGGCAGACGGGGCAACCGATGGAGTTGATCTCCAGCGTGATGTTTTCAACGCCGATGCGGTCAAACACATGGCGGGCAATGGCCATCACTTCCGCATCCTGTGCCGCACTCTGACTGCCGAAGGCTTCCACGCCGAACTGGTGGAACTCACGCAATCTGCCTGCCTGCGGTTTTTCGTAACGGTAGCAAGAGGTCAGATACCATAGTTTCTGCGGCAAGGGTTCGTTAAAAAGTCCGTGTTCAAGGAATGCACGTACGGCACCGGCTGTGCCTTCGGGGCGAAGGGAAATGCTTCGTTTGCCGTTGTCTTCAAAGGTGTACATTTCTTTTTGTACCACGTCCGTTGTATCACCGACGGAACGGTTGAACAGTTCCGTGTGTTCAAAAACGGGTGTGCGGATCTCATAGAATCCGAAACAGGCGGCAGTTTCCGCTACCACCTTTTCAATATATTGAAATCTGTGCGCTTTTGCGGGCAGAAGATCCTGTGTACCGCGCGGCGCTTTTGTAAGCAAAGCCATGGTTTTCGTTTTCCTTTCAAAAAATGCAGGTCAGTGCAGAAGTTCACGCCAATCAAGGTCGCCTCTCTCAAGTCCTCTGACCAAAGATTCCGCTGTGGCAATATTCGTGGCGCAAGGCACGTTGTGAACGTCGCAAAGACGCAGTAGAACCGCATCATCGGGTTCGGTGATCTTTTTGGAAAGCGGATCACGGAACAGCAACATCAAGTCGATTTCGTTGCATGAAATCAAAGACGCGATCTGCTGTGCACCGCCCTGTGCACCGTTGAGAAACTGTTTAATAGGCAATCCCGTGGCATCGGCTACCAGTTTTCCGGTGGTTCCCGTTGCGCAAAGATTGTGATGGCTGAGAATACCGCAGTATGCAATGCAGAATTGAGTCATCAGTTCTTTTTTGGAATCGTGTGCAATCAAAGCAATGTTCATTAAATTCACCGTCTTTTCATTGATTTTGTTTGTATTTGAAAACAATACAATTTATTTTAACACATTAAATCGGATTTTACAATTACCAATTTAAAAAATTATTTATTTAAAGTAGGAAATTCTTAAAGGGACGTTCGCACCGTAGATTCTTTGCAGAATCCGGTCGAAAGCTTTTGCGGCGGGGCTGTTTTTTTTGAGTTGTTTTCCTGTTACGGATGCAGATATGATCTTGCTTTCTTCGGGAACGACACCCAGGAGTTGTACCGCCGTCTGATCGATGGTATCATCTATGTTAAACTGTTTTTTTCTTCGTACGGATCTGTAATCAAAGCGGTTGATAACGAGGCGGGCCTCTTTGATGCCGTTTTGTAACAGAACTCTTGCAACCGTCCATGCCCCGCGCACGGAAACCGTGTCGGGCGTGGCAACAACGATCGCTCGGTCTGCACCCATGGCGGCACGTTTTACGCCGTTGTCGATTCCTGCCGGCGCATCAATGAAGATCAGATCGTATTCACTTTCATGTTTATCAAGGAAAGATTTGATCGCGTCTTCCGGATAATCCGTCTCCGCTGATCTCGGAACGGGCAGTAGGGAAAGATTATCGCAAACGCCGATCAACGCATCTTCCGCTTTACACCGTTCTTCATACACATCCATCCAGTTGAACGTGCAATCTTTGTCACAACCGAGCAGAATATCCAGGGAGCCCAGACCTGCATCACAGTCAATAAGCAATGTCTTGATTCCTTTTCCTGCGGCCGTGCGGCCGAGTCCTGCAGTTAACGTGGATTTGCCGACGCCGCCTTTTCCTGAAGCGATGACGATTTTGTTTGCCATCTGAAAGCTCCTTTCTGCTTGAAAATGTTAACCGATGAGTTCGTTGACAGGCTTGCTGTAATTGATCTCTTTTTGCGTTTCAAAATAATACTCGTAAATATCTGCGGCCACCTGTGCGGTCGAAGAACCCGAGCCTGCGTTTTCCACGACGATCGCAATGGCGATCTGCGGATCTTCGTAGGGGCCGAATGTGATTAAGAAACCGTCCGTTCCTTCCACATATACGCCGTCTACCAACAGTGTTTTTTCGGCCGTACCCGTCTTTGCGGCAACCGTGTGCTCCAAGTCATAAAAAGAGTAACTTGCCGTCGTCTCGGTTGCAACCAGCCGCATTCCTTCTTTGACAGCATTGAGGTTAGCCTGTGAAAAACCGGGCTGTGCCGCTATTTGCGTTTCATGGCTGTAAAGCACCTCGCTGTAGTCGGAACTGAGCACCTTGTCGATCAGATAAGGGGTATATCTTGTGCCGCCGTTTGCGATCATGGCAACGTAAGACGCCAATTGCATGATGCTGAACGAGTTGTCCGACTGGCCGATGGCGGCAAGAAGCGTTTCACCCTGTTGCCATGTGGCACCGATGGAATCCCTGTATGCGGGACCTGCCAGAATGCCTGCACTTTCATTGATCTCAATACCCGTTTTGCTGCCAAGTCCGAACAGACGTGCGTATTCCTGTATTTTTTCAATACCGAGTTTTTCAGCCAACTGATAAAAGAAAATATTGCATGAATGTTCCAGTGCCGTTTTTACGTTCACATAGCCGTGGGCTGTCTGATTGTGGCAGGCAAATGTGATGTCGTAAAACTCGTACGTTCCCTGACAGAGGATCGTGTCATTTTCATCAATGATCCCTTCTTCAAGGGCTGCAAGGGCAACGGCACATTTCATGGTGGAACCGGGGGCATAGGTGCTCTGCGTGGTGCGGTTCCACAGGGGCTTCCCGTCATCTTTCAACAATTTGCCGTAATCATCGTAATATGTGTTCAAACTGAAATCGGGATAGGAGGCCGATGCCAATACCGCACCCGTGTGAATATCGAGAACCGCCACTGCTCCGGCAGGGGACAGGCCTTGTGCCAACGCTTCTTCTTTCGTTGCGGCCTGAATGCGCTCCTGCAGGGATTGCTCGGCAACTTCCTGCAAGCCTGCGTGCAAAGTGGAAATGACGGTGTAACCTTGTTGCGGCAATACGGAATAGTCTTTTGTAATACTGTCATCTGCATCCACGCGGAACGTCAAAGTTCCGTTTGCACCGTGCAAATATTGTTCTGCCGCGGCTTCAATGCCGAATTTTCCGTATTCGGACGTCTGTGAATAGGCACGTGCCTTGCGTTGTGCAATTTCAAATTCAGTCAGTGTTTCGTCTTTCAGGGCTTCTTCGAGTGCTTCTTTTTCGCTCTTGTATTCTTCGGCACTGATCGAACCGACAACACCCAATATGTGAGATGCCAGCGTGCCGTCTCCGCTGTATTCGCGGTATGCGGTCACAACGGTTTCCACGCCTTTGAAAAAGTCATTGTTTTCCATGATGTAGGCTGCGGTCTCTTTGCTGATGTCTTTTGCAAAGGTATAAGAAGTCAAATACCCGAAAGAGGTTTTTGCCATATTGAAATAAACGGAAGCAAGTTTACGCTGTTCTTCGATTGAAAAATCTTTCAACTCAAAATCGCGAACAAACGCATCAAAGCAGTTTTGTGCGGTTGCATAAGTGTTCAAATGCAACAGCGATTCGCTTTTCATGAAAGCAATATCCGCTTCACGGTCTTCTTCATAAACAATGGTTCCGTTTTCGGAAAAGACAAGGGGCAGAGTGTCGATCCATTCGTCCTTGTTCATTTCGGCTATGCGGATGAGTGAGATAAGAATGTTGTTGCGGTCAATCGGCTCTTGCGGAAAATTGACGTAATAAAGCACGATATCCGTGCCCTGTCTGTTTTGTACGAGAGGTCTGCCGTTGCGGTCGAGGATCTCACCGCGTGCGGATGCTACCGGCACGCGATAGGTCGCAACGGTTGCGGTGTCAACATTCTCATTCCGTTGCGGTTGAACCGCCTGTTTGTGAAACAGAATACCTGTATACAAAAGGAACACGGCAAGAACAAAGGCACTCAATATTTTGATTCTGGTGTTTGTCCGGTTCAAAATGTGCCCTCCTTGTTTTCTGCGGCTCGGTATTTCTTTTCCAACGCGCGCAACACAACGTAAAAGAACGGTGTCAGCAATACGGTTATCAACATCTGCGGAAAATAAAAACGCAGAAACGCACCGAACGCACCCGTCTCGAACGCAACGACGTGAAACAGCCAGTGGCCGACGCTGAAAAGCAGGGTTGCGGTTGAACACAAGGCCAATGCGCTTAACAGGGTGTTTCGTATGATATAGCGAATCAAAAGGCCGCAGATGCAACCCGTCAATGCAAGAAACAGTGCCTTCATGCCATCGGAAGTGGCTGTGGACAGATCCCAAATGCAACCTGCCAAAATGCCGTAAATAATGCCTACAAATTCTTTTTCAAACATAGCAATAATGACCGTCAACGGAATCAGCAAAAGAATGCCGATCCTGCCGACAGGCAATGCACAGTTCTGTAAAAGACCTGCAAGTATGACAACGACTGCAAGCAACAACCGTCTTTTGACTGAATTTTTTGTTCGTTGCGTGTGCACGCCGTTTCCTCCGAAAAAAATCAATTAAAAGAAGTAATGACAAATACGTCCAAGATGTTTGTGATGCTGATACCCGGTGTGAGTACGGCATACGCAGAAATGTCTGTTGTTTCATTGTGAACGGATTCGACCGTGCCGATAATCAGATCGCGCGGATATCTGCCGCCCAATCCTGACGTGCAGACGATGCCGCCGGAGCCGACCGACGTGTCATTTCTCAACCTTGTCAATTTGCACTGACCGTTGAGTGCACTTGCGGTGTCGGTCGTTACGAATCCTTCTTCACCCGTGCGTATTTCATAAGCACTGACGGACAGGGAAGGATTCAGGACGGTGTGCACGGTTGCGGACGTCGGAGTGACCTGACGGACGCTGCCGACCAAATACTTGCCGCACACAACGGGCATTCCGACTTCAATGCCGTCAGCCGAGCCTTTGTTGATGGTAAAGGAGTTAAAAACATCCGTTCCGTCTCTTGAAATAACGGATGCCGCGCAGTAGGTGATCGTGTCATTGCTTTTCTGAATGTCAAGAAAGGCTTCGTAGCTGTCCAGTTTTTGCAATGTTTTTTCGTAATCCACCAACTGACTCTGCAATGATTCGATTTCACTGTGTAAACTGTCAATTTCTTCCAAATAGGCACCGGAAGAACGGAAATGTGCTTGAAAATCGGTCAATTTTTCCTGCATGGATGCAGAAATGCTTTGCAACGGTGTTACGACGAATGATACGGCTTTTGTTAACGGTGAGGTGCTGTCATGCGAAACGGCCGCGACCATAACACCCAAGGCAACCGCCATGAGCAGTGATAGGATAACTCTGAATTTTGTACTCCTGAAAAATGCCTGCATTTTATCCGTTCCGCTTTCCGTTGATGTTTAAGGAATCTTTTTCAAGGCAGATCGCAGTGCCTGCAACCACGCAATCCAAAGGATTCTTTGCGATCTTGACCGTGATGCCGACTTCCTGTGCAATCAATCTGTCTAAACCTCTGAGCAAAGCACCGCCGCCTGTGAGGATAATACCTCTGTCAACGATATCGCTGGCAAGTTCCGGCGGTGTTTTTTCGAGTGTGGTGCGTACCGTTTCGACGATCTGCGTCAGCGGATCTTCCAATGCATCGCGAATATCTTCGGCGGTTACTTCCACATTTTTCGGCAGACCGTCCAGAAGATTGCGACCGCGTACGGTTGCTTTTCCTTCGTTTGGATACGGATATGCCGAGCCGATGGATATTTTCAGTTCTTCCGCCGTTCGTTCACCGATGAGCAGATTGTATTTGCGGCGTACATATGCAATGATCGCATCGTCAAATTTGTCACCCGCCATACGGATGGAACGGGAGGTGACGATATCGCCTAAAGAGACCACTGCTACTTCGCAGGTGCCTCCTCCGATGTCAACGATCATACTGCCTGTTGCTTCCGCTACGGGAAGACCTGCTCCGATGGCCGCCGCCATGGGTTCTTCGATCAGACTTACATATCTTGCACCTGCACTCTTTGCCGCATCGTGTACGGCTTTGCGCTCGACCTCCGTAACGCTTGACGGAATCGTGATCATGACGCGCACGCGTGCAAGGGGAGAACCTGCCATGGCCTTGCGTACAAGGGCGCGCAAAAAATCGGATGTAATATTAAAATCGGCAATCACGCCGTCTTTCAGCGGTCTGACGGCGGTGATGGAGCCGGGAGTGCGGCCGATCATTTTTTTTGCTTCATCACCGACAGCAACCACTTTCGGCGGTGTCATACGCACGTCCAGTGCAACTACGGACGGTTCGCGGATGACGATTCCTTTTCCTTTGACACAGACCAGCGTGTTGGCCGTGCCGAGGTCAATGCCGATGTCCTGAGAAAATAACATTTGCGTTTCCGCCTTTCGGTTTAATAAGTTGAAGACATATCCTGATGCACTTGTTTCACAACTACCTTTTTGTGTGTGGAACCTGCAATCTTTTCTTGCAGTTTTGCATAGTAAAGATCTTCGTCAATCGGGAGAACGATCTCTTTATCAAGCCAGCTTGACAGGAATGCCGCATTGGAAATGGTAAGTCCGTTGATGCCTTCTTCGCCGCCGGCAACAAGCGGTTCACCGCGCAGAATGTGTGCGGCAAAGGCGTTCATGACGCCGATGTGCTGCGGATTTTGACCGTCGGTCGGTACGTCGACCCATTCACCGCCGAGCTTTTTGAAGCCGTCCGTAGCACCGTAAATACCTTCGGTGGTGGAGCCGTTGAGAACGAACATTTTGATCTGATTGTCCTCAACGATGATCTTTGCTTTGTCGAGTGTAATTTCAAGTCTGTTTGTGCCGGGGCAGTCTCCGGTGGTGGTGACGAACGTGCCCGTAGCACCGTTGGGATATTCAACGTAAATGGAAACATCGTCTTCCACTTCGATATCGTGCCATTTGCCTTCGTGACAGACAGCGCGCACTTTTGTGGGCATGCCGCAGATCCATTGCCACAGGTCAAGCTGATGGGGACACTGATTCAGCATCACGCCGCCGCCTTCGCCTGCCCATGTTGCACGCCAACCGCCGGACTGATAGTAAGCCTGCGTGCGGAACCAGTCTGTGATGATCCAACTGACTCTGCGGATCTCACCGTATTCGCCGCCCTGTACAAGTTCACGAACTTTACGGTAGACGCAGTTTGTGCGCTGATTGAACATAATGGCAAATGTTTTGTCGCTTTTTGCGGCAACTTCGTTGAGTTCGCGAACCTGTTTTGTGTAAACACCGGCGGGTTTTTCGCTCATGACGTGAAGTCCGGCGTTGAGTCCTTCAATAGCGATCGGGGGATGGAAATAGTGCGGTGTACAGATGAGAATGGCATCTACAAGACCGCTGTTGATCAAATCGGTCGCATTGTTAAAGCACTTTGCGCCGGGGGCTTTTTCGAGTGCCGCCGTGAATTTTGTTTCATCAATATCGCAAATGGCTGTGACTTCGATTTCAGGCATTTTTTCTTTTGCATAATTGTCAAGATGTGCCGAGCCCATATTGCCCAGCCCAATGATACCGAGTCTTACTTTAGTTGACATATTGTAAATCCCCTTTAACTTAAAATATATATAGTTAAGTATAGCATAGCCGTTATGTTAAAATCAACCTTAATTAACAAAATATTTCTGCAACAAAAAGATGCACTTTTGCGTTTTTCACAAAAGTGCATCTTCGTTTTTTCTGATATGCTTTATTTGATAAACTTACAGAACTCTGCCTTTTTTCTTGTCGTTCATGCGCAGGAAGATCTTGATGATCTCAAGGCCGGGAACGACGGAGAAGCCGAGACCGAAAGCGATGAGAAGGTCGGTCAGCGACAGACAACCTTCAACGTGTTCAAAGGTCAGAGCAAGAGGAGCAAGGCTGAAGAGTCTTGCAAGCGGTTCAACGCAGACAACGATGAGTGTAAGGATCGCGGTCAGTACGAATGCACCGATGAGCCACCAGTTCTGTGTCTTCATCGTGAAGATGGAACCGTGCTGTGAACGCATACAAATGGCTTTGAAGATTTCCATGAAGTTCATGGTCAGGAAGGCCATGGTGGTTGCTTCCAACGCAACATTTGCATCGCTTCTGATGAGGGCAAGATCCCATGATGCACCGCCGGTTGCCATGTTGACGCCGATGAAGTAAGAAGCAATAACGACAGCGGCAAGGAAGAATCCCTGTGTGATCATGTCAAAGCCTGCGCCGTTTGCGAAAACGCTTTCGTTTGCCGGACGGGGCTTTCTGCTCATAAGGTTGCTTTCTGCTTTTTCCATACCGAGAGCAAGACCGGGCACGGAGTCTGTGACCATGTTGATCCAAAGAAGGTGAGGCGCGGAGAAGAACTGGAGTTTGAGCACTGCGGAAATGAACATAACAAGAATTTCAGCCATGTTCGTGGAAAGCTGGAAGCCGAGAACTTTACGGACGTTGTCGTAGATCTTGCGGCCTTCTTCAACAGCGTTGACGATGGTTGCAAAGTTGTCGTCAGCAAGAACCATGTCGGAAACGCCCTTGGTAACGTCGGTGCCTGTGATACCCATGCCGATACCGATGTCGGCAGCCTTGATGGAGGGAGCATCGTTAACACCGTCACCGGTCATGGCCGTAACCTGACCGCGGGCTTTCCATGCCTTAACAATGCGCGTTTTGTGTTCGGGCTGAACACGTGCATAAACGGAGTATTTGGTAACAAGTTCAACGAGTTCTTCGTCGGTGTAGTCTTCAAGGTCTGCACCGAGAATGGCTTCGGAAGCATCGGTGATGATGCCGAGGTCTTTTGCGATGGCAACAGCGGTATCTTTGTGGTCGCCCGTGATCATGATGGGACGGATACCTGCTTTTCTGCATTCTGCAATAGCGGGTTTGACTTCGGGACGGCAGGGGTCGATCATGCCGACGAAGCCGATGAATGTCATGTTGTCTTCAAGTGCTTCTGCATCGAAGGATGCAGGGGCTGCATCGTATTCTCTGTAAGCGGCACCCAGAACACGCAGAGCGCGGTCTGCAAAGCCTTTGATGTCTGCAGAGAGTTTTGCACGGAATGCATCGTCAACAGGCTTCTTTGTGCCGTCGGTGTCGATGTAGTGCGTACAATGTTTGACGATGATTTCGCAAGCACCTTTGGTGTACTGGATGATCTGACCGTTGTGATTGTGAACGGTGGACATCATCTTTCTGCCGGAATCGAAGGGAGCCTCACCGATACGCGGATACTCCGCTTCGAGTTCGTATTTGGGCATATTCAGTGCAAGACCGTAGTTGACGAGGGCACATTCGGTCGGTTCACCGGTTGCCTGTGTTTCGCCGGGTTTTACGGTGGCGTCGTTGCAAAGGGTCATGCAACGTGCAAGCAAACTTTCATCGAAAGCCGTTTTGTCAACGACTGTCATTTTGTTCTGTGTCAGGGTGCCGGTCTTATCCGAGCAGATGACCTGGGTGCAACCGAGGGTTTCAACTGCGGTCAGTTTGCGGATAAGTGCCTGGCGTTTGGACATGGATGTAACGCCGAGGGAAAGAATGATCGTAACAACAGCGGGCAGACCTTCGGGAATAGCCGCAACAGCAAGCGCAACAGCCAGAATGAAGGTGTCAAGTGCTGCCATGCCGAGAACGCTCCAACCTTCAAATACGAAGTGGAAACCGCCTTCAAAGGAAACCAGTTCTGTGATGATACCGTAAGCAAACATGAACAGACAGATGCCGATAACGATCTTGGTGAGTGTCTTGGAGATCTCGCCCATTTTGATCTGCAGGGGAGTCTGTTCTGCTTCGGACTGCGAAAGAGCTTCTGCGATCTTACCCATTTCGGTATCCATGCCGATGG
>JAFQKN010000161.1 GCA_017396895.1 Clostridia bacterium
CTCCGCAAGCTTTTAAGAAAAGCTTGACCAAAACTTTTAATGGCTGACGACATCATAAAGTCACATATTAAATGAACCGCTAAATCATAATTTATCTTTTTTCCGATCCCCCAACTTTCCGTGAAGAACCCCAAAAAAAAGCCTCGGCAAGGCAAACGCCTGCCGTGGCTCTTTGACGCAGTATCGCGGAAAACTATCCTTTTTTTAGCGCAAAATCCCTATGTGAGTCCGCCGTTATGCCGCCATCCCGTCTTCAATGACATATTTCATCACGTACCGGATCTGACGCGGAATGCGCTCGATCGTATCGTTCAGGCGTTTGTTTCGCGTCCACTTGGAGAAATTGAGAATCTCCTGTTCGGCTCTGCCGTCCCTGAACCATTCATACACACCTTTTGAGAAAGGCTGTGAAAACAGCCAGAACGTGCCGTATCCGTTTTTCAGATAAAAGCGGATCTGATTTTCTCCCTTTTCAACAATCACTCTGTTTTTCATGTTACATCCTCCGAAAAAATATTCAAAGACAATGTGTTGTCTTCGTTGAACACATTATACGGAGAAAAACGGGTAACACCCAAGGGGGGGGATAGAATTTTTCACGGTTGTGAATAAAAACGGTTATTCACGCTCCTGCTCGTTCGGAAGCAGAATTTCGATAACGGTGGAAAACAAGTCATTGGATGTGATCTGAATATCACCGTTGTGCAGATTCACAATATTTTTTACGATCGGCATTCCCAGACCGTAGCCTTGCGTGGTATGAGAAAGATCCTGCTGATAAAACTTGTCAAAAATGCGCTTTTTCGTATCTTCGCTCATCCGTTCGCCGGTGTTGGAAAACACAATGCTCGTGTGCGAATCCGTTTGCGTAACATCAACGCGGACGATTTCGCCGGAATAAGAAAACTTAATGGCATTGTCCATCAGATTGATCCATACCTCATCCAGCAAGGAGGCGTTGCCTTCCAAAAACACGTCCTGGGCATACAACTCGACTTCTATGTTCTTTTCCGCCCACTTTGCATCCAGCAATGCAATCACGCGGCGGATCTGCTCTGCAACGTTCACACGGGAAACATTGGTGAGCATGGCTTGTTTTTCTACTTTTGAAAGCATAAGCACGGTGGACGAAAGCGTGCTCAACCGCTTGGATTCGCTGATGATGATATCGGCGTACTCGTGCCTTTGTTCGGGCGTCAGATCATCCTGTTTAAGCAACGATGCAAACCCGCCCATGGACGACAGCGGCGTTTTGAATTCATGCGAAAAATTATCAATAAATTCACGTTGCAACATCTCAACACTTGCCAGTTCTTCGGCCATTTTGTTGAATCGTTCGCCGATCTTCATAATGCGAAAAATGCCCGTTGTGGACACTCGCACGGCATAATTACCGTGGCTGATCTCATCAAACGCATCCATCAGTCTCAAAAGCGGCCGAAAAACCGTGCGGCTGCACAAAAAAGCCAGCGCGACACCGATGACACAACACATGAACACAAACACATAAGCAAATGTGTGCGGCGGCACGTGACCGACCTGAAACAGCGGCGAATCGCGCAGAGCTCGCGTGATGGCAAACACAATGATCGTCGTCAGCCAGATCAGCAATCCCACAGTCACTGTAAAGAGCAATGACAGTTTGAGTCTGTGATTGCCTTTTAAGCGAAACGTACGCTGTTTGCTTCGGTTTTTCAAGTAATCACCGCCTTGTATCCGACTCCGCGAATGGAGACGATCTTGAATTCTTCCCAATCGTTGAACTTCTTACGCAGGCGATTGATGTGGACATTGATGGTAAACTCGGTCGAATTGGAATCCGCGCCCCAGATCTCATCCATGATTTGAATGCGGGTAAAAATGCGGTTGGGATATGACAGCAACATAAACAACAGCAAAAATTCCTTTTGCGGCAAAGTAAATGTTTCGCCGTGACCGATGACACTCATGGATTCATAATCCAGCGTGACCTCCCCGATGTGCAGTTTGCGCTCATTGGCAATTTTTGCGCGGCGCAACAGGGCTTTCACACGAAGCAGAAATTCTTCCGTGTCAATGGGCTTGACCATATAATCATCCGTGCCGGCCAGAAAGCCCATGCGTTTGTCTTCGGGCAAATGCTTGGCCGTTGTGATCAGAATGGGCACATTGCCGTCTGCGGCGCGGATCTGACGTGCCACTTCATAACCGTCCACACCGGGCATCATGATGTCAAGCACAACAAGATCAAAATGCTGGCTGAAATATAAATTCAAAGCCTGCTCGCCGTCATAGGCATTTTCAACTTCATAGCCCCCGTTTTTGAGAACTATATTCATCAGTTTCGCGGTGTGTCGGTCGTCTTCTGCAAGTAAAATCTTAAACACTCGGATTCACCCTTTCAAAATAATTCTTCCCTATTTTAGATAATATTTATTATAAATAAACCCACGGTAAATTGCAAGCATTTGTTCACAATTTGTTAATAAATCACATTCAAAAGTTTATTGTCTGTTTCCTATTGCATGATTTAATAAAATAAATATCTTTGAAGCATTATATACAATTATATTGGAGACGCTATGGCAAACTTGAATTTAACAGGCTATCTGGCGATGTATGTCATCGGCACGGTTCTGATGTTTACCGTCAGTATGCTGACTTATAAAAAACATAATCTTAAACTACGGCAGGCGATCGTATTTACATTGATCGCATTTGCAGGCGGCATGGCAGGCACAAAACTGATGGGAATGATCCACACGGCCGTTCTGCAAGCGGCAGGTTTTTCCGACACTTCCGGAATGTCCATTTACGGTGCCGTGATCTTCACTCCATTCATCGTGTTGCTCATCTGTCTTATTTGCAAACAACCGTGGAGACCGATCCTTGATCTGTTGGCCCCGAGCGGCATTATCCTTGTCGGCTGTGCAAAACTCGGCTGTCTGTTCCTCGGTTGTTGCCCCGGCATCGAATGCAGTTTCGGCATTTATTATCAGAACTACAAAAGAACCATGTTCCCGTCCCCGATCTTTGAATTTCTGACAATTCTTGTGATCGTGATCATCGGGTTCCTGTATGTGTATAAATACAAAAACAGAGTCGTCGGTGCATTGTATCCGATTCTGTGTATGTTATACGGCAGTACAAGATTCCTGTGGGAGTTCATGCGATACTATCAGCCCGCAGAAGCCAAGCACATGATTCTCGGAATGTCATTCTGGCAGTTCGTAAGCATTCTTGTTACCCTCGCAGGTGCGGCATGGTTCATTGCCCTGCAGCCTGAATGCTTACATAAAATAAAGAGCAGATCTTCCAAACCGCAAGTGCGACAAAAAGCATCACACGGCAAGGGGAAGAGATGATCCGCTCAGCTGCAAAAAATAATACGGAAAAAAGAATATTAAAATATAACTGTTCTTTTTTTGTTAAGGAGGAGGATACACCGCAAAAACAAAAAAACAATTCCCCTGCTTTCGCGTGAAAGCAACTTCGGTTTTTAAGAGCTGAAAGCCGAAACCAATATGCAAACGGCTTGTTTGCATAGTCGGCAAACAATCATGTTTGCATATCATTAAACAGGAGGAAGAAAAATGAAAACCACGAAAAAGCTCTTGAGTGTGTTGCTGTCCGTTCTGATGGTCTGGGGCGGTATTGCCGGTTGCTTTACGGCATTTGCCGCATCAGAAGGCGTCTCTGCCGACCAATGGAACGCGCTTGCCGACGCACTCGCCAACGACACGGTTGCAGCAGCTTCTTTCTCGGGTCCTGCCAACAACTATGCTGTAGGCGATCCCGACGGCAAGATCCTTGCAGCCGTAGAAGCATACTGGGAAGTGTTCAACGGTCTTGTCGACAAGGCTCCTGCCAATCAGGACACCGGCAACCGTACCCTCACCCAGGTCAATGCTTCCATCAAGTCGGAAATGCAGTCCCGTATGGGCGGCAACTATGCCACCTATAAGGTTGAAGCATTCCTGAACGGTCTTGCAGCCGGTGCTTCCGCAACAACGCTGAATAATGTGGAAACCCTGACCGTGACCGTTGAAAAAGAAGGCGGCGACGCAAAGCCTGGTGCTCCGGCAACCTCGCTTACCGCACCTGCAGCCATCACACTGACTGTGAACCTTGACAGTGCATTGCTCGGCTATGACAACATCGGCGATCTTCCCGACAATGTTATTCAGTCCAAGTCCTTCACCGTCAACCACGCAGTGCAGCCTGCTGCTTACGGCGGTTGCAAAGACGAAACCACAACCTCTTCCGGCAGCTGCGGCGGTACGACGACGAATTATAAGTATGTTCATACTTTCTATTACTACTTAGCCGTCAGCACTGCCACATCCGCGAACGGTGCCTCCATCAGCACGCAGGTCATCAAGAACAGCGCTGCAGCACTGGCTCCCTACGAGCAGTATCTTGACGATACCCTTGCTGAAGCTGTTGCGCTCGGCATGGATTTCCTAAACACAGCCGAAAACGACATCAAAGCAGCCAAGAACGCTGTCAACGATGCATTCCCCGGCGGTGTAATCTGGGCACACTTCTTTGACGATACCGCTGTCACCGCAGGGCTTAAGCTGATCGACGACGCACAGGATGTTCTGCTTTACAAAGTTTATGCAGACAACCTCAACGCACTTGTTGCAGCCGGTTATGCAGGCTATGACAAGGCAGCTCTCGTCACCCTTGAAGGTGAACTTGTTGCCAACTACAATCAGTACATGAAGGCAAGCGAAACCGCAAGAACCTTCATTGAAAGTGCAGAAGGCTTCGGCTTTGACCTTGCAGCTGCTATTGCATTCTATGAAGCAGTTGTCAGAGAGATCAAGCTCTTTGAACTTCGCGAACTGAAAGTGAAGATCGACAACACCGTTGCTCCTTATTATACCTACACCCAGGAAGATGTTGTCGGCCCGGCTCCGAAGTATACCAGCGGCGATCTTACCGTTGCCAAGGGTAATGCAAACGGCTTCATCACTTCCATCAATTCGTATCCTGCCGATCTCGTTGAAATCGTTATGCCCGGTTACACAACCGAGCTTGACAGACTTGCAAACACCGTGATCGCCGGTCTTATGACCGTTGCAGGCTACAACGATCAGTTCTCAGCAGAATATGCAAAGTATGTCAGTGAAATTCACGTGGCACTTGACGAAGATATGTTTGCTGCTGTTCAGAATTATGACAGCTGGTACACAGGTCTCAAGGGCCTCATGGATCGCATCAAGGCAGACGGTCTTCTTGAAGAAGGC
>JAFQKN010000162.1 GCA_017396895.1 Clostridia bacterium
CCATCTCCTCCGCAGACGAGGAGCTCGGCCAGATCATCGCCGACGCGATGGAAAAGGTCACCGCCGACGGCGTCATCACCGTCGAGGAGTCCAAGATTGCCGTCACCGATTCCGACGTGGTTGAAGGTATGCAGTTTGACCGCGGCTATATCTCCCCCTACATGGTCACCGATACCGACAAAATGGAAGCCGTGATCGACGACGCTTTCATTCTCATTACCGATAAGAAGATTTCCAACATTCAGGAGATCCTTCCCCTGCTTGAATCCATCCTGCAGGCAGGCAAGAAACTCGTCATCGTTGCAGAAGACATCGAAGGCGAAGCCCTTGCCACCATTCTCGTCAACAAACTGCGCGGCACCTTCACCTGCATCGGTGTCAAGGCTCCCGGTTTCGGCGACAGAAGAAAAGAAATGCTTCGTGACATTGCCATCCTTACCGGCGGCGAAGTCATCACCGAAGAACTCGGTCTTGAACTCAAAGATGCTACCGTTGCTCAGCTCGGTCGTGCAAGACAGGTCAAGATCAGCAAGGAAACCACCATCATCGTTGACGGTGCGGGCGATCCCGAAGAGATCAAAGCACGTGTTGCCCAGATCAGAAATCAGATCGAAGGCACCACTTCCGAATTCGACCGCGAAAAACTGCAGGAAAGACTTGCAAAACTCGCAGGCGGCGTAGCAGTCATTCACGTCGGTGCCGCTACCGAGATCGAAATGAAAGAACAGAAACTGCGCGTGGAAGATGCGCTTGCCGCAACCAAGGCCGCTGTTGAAGAAGGCTACGTTGCAGGCGGCGGTGTTGCACTGCTCAACGTCATTGACGCTGTGGAAGCCCTGCTTGACACCGTTTCCGGCGACGAAAAGACCGGTGTGAACATCGTTCTCAAAGCCATTGAAGAACCCATCCGTCAGATCGCCGCAAACGCAGGTCTGGAAGGCAGCGTGATCATCGATGCCATCCGCCGTTCCGGCAAGAAGGGTTACGGCTACAACTTTGCAACCGAAACCTATACCGATATGTCCGAAGCCGGCAATCTCGATCCCACCAAGGTCACCCGTTCCGCACTGCAGAACGCAGCAAGCGTTGCCGCTATGGTGCTGACCACGGAATCCCTCGTTTCCGACATTCCCGATCCCAAGGCAGAAGCCGCACAGGCCGCAGCCATGGCAGCCGCACAGGGCGGCGGAATGTATTGATCCCACTCCCGCAAACTCTATAAATCTTCGGAGCCTACCCTTTCGGGCAGGCTCCGTTGTTTTCAAAATTGCAGATTCCGATCGTCAGCGTCGGCGTTTAAAAACATAATATAATAAATGGGAATATATATGATCTTGTCTTTTTGCAGGACTGTTCTTTCGTTTGAAACCACATAGGCTTTTTTGATATGATAATCCTCATTTTTCACAAACGAACTCAATGCACTGTGAACGGTATAGTCCTTACCGGACTTCACCTCAATGGGCACAACGGAAAGGCTGTCATAGTCATCCGTTAAATAATCCACCTCTCCTTTGTTTCGGTTATCATAATAGAACAATCTGTGTCCGTGTGCGACCAACTCACTTGCAACCACAGTCTCATAAACAGAACCAAGATTGATGCTCTTTTCATCGTCCAGCACGGCACGGATATTGTATGCGTATAGTATGCCCGTGAGAATGCCGACATCGTTGAGATAGAGTTTGAGCAGATTTTTTCCTGCAGATTCGATCAGCGGAAAAACGGGATTGGAAATAGCCTGCACATTGAGTGCAATTCCTGCACTGATAAGATATTCAAATTCATCACTGTAATCATTGAATGTCTTACCCTTTTTGTTTTCAATGTTCTGAACAACCACTCGCTTTTTTTTGTTTTCCATATTCGAAGGAATAAGATCATAAATTCTGCGTATTTTCAATTTTCGTTCCCGATCATACTTCGATGCATCGATTGCATAATAGTTACGGATCTCACGCTGGACCTCACGTACCGTCTGAATGTTTTTTGTTTCAAGATATGCATTGACAGCACCCGGCAAACCGCCGACCAGCAGATATTTACGAAACAATTCCATGATTTTCCCGTGCATCGCTTCATCCGGTGATTCAAGCCGTTCAAACTTTTTGCGCAATGCCTGTACAACGATCGAATCCACTCCGTTGGCATAAAGAAACTCCTCAAAATCCAGCGGAAACATTCTTACTTGGCGAATACTCCCCATGGGAACGGACGTTGTCTGTGACAGAGTGACACCGAGCAAAGAACCGCTCGCAATATAAGTAAACTTATCATCCTGCGCCAAAAATTTAAGCAAAGTCAGCAAATGAGGATACACTTGTATTTCGTCTATAAAAATCAAAGTGTTTTCTTTTGACTGCATTTTATTGCCTGCAAGCATACTGACCTGCAAATAAAAATCTTCTACGGTTTTGGTGTTTGAAAAAAGGCGATTGCCTTCAAAATCCTCCACCATGTTAATTTCAATATAATTCTCATAACACTTTTTTCCCACATGGCGGATAATGTAAGTTTTTCCCACCTGTCGTGCTCCGTCAACCAAAAGAATTCTGTTTGAATCGGATTTCAGGTGTTCCTCAATGCATTTTTCTATCTTACGGTATAACATGACACCGCCTCCGTTCTGACTTTTCAATGGAATTATAGCATAAAAATACTGACTTTTCAATAAAAATATTATTGCAAATCAATGACTTTTCAATTGTTAAGCAATTCAGTTTTATAAACAACCGCATCAAAGCATCGTAAAATGTTTTGGTGCGGTTGTTTCCCTTATTCAACATAATACGTCATTCCGTCCGCCAACACCTGCATATCCTGCGGCATGGGGGCAGAGAACGTGAGGGTTTCGCCCGTGACGGGATGGGTGAATGTCAGTTTTGCACAGTGCAAAGCGGCTCGGTCGGGCGGATTGACGGTCGAGCCGTACATATCGTCCCCTGCAAGAGGTGTACCGAGGGATGCAAAATGCACACGGATCTGATGCGTTCTGCCTGTTTCAAGACGGATGCGCAACAGGGACAACCGTCCGTCGGTTGCAAGTGCCGTCCAGTGCGTCACGGCGTGTTCGCCTGTCTCGCCCACCGCGCGCAGTGTTTTCATTGGATCGGGACGGTAAATGGGCTTGTTGATCGTACCGCTTCCTTCATAAACACCGCCTGCGACGGCAAGATATTCCTTTTTGTAGTTGCCCGACAGTTTGGCGGCCGCCATTTGATTCATGGCACAAAGCACAAGTCCCGATGTGCATTTATCGAGCCTTCCGACGGCACGGAACACTGCATCGGGGCGGTGTGCCGCAACGCAATTGGCAAGCGAATCATCCTGATGATTGTGTGTCGGATGCATGGCAAGACCGGCCGGTTTGTTGACAACGAGAATATCCTCGTCTTCATACACAATATCCAGTTGCACCACGGGAACTGCGCTCACAGTGCCGGATTCATCGGGCAGATTGACGGTGAGGATATCCCCTGTTTTCAGCGGATCAATGGTTCTTATGTGTTCGCCGTTGAGTAAGATCCCGTCCGGTCGGTATTTTAACGAAATCGTCAATCGTGAAGACAATCCTGCTTCACCGCGCAGATAATGGATCACCTTGCGCCCGTTATAGGATTCGGGGATGACATAATTCAACTGTCTGCCCAACAGATTCACCGCCTTTTGTTCATTATTATTTAACATTCAAAGCGTACCATTCATAGTATAGTCACCGTAAAAAACAAAGTCAAGTGCTTGACAAACAAGCGTATGTGATTTATTATTTTTATATATTTCAATTTATTTCAATTTGGGAGGAATCAGCATGGCTGAAAACAACATCCGAATTCCGCGCGCATCGTGTCCGGAAGAAGTCGGCGTTTCCTCACGCGAGATCGCCCGTTTCGTGCAGGAAATGCAGGACTACGGGATGCGTTACCATTCCTTCATGGTCATTCGCCACGGCAAAGTAGCCGCCGAATGTTACCGCGCACCCTACAATGCGGACACACCGCACCAGATGTATTCCGTCAGCAAATCCGTCACCTCGACTGCGATCGGTCTGTGTGTCAAAGAAGGATACCTGACGGTGGAAGACCGTATTGTTGACATTTTCCCCGATTACGTTGTGGGCATCAAGGATGAACGTCTTGAAAAACTGCGTGTTAAACACCTGTTGAGTATGTGTTCGGGAAAAAATATGTCGCTGTTGGACGACAAAACCAAGAATGACTGGATCACGGCTTTCTTAAAAGCCCCGTGGTATAACGATCCCGGTGCGGAATTCCGCTATGTCAACGAAAACATTTATATGCTTTGTGCCATCGTCAAGCGTGTAACGGGACAGAATGTGCGCGACTTTTTGCAACCGCGTCTGTTTGAACCGTTGGGGATCGACTATCCGCAGTGGGAAACCGATGCCTACGGCGTGGAGGCAGGCGGTTGGGGCATCTTCTTAAAAACGGAAGACCTTGCAAAACTGATGCTTTTGTACCACCAGGGCGGCGTTTTCAACGGACAGCGTATTTTGGATGAAGAATGGGTAAAGACCGCCACAAGCGCTGTGACCGACAACTCCAACAACATGGGATTGGACAGCACTTGCGGCTACGGTTACTGCTTCTGGCGCAATCATATACCGAACACCTACCGCGCAGACGGTATGTTTTCACAGTTCGGCATCGTGTTTGAGGATTATGATGCCATTTTCGTATGCACATCGGGTATTTGCAGTGAGGACACGGCAAGAAGTGTGATCTGGCAACATTTTCCGCGTGCGTTTATTGATGAAGACGGCATAAAACCCGATACATCCTGCGACCGCCTTGCCCAAATGCTCAAAGCTGCGGATATGGATGAACCTCTCCCCAAATCCGACAGTCCGTGGGAAGAAAAACTGGAAAACTCAGTCATTCGTTTACGCAAAAACGTACTGCTGAATCTGATCGGTTTCCCCGTCAGTATGTTGCCGCTGGCCGTGGTGTACATGGCTTGCGATAAGGCGGGCAATATTGACAATATTGAGTTTTCCTTCCGCGAACGGGAATGCAGTATGACATGGACCGAGGGGGACGAAAAAAACACCGTGATCTGCGGCATGGACGGGCATTTCCGTTACGGTGAAATGCGTTTGGGACAACTCAATTACACCGTCTGTTGCAGTGCATACTGGAATCGTGCCAACCAACTCATCGTGGACGTGCGTCCTGTCAACACCATCGGAAAACGCAGACTTTCGTTCAGTTTCTCACTCAACGACCGTGTTGTTATGAAACCGTCCGGCGAACCGTCCGTATATGAAATTGCAAACAACCTTGCCGCAGGTGTGCCGGGTATGTTCAAAAATCCCGCTGTTATTTACCTCGCAAAAAAGGCACTGTATATGCTTCCGGCGTTGGTGGAGCCCAAACACAGAGGACGCCTTGTGAAGAAAAAATAACAATACAAAAGAGAAACCGTTTGAAATGCAAAAACTGCACTTCAAACGGTTTTTTCAATCAGTTGGCAGTAAATTCTCCCGATTCGGATCCAACCGCCAGTATATAGGTTTCACCCTTTACCATTTCGGGACTGCTGATGATCACAACGGCAAAGGAGAGTTCTGGCTCAAAAGACAAAATGACATTGCCGTCAGTATCTTTCAGCATAACATCGGTGCCTGCACTCTGCTCACCCACACGCAAAGCAAGCACCCCCTGTGCGGAATCACTGAAAGACTGCGCCATACCCAAAGCACCGGTACCGATGAATGTGCCCCCCGTAACGGTTCCGCTGACATCATAGTCAAGTGTTGCGGTATCCCCCTGTGTCGGCCCGACTACGGTCGTATGACCGCCCGCGATCTCCAAAGTACCGTTTGCATCCAGACCGTCGCCGGAGGAATGAATGTAAAGCGTTCCGCCGGATATAACAATACTGCCGTCGGAAGAACCAAACATATTGCCGTGTCTGCCCCCCGGTCCGCCGCCGAACATACCGTCCCGGCCGCCCGCGGTACCGCTTGCATCCGTTCCGCCTGCGGCATTGATTCCATCGTCTGTTGCTTTCAGACGGATATCACCGTCCGTAACAACAACATGCAATGCCTCCAGCCCTTCATAACTCTCAGTAATACGGAATATACCGCCCGAAACAGTCAGCGTATCTTCCGCATGAACAGCATCGTCGCCCGACTCGATCTCAAACGTTCCGCCGTTGACGGCGAGGGACGCATCGGAATGGAGCGCATCATCAGCTGAGTCGATAGAAAAGCAACCGCCGTTGATCAGAATATTACCGACAGCTTTTATTCCTTTCATGCTTGTGCTGTTTTCTTCCGTTTCGTTCGCCGTATAGGGCGATTCGCCCGGTCGCATTCCACCGTGTGCGCCACCCATATAATAACCGTATCCGTCCGAAGAAGCTTTGGAGCCGTTTTCACTGCCGCCACCGCACAGAAGATCCAACATACCGTTTTCGATCTGCACATAAGCACCGGCTGAAATTCCGTCTCCCTGTGCATCAACATTCAACTGACCGTCAGCGATATAAACAAATCCTCTCGAGGTATCCTCCGTATTTTCACAGTGGATCCCGTCCTTGCCGGCAGAAACTGCAAGCTCCGTCAAACCGGCAATGCGCACACTGTCATTCGCATCCATTCCGTGCGAGGCGGACTGCACAGCATACGTTCCGCCGGTCAAAACAAGATCATCCTTGCAAACAATGCCATGCCCCACAGGAGACGTTACCGTCAGCCTGCCCGTACCGTTTAAAGTCAGATCCTGTTTTGAGAACACGGCAGCATCAATGTTGTTCTCGTCAATCGCTGTAAACGCGCCGCCGTTTGCAAGTGTATTGGTCGTCCCCTGTGCAAGTGTAACAAACACTTTATCCGCTTCAAGGATATACAACGCAGCAGAAGATTGACTCGTAATATCCGCACCGTCCAGAACGATCTGCAATTTTGCGGTATCGGGCGCATTGACAATGATCATACCGTCTGTGAGAGTGCCCGAAACAATATAGGTCGCTTCTTGCGTAAGGGTAATTACATTATCGGATATTTTCACACTGTCGGAATCAGCCTGTGCCGAGGTGCCGTTGAGCAGGATCTTCACACTGTCTGTTTCATTATAGTCCGTTCGCATATCGCGCGCGGTAAACATACCGTCTTCCGTTGCCTGACGGAGCGGTTCTGCCTCGGTTGCCGTTTCGGTTGCAACGGTTCCTTCTGTTTGCACAGCGGAACTTCCGACCGCTGCACCGCTGTTATCGACCGCATCGTAAGAAACTGTTTCCCGGGTAACATCGGCTGTTGTGCACCCCGCAAGAAAACAGACAAACAAAAGGAAAATCATAAAAACCGCTGTCTTTTTCATTCCGCCTAACCTCCCGATCAAAGTTCTGCCGTTACCGTTTCCCTGTTGGATACGGTAATCTCAAGATTGCCGTTGCGGCAACGGAGTTTATCGATCATTTCCTTCTCCTTAGCGGCATCACGTAAGGTTATGTTGTAGGTAAGTTTGAACATACTTCCCATATTCGTACTTTTTACACGCACAAGTTCGCATGAGGTTGTGTATTTTCCGAACACATCATCAAATACACCTGTATAATCCAGATCTTCGGGAATCACAACGGTGATTGTTTTGTAGATCGCGGCATTCTTTTTTGCGCCGAGATCCAGATGATTATAAACCAAAAACACAAGACACATCACAAGTGTGAACAGGGCTGCAAAACCGAGATACCCCATACCTGCAATCAGTCCTGTGCCCATTGCCAGAAACAGCATACATATCTCTTTTGCCGTGCCGGGGACGGAACGAAAACGCACCAAACTGAATGCACCTGCAACTGCAACACCCGTGCCGACATTGCCGTTGACCATCATGATAACAACACAGACCACAGCCGGCAACAATGCAAGTGTTACCACAAAACTTTTCGTGTATCGGGTACGAAACATATACGTCAGTGCCGTTACAATGCCAAAAACAAGGGAGCAACCGAGGCAAAGCATAAAATCGCCCACACTGATAACTGTAGTCAGATCCGTATCAAATAAACCTTTGAAAAAAGAATCCATCACCTTTCAACCTTTCTAATAATAATAAACGGGGTACACTGATCCGACTGACCTGCCGGATTATCACGGAGTATCTCGCACAGTTGTGCATCGGTATACGTAACCGAGCCCGACTTTCCGAAAATATCTCTCGTAAAATCGTTTGCGTCTGCAATAAAAACAGGAACCCCTATTCTTTCAGACAGTTTTTCGCACAATTCGTCGCAGTTCACGGGAATCTGTATTCCGTATTCACCGTATTGCCGAAAACTCTTATCGTAAAATCCGTCAAGCCCTCGTATTTCAATACCGACGATATCGTAAAATATTCCTTTCTTTCCGACCAGTTTTCCAAGACCGCTGCACACAGCGGCCAGCAACACTTTTAGTCTGCCGCAATAATCGATTGCATATTGCATTTTCCAAACGCAATTCACCCCGACTCCCGTATCATTGCTTGTTGCGAATTTGGAGAGAAATTTTGCAAGCTGACACAGTTTCATATCTTTTTTATACACCACACGCTTTTGACACAGAGAAACGATCTTTGAACTGATCGCAATCATATCCGCATTATTGCAGTGCGGACACATATATGCCTCCGCCAGTTCAAAAATATCCTCGCCCACTCCGATAAAGTGAGTTTTAATCACCTCGCGACCGAAAAAACCGAACGAGGTATTGATTTCATAGTTTTTGTTTGGATTTACCATACACACCGTACTCCTTTATTGTCGGATAAATAATTCTCTGATATGCCGTTCCGTATTTGGAAAACGATGTTTTATAAATGCGTTCTGCCGACAGTATATTTGTCATCCACAACGGGATACCGCCCGCGCATTTAATTTCCATCAGAACCGTTCCTGCGGGCAGAAGCGGTGTTCCGTACACATCAGCCTCCAAAGACAGATCTTCTTGCCTGCAAAGAACGGTATCGTCAAACGTCACACGAAAATCCGAATCTTCCTTTGCATAAAATGCCTCCCGTTCATAAGAAAGAAACACGGTCGGATGCAATGTTTCATAATAATCAAGAAAATAATCAACTTCTTCGGATATCTGCGTATGCTGACTGCATTCCTTTTTGCGTTCAACCCAAGCCATTGCCTCTGCTTCGGGAAGTGAAATACGGCGTTTATAGACCGTATGCTCATACTTTTTCTTCAGTTCAACAAACACCGTACTGTCCGGTTCTGCTTTCGTGTAACTGCGGATTCGCAATTTTTCTTTGTAGACAGGTTTTTCAACGGACCGACGGATCAATAAATATGTGTCGGTATCGAAATATATATTACGTATAGTGGTACGGCCGTAGGCATCCGGAATCATATACGGCCGCATGGCCGCAAGCACTTTTTCCTTTTGTTGCAGCGTTATGATATACTTCAATTCGCATCGTTTGAACACGGTCTGAAAAGCCAAAAAAAATCCTCCCGTACATTGATGACCTCATTGTACAGAAGGAAGATTGAAGATTGATTGAAAATGATTTCGTTTTTACGGTTTGGGAAATTGTACGGTAAAAAATATCTTTCCGTCACGGCAAGATACTTCTGTTTTTCCGTGGTGCGCTTCCGAGATCGCCTTTGCAATCGCAAGACCGAGCCCGTAGTGTTTATCCTCCCTGTTGCGACTCTCATCCGCACGGTAAAAGCGTTCAAACAAACGTGAGATTTGTTCCTTCGGAATCGGTTCCGATTCATTGACAACCGAAAGAACAGCCATATTCCGTGTTTGTGTAAGACAGACCGAAACCTCTTTTCCGTTTTTTGTATGCCGAATGGCATTATCGACAAGAATGGATACAAGCTGGCTGAGTTGCGTTTTATTACCGAGCACAGAAATGCCGTCTGCAATTTGCGTTTTGAGTATCAAACCGTTTTCATAGGCAACACTCTCAAACGGAAGCACATCTCCGGCAACCAGACGGCTGAAATCAAGTTGTTGCATTGCAGGCTTCACATTCTCCGTGCGTGCAAGTTCCAGAAGTTGTCCGACCAATTGTCCCATTCTCTCATTTTCATAGCGTATGTTGGCAAGCCATTGGTTCTCACCGATCTCACGCGCCAACAAGTCGGCATTGGCACTGACCACCGATACGGGTGTTTTTAATTCGTGCCCTGCATCCGAAATGAATTGCTTTTGTTTTTGGTAACTTTCCTCCAGCGGCATAACGATCCTTTTTGCCAGATAAACCGCAACAAAATATAAAAATGCAATGGCAATACCGCCGAAGATCAACGTATATCTGAACAGAGTATTCATGCTTTCGCGGATAATGGTATTGTCCATAAATGCAACGAGCAAGTATCCGCCTTTATCTGCTTTGTAATAGATCAGATCGTCAATGACGCCGTACACTTTGTTTTTTTGCAGTACCTGCATGGCGGTTTGTTCAAGCTGTGCATCGGTGTAAACTGCGGAAGCATCATTTTTTATGTCTATTACCGCATTATCATAGGTCACGGCAACAGAATAAAAGGTGGATAATTTGAATCGGTTTGCATCAAAATGGGGGCCCGGTTTCATCGGATCAAAAGCGTCGCCCATGGGTTTTTCCAATATATACCTTTCAGCGTGTTCACGTAACATTTCCCGATTTGTCGCCGCAACTTCAAAATAACTGGACACATAGATCACACAAAGCGTCCCCACCCACAGAAGTGTCAGAACGCTCATAATTGCGGCAACGATCTTTTTCCTCGACCTCTTAAACATCGCCGCACCTCAATTCATAACCGACACCGCGCACAGCTTTGATCTCTGCTTTTGCGCCGACAAAATTCATCTTTCTGCGTGTGAAGGACATATATACTTCCACATTGTTGTATTCCGCGTCATTTTCATATCCCCAGATCTTGACCGCAAGTTGCTCCCGGGTGAGAATATGCCCTTGATTTGCCATCAGATAAGCAAGGATCCGGTACTCTTTTTCACTCAAACGCACACTTTGCGCAGTGGTCGTGCAAGAAAGCGTGCAGGTGCTTTCATCCAAAACAATATCTGCAAAGCGCAATGTGCCGTCTGCGGTATTGACAGTGCGCCTGCAAAGCGCACGAATCCGTGCAAGCAATTCTTTTGTCATAAAAGGTTTTGTAAGATAATCATCCGCCCCGCTGTCAAGTCCGCTGACTTTATCATCCAGTTCCGCTTTGGCTGTCAACATCAAAATCGGCGTGCGAATCCCCTTTTTTCGGGCTTGTTTTGCAATTTCAAAACCATTCATTCCGGGAAGCATAACATCAAGAATAACAACGTCATACACGTCACTTTCAATGGCGGTCATACCGTCACAGCCGTTAGCAAAATGATCAACATCATATTTTTCAAGGCGTAGTATTTCACACAGTGCCTGTGCCATTCTTTTTTCATCTTCCACAAGTAAAAGCCGCATACGATCCCTCCGTCATTATTCTTATTTTACGTTTGAAGATTGAAAATTCATTGAAAAACAACCGACACAAAACTGAATCAAAAAAACAATAAAGAGAGTTACGCATAAGGCGGGCTCACATAGGGATATAAATCCTTATGCGAACCCGCCATGAACAACTTTTTTATGAATAAAGCAAATTTATCCGATCGATTGTGAATCATCCGATTCGGAACCGTTGGCTTCGGCAGACGTTGCGGCATCTTCCGCAGAAACGGGATCACCGTCACCGTATACCAGATCCATCCACATATCGACATTGGTTTCAAAATCAGTAATACTCAACACCTGCATACCGCTGACGGTGGCATCGCGGAACGTGTTATCCATCGGAATACGGTGCTGTTGGATATCATAACCGCTGAGCATTTTGAATGCGGAGAACAAAAGAGAAATGCAGGTCTTGGAATCGATATCGGTGGTAATGCGCGGCATGAATTCTTTGATGAGATCCACAATATCCGTCAGTTCCATCGTCAGCAAACGGTCTTTTGCAGACAAAAGAATCTTGCGCTGACGTTCCGTACGGTCAAAGTCGGATCTGCCTATGTAACGGATACGTGCATAATACAACGCTTGGAAACCGTTGAAAAGCGTCGGCTCATTGGGTGTTTCGATCACGCAATCATAACGTCCCAACTGACGCATGATCTGATTGATATAATCGGTTTCGCTGTCGGTCGGCGTCAGATACAATCCACCCATCGCGTCAATAATATCGATAAACAAATCAAAATCGACCATGGCATAATTATCCACGTGAATGCCGAAGTTGGACTCAATGGTATCTGCCAGCATGGACACGCCGCCGTAGGACAGTGCGGCATTGATGCGATTGTAGCCGTAACCGGGAATCTTGAGATAACTGTCACGCATGAACGACGTCAGTACGATGGTATCGGTATAATGGCTGACGGACACAAGGATCATGGAGTCGGAACGGCCGACGGTTTCGGAGAGAATTTCATCTGCACCGATCAGCAGAACATTCCATACGTTTTCGTCAGACATAACAACGCCGCTTTCTCTTGCGTTGGCATCCAGCAGTTCAATGAGAGAACCGTATTCATCCTCGGACAGTTCCAGACTCGGATCACCTGTCGGTTCATCCCCCTCGATAATGTTGGCATTTTCACCGTTTGCGGAGTTACCGGTCTGGCTTTCAATCGGAACATAATTAAATCTGTCAAACAAAGCGTCCAACAAGAAATAGCCGCCGCCTACCAACAAAGCAATCACAACAACGGTGGCAATAACAGCCTTGAGTGCTCTTTTCTTTTTCCTTGGTTTGACGGGTTCGGCATACACTGCCTTTTCGCCCTGTTCAACCTGCTCATCTTCACCGAGCACACTGGCATCAAATGAAAACGCATCTTCATCTGCAACGGTCGTCTCGTCCGATGAGCCCTGCGGTGCACCATGTCCCGCATCATCTGCCGATGCGCTGTCATTCGCATTCGCATTTTCATTTGCAGACGCTCTCATATTTTGTAAAAAAGAATCAAAATCACTGTTGAATTTATCGGAATCAGTCATTATATAGCAACCTTTCATAATTATCCTAAGAATATATAATAAACCAAATTTAAAATAATGTCAATATAAAAACATGGATTTACAAATATTAAAAAATATTGTACAATACACTCACATATAAAATCGGAGGATGAATCTATGTCTTTTTGTGCCAACACTGTTATGAATGATTGCATTGCGTGGATCCGCGATTGGTTTGCCGCCAACGGCCCCGATTGCAATGCCGTGGTGGGTATTTCCGGCGGCAAGGACAGTTCCATTACCGCCGCACTGTGTGCAAAAGCACTGGGCACCGACCGCGTGATCGGCGTTTTGATGCCCAACGGAACACAATCGGATATTGACGTCGCACGTGATCTTGTAAAAACCCTCGGTATCCGCGCAATTGAGATCAATATTCAGACCGCTTACGATGCCCTGTGTGCCGAAATTGAAGGAAAAATCGGAGAAATGAGTCATCAGGCAATCGTCAATCTGCCCCCGCGCCTTCGCATGAGCACTTTATATGCCGTGTCACAGACCTTTAACGGCCGCGTGGCAAACACCTGCAATCTCTCCGAAGATTGGGTGGGTTATTCCACCCGCTACGGTGATTCGGTAGGCGATTTCAGCCCCCTGTCCAACCTGACCGTGGCAGAAGTCAAAGAAATGGCAAGATGTGCGGGACTTCCCGACCGTTTTATTGACAAGGTACCGTCCGACGGACTTTGCGGAAAAACGGATGAAGACAATCTCGGTTTTACCTATGCCGTACTTGATCGGTATATCCGCACGGGCGAATGTGACGACGAGCAGACAAAACAGGCTATCGACCGCCGCCACAAGGCAAATCTGTTCAAACTGCGTTTGATGGACACCTTCCCCTATGACGGTCCGCGAAAAGCAGAAGACTGAAATCAAAAAAATCAGTATATGCCGCGAACAAACTTTATTGCATGAAAAAATCAGCCCGACGGTGCAAACCCGAGGGCTGATTTTTGTATGACAAACTTATTCGATGATGTTGGCAAAACGGCGAATGACGCTTTCGCAATCGGCTTTGTCCATGATCTTCGGCACGGGATAGGTGGGATTGCCTTCCTGCAGTGCACGTGCAACGAGGGTGGGAATATCCTTTTCCTTGACATCCAGTTTTTCGGGAATGGCCATGCTTGCGTTGAGTTCACGGATGGATTTGATAAACAACGCGGCTTTCTGATTGACCGTCAGGTCCTTGGTATCAAGACCTGCAAAATCAGCAAGTTTTGCAAGACCTTCTGCGGCGGTTTCACCGTAGTATTCAAGCACGTAAGGCAGAATAACGGCATTTGCAAGGCCGTGCGGCACTCCGTACAGGCCGCCCATATTGTGTGCGATCGCATGAACATAACCGACATAGGCTCTTGTGAATGCAATACCGGCAAGGTGGGAAGCCATGAGCATATTGGAACGCGCTTGCGTATTTTTACCGTCGTCATAAGCGGTTTTCAGATTTGCAAAGATCAACTGCACCGCTTTTTCCGCGCATTCATAGGTTTCTTTGGTGTTGGCATGGTTGATATATGCTTCAACCGCATGGGTGAGCGCATCGATGCCCGTGGTGGAGGTGATGTGCTTGGGCAGACCGTAGGTAAGCTCCGGATCGAGAACCGCATACTTCGGGCGCAGTGACGGATCGTTGATGGCATATTTTTCATGTGTCTGCGGATTGGTGACAACAGCGGCAACCGTGGTTTCCGAACCCGTGCCTGCCGTTGTGGGAACTGCAAACAGGGTGGGAATGGGCTTGAGGACTTTCAAAAGACCTCTCAACTGCGGAAGTTGTTTGTTGGGGCGTGCAATGAGAGCACCGCAGGCCTTTGCGCAGTCCATGGGAGAACCGCCGCCGAATGCAACGATTGCTTCACAATTGTTCTTGATATAGAGATCTCTTGCGGCATGAATGTTGTCGAATGTGGGGTTGGGCTGGGTGCCGTCATAAACGACATAGCCGATGCCCTGTTCGTCAAGCGCATCATAAAGCGGCTGTGCAAGACCGATCTTGGTAATGCCGCCGTCGGTAACGACAAGAATCTTTTTGAATCCTTTGGATTTGATCAGTGCGGGCAACTGCTTGACAGCACCTGCGCCCTGCAACAATTCGGGGCTTTTCCACGGCAAAGCATAAGCGGCACCGCGCATAACGACCTGATATGTGCGATAGAAAGCATTGATAGGTTTCATTTCTCCATCCTCCTCTGATGATTACAATGTGATATATTTTATCATTATTTATGTTGCTTTGCAAGTGCAAAATGTATAATTTTGTTTTTTTCTTCACAATTAAGCAATCGGCATTGCTTTTATCAAATCAAAATGCTATACTGTAAATTGGAATAATAAGAAAACAAAGGAGATACAGATCATGAGAACAGCCATTTACGGTGCAGGATCCCTCGGCACGGTGCTGGGCGCTTACATTACCAAAGCCGGCAAACAGGTCGATCTTATCAACCGCAACAAAGCCCACATTGCCGCCCTCAAGGAAAACGGCGCACACATTACGGGTACGGTGGATTTCATTCAGCCCGTCAGCGCATTGCTTCCCGAAGAAATGGAAGGCGAATACGATCTTATTATCTTAATGACAAAACAGCTCAACAACCAAGAAACACTGGAATTTCTGCTGCCGCATCTTGCCGCAGACGGTGTCGTGTGCACCATGCAGAACGGCCTGCCGGAACTTTCCGTCAGTGAAGTGGTCGGTGAGGACCGCACCATGGGCTGCTCCGTTGCGTGGGGAGCAACGCTCAAAGAACCCGGTGTTGCAGAACTGACCAGTGAAGCGGACGCACTGTCCTTCGGTCTGGGCAGAATGAACGGAAAACATGATAAAAAACTGGACGAAGTAAAAGCAATTCTTGAATGTATGTGCACGGTGGTCGTGGAAGAAAACTTCATGGGTGCGCGTTGGTCGAAACTGCTCATCAATGCCGCATTTTCCGGTATGTCAGCCGTGATGGGCGGCACGTTCGGTGACGCGGCAGAGGGAAAAGACTCCCGTGTCTGCTGTCAGAACATCATCAAGGAATGCATTGATGTCTCCCGTGCGGCAGGCGTAACAATCGAACCCGTACAGGGCAAGGACATCGTGAAACTGCTTGACTACAAAGGCCCGATCAAAAAGAAACTTGCATTTATGATCCTGCCTCTTGCTATCAAAAAGCACAGACTGCTCAAAGCCAGTATGTTGCAGGATCTTGAAAAGGGTAAAAAGTGCGAGATCGACGCCATCAACGGTGTTGTTTGCGCATACGGCAAAAAACTGGGCGTTCCCACTCCCTACAATGACAAGGTGGTGGAGATCGTACACGGCATTGAAGACGGCAAATACACCTATTGCTTCGACAATGTAAAACTCTTTGCAGGGCTTAAAAAATAAATGCAACTAAACACGGTGCATCATCGGAATTGACCGACGGTGCACCGTTTTTAACTTTATAGGAAACTGCGTTTTCTATAAAGTAAAAAAATATTGTATGTCCCTGGCGAACGCACGCTTCACGTGCTCGGAGATGGACGAATCGAAAACAGTCGCCGCGTTACGGCGAAGCCGTTTTCTTGTTCTGTGTTATTCACCGAAAAGAAAGTTGAGCAGTTCTTCGGGTTTTGAAAAATCGGGAATGACCACGCTCGCTCCTGCGGCAAGCAGTTTTTCGCGTTTGACGGGATTGATGCCGTATTTTTTTTGTTCATCCGTGGCAACGGCAACGGCATATCCGCCCAGTTTTGCAACCAGATCGATCTCAACCGGGCCGTCTCCGAATGACAAAAGTTCTTCGCCTTTGATGCCGTTCTTTTCGAGCAAGGTCTTGAGCACCACTTCCTTGGAGCACTGCTGTGCGTGTTCGTCCAGCGCACCGTAAATATGTTCACCGAAATACTGTTGCAGGTTGAGCAGTCCCGCTTCTTCGCGCACCTGCGGCTGATCGGTTCCGCTTGCGCAGTAAATGCCGACACCGCGGTCAAGAAG
>JAFQKN010000163.1 GCA_017396895.1 Clostridia bacterium
CTGAACAGGTAGGCCGCGTGCAGATCGTGTTCATTGCCGTGCCAGTAACCGTCGCTCGGAATGGGCGCATTGCGCATCATGTTTGCGGCATTCATAAATTTGCTGAGTTCCTCAACAAAGGCTTCTTCGCCGCCGTAAAGGACAATGAGGGCCTGTGTGTCATAAGGGACAGCCCACTGCCAGTGTCTTGCGCCGCCTTCGCAATAACCGAACGCAAACTGTGTGCCGAAAATGTCGTCCACAAAACTGATGGCACTCTTGGAGAAGGATTTATACCACGTGCCGTCCGCGTTTTTCGGTCTGAAGCACTTGTTTTCGCTGTCCCACAGGTTTTCGTAATTGCGCGAACGTGCATAGAAGAATGCGGCATCCTCCGTGTGTCCCAATTCTTCGGCAAGAACGGCAAGACAGTGATCGGCATAGCAATATTCCAGCGTACGGCTGACGCACATATCGTCACCTGTCAGATCAGCCGGAATATAGCCGTATTCCATGTAATACTGATTGTTGACTCTGCCTTTATGACCGCCGAAGTCGGTCATGGCTTCGTTTTTCATGTAAGCATAAACCGCTTCCGCGTCGTAATTGTCATAGCCTTTGAGATAACTTTCGGTGAACACCATGTTGGCGGGACTGCCGAACATGGAATGCGTTTCACCGCCGCCCGACGGCCAACGCGGAATGGCACCGTAAAGCTCAGCCATGGCAAGCAGAGAGTTGAGCACACTGTTGTGCAGTTCGGGCGTAATGAGTGTCTGCAAAGCGGTTGCATTGCGGAATGTATCCCACAATGACAGGTCGGAAACATAGGTAAAGCCGTTCGCCTTGCCGACCGTCTGATTGAATCCGAGGTATTCACCGTTTACATCGGTGTAGGTGGTGGGCATGAGCATGGTGTGGTACAAAGCCGTATAGAAATTGCCCTTGACTTCGTCCGTACCTTCGACCGTAATCAAAGAAAGTTTGTCTTCCCAAGCATCTCTCGTTTTGGCGCGCACGCCTTCAAAATCAAGTCCGTCCGTTTCGGCAAGCAGATTTTCTCTTGCATTGTCGATGCTGACAAAACTGATGGCCAATTTCATTTCAACGGGATCGTTCTTGCAATTGCCGAAATTGACATCCACACCCACATCGTCACCGCTTGCATCGGGGATGCTCACGGATACGGGTGTTTTATTGAACACGGCAACAAAATAGGCTTTGAGTCCGCCGTAGCGGCCTGCAAAAGCAGTATCGACCGTTGCACTGCCCGTAAGTTCTCCCGTGGCTTCGTTGTAATACGCTTCACCGCCCATGGTTTTGCCGTTGGGCATGAACGAGGTCACGTCCAGATACAGCCTTGCATCCTTGTCAGATCGGAACGTATAGCGGTGCGCACCGACATGGCTCGTTGCCGTCAGTTCTGCCATGCAAGCGATTTCGGGCAGATTGACCGCATAATAACCTGCGGTAGCAATTTCCTGATCGTGCGTAAACAGCAACGCCTTTGCGTTTCTTTTACCGAGCGTGGGAATAACACGAAAATGCCCCATGTCAGCGGCTCCCGTTCCCGAAAGACGGGTATGGCTGAAACCGGAGATATGCGTGTGAATGTATGAGTAACCGCCGTTTGCCCAGTTGTTGATGAGTTTTTTGCCGCCGATGATACCCGTATCGGGGCTGAGTTTGACCGCCCCGTTGGGAGCCGTGGCACCGGGGTAGGTCATACCACTCATGTAAGGCATACCGCCCGTACCCGTAAAGGGATCGACATACTGACCGAGTGCACCTGCATCAAGTGAAGGCATTTCCACCGTGAAAGACACCTCACCCATGGAAAACAGCGATGCAAAAAACACAAGGAAAGATAACAAAAAAGTCATGATCTTGCGGATGATGGCATACATAACAAATCTCCTCCTGACCGATATATTTCCAATATATCATAATGCACTGCAAATGGCAATCATTATTTTCTGCGTTTAACAAATAAATAACAATTGAAAAATATAATATAAACAAATGTTACTTACAATACAACCTGTAAAGAAAAGGAGGCACACAAAAATGAGCAAAATAATGGACACATACACAAAAATCGAAAAAGCAGTGACAGGTACATATGCAAAAATCGAAAATGCATTTGTTTCCGCCTACAAAAGAGTGGAAGATGCATTTGTTGCAAAGGTGCTCGCACGCAACGGCGAAAGCATTGAACAGGCCAAGGAGCGCATTCAACTGCAGCAGGCCGAACTCGAACAGAAAAACCGCACAATCGTTGAAAAAAGCACACACATCCCCAAATAAGCATGCAACCGATACACCGTTTTTACCTGTGATCTTTTCACAGGTTTATTCTGTTTTGAGGAAGAAATCATTATGAAACAAAAACTCAGATCGTTGCTTTTACATCTCCTTTTTCCGGGAAAGATCATTACTCTTTTTTTGCCGATTCCCGCATACGGCTTGCTCATTGCCGTGTTTATGCTCAAAAAAGAAACCTCTGCCTTGGCCGTACCCGTTTACATTCTGTCTGCCTACGCAACGGCAGTACTGATCGCCAACAGCAAAAGTGCATTCATAAAGATCAAACAGTTCTACGACCGGCACAAAATACAGTTTGCCCTGCGTGAATCCTTGATTTTGAATCTTTGTATCAACGGTGCATTTTGCATATTCCAGTTCGTAAGCGGTTTTCAAAGCCGTTCCGAATGGTTCTTTGCAAACGGTTTTTACTACCTGCTGCTGTGCATGGTACGCATGGTTTTGGTACATTTTGAACACAGGCAACAAAAGCAATCGGACAGCCAAGAAAAACTGTTGATCGGCTGGACAGCCTTTCAGATCTGCGGCATCACGATGTTACTGCTCAACGGCGGTATGACGGTTCTTGTCTACCGCATGATCCATATGAACGCGAGCGCACAGTACACCTCTTTGGGACTCTATGCGATCGCCGCTTACACATTCTACCGCTTCACAACGGCGCTGATGCGTGTCATCACAAACCGCAACCGACACGATCCGCTGGACGGTGCGATCCGAAATCTGAACCTGACCGCCGCCAACATGGCTCTGTTTTCATTGCAGGCGGCCATGCTCAATGCGTTCGGAGATGATACGAACTTTCAATACATCATCAACACCGTTTGCGGCGTACTCGTTTGTGCCCTCAACAGTTTCGGTGCTGTTGGAATGATCATCCACGCGCAACGGCGCAAAAAACAACTGCAAAAATAATTCGATCCTTACGTTAAAAAACAACATCCTTGAGTGCAACATCAAAGCCGTCTTCTTTCAGATCGGAGAAAACACCGATATTGTTGAATACGGCATAAATTGTGCCGATGAGATTCACAAAACGGGAAAACAGTTTTCTGAAAATGCTGATCTGCGGTGCTGTGTAATCATCGGTTTTGGTAAGTGTAAACGAATGCACGACTTCTTCGCCGTTCATTTCATAAGTGGAAACGGTAATGGCATCGGCAGAAAAGTCAATAATATTGTACAGACGGTCTGTGTATTTCTCCATACCGAAGGCAATGAGATCGCTGTAGGGAATTTCCTCGGCTTCACGCGGGCGACCGACCGAAGCGGACACCATGTAGACCGTCCCCTGTGCATTTTCTATCGCACAGCCGTCGGTCAGTTCCTGCACGCTCTTGCCGTTGTAAACCACATCCGTTACGGAATAATGGTGGGAATGGCCCAGAAGAACAAGGTCGATATTGCATTCATCGAACATAGGCGAATACAAAAGACGAAGCAGGTTGTTTTCGCTTTCTCTGTGCTCGATGGTGCCGCCGTACAGATCGTGATGCATCATCACAACACGCCAACGCACATCCGCGTTTTCACGGATCGCATTTTTCATAAAACACAGGTGATCCGTTCCGCTTGCATTGTTTGAATCCAGACACAAAAACAGAACGTCCCCTTTGACGAACCAATAGTCGCCGCCCTGATAGGAACTGACCATACCCGTTTCTTCATTGGGAAGATTGGTAAAATAGCGGTAATCCACACCTTTGCGGTCATGGTTGCCGATGGTGGTGGCAAAACTCAGCCCGCGGGAAAGCGGTGAGAATGTAAGCCCTTCATATTCCGCACGCAAACCGTCCGATGCCTGATCGCCCGCAGAAAGAATGAGGTTGAGATCCGCACGGGTGCTTGCCTGTGCCAACAGATCCGCAAACGCAAAAGACGTATCTTTTACGCTGTCTCTGCTGTCGCCCGAAATGTGAATATCAGAAATATACAGGGCGGAGAATGCATCATCTTCCACCGTTTCAAAAGAATACACAGAGCTCTTTTCTTCGCCCGAAACGCAGACATAGTAATATGTTTCTCCGCATTCCAGTTCGGAAACGGTGACTTTTGCAACCTTATCGCCCTGATAAGAGTCGATCACATCGCCTTCATATTCTTCTGCCTGCAACATCAGCGCATTGGTGCTGACAAGCACACTGCACTCGGTTACGTCCTGCGGCATATACCACGAAAAATTGCGCTGTGTTTCATCTGCACCCGGCTGCATGATAATGCCGCGTGCGGATTCTTCTTCATCCGCCCAGAATACGTCCCAAACCGAAACGGCATTGACAGGCGCAACACAACTGCACACCAACAGCAACACTGCCATAAAGATGCTGACCGTTTTCATCATTTTTTTCATTTTACAACCTTCTTTCTGCTGTGAATTAAACTTTTTTTCAGCGGGCAACCGCTTTGATGATGCCGACCGCCCCAAGCAACAGCCCAAGCGGGATGAGCAACAGCAAGCCGCCTGCAAAAACAAGACAAAGGATCAGAACCACCAGTGCCGACACCGCAAGCACGGTTGCCAGGATCTTGGCTGTTCCCCACGCGAGTTTGAACGTAATTTTTGTCCACCAAACAAACACGCACACCGAAAGCACGGCAATGAGAATATCAAACATTTCATTTTCCTCCTTTTGAAAAAAATGGGATTCTGATTTTATTATATCATCTTTTTCATAATTCGCAACAAAAACTATGCTCCGATGCGATTCTGCTGATCGGCATACAGTTTTCGTGCGCGCAGGCAGGACAGAAAAACGCAGACAAGCGAATAGACCGAATAGACCAGATGCGGCATGATATCGGGAGAACTGTGCAACATGGTCACGTGCAGAACGATACTCACGACACAGCCTGCCAACATGAACACCGTGTATTCAACGAATGCAAACATGGTTAAAAACGAGGTCAGAATGCCCAAAAGCGAAGATGCGCTGTCCAGAAATACATATTCAGAGCCCAACAGCGGCAAAACGAACCACAGCACAACCAGTGCAATACCGAAGCCTGCCGTCACCGCAAGTCTCTGCTTGACCGTCATGCGGCGCAAAACGGTGGATTGCTCCCATTTGTTTTTATTCCAACGCACAAACGTCAGGATCTGTATGGGGCAGGATACCAACAATGCATACAGTGCCGAGCCGTACAGATGATAATAAAAATATACGATCGCATACAGCACCGAGTTGCACCCGCCGATGAGCGTGCTGAAACGGTTTACGCGCGATTGAAACAATCCCACGCTCAACGAGATATACAACGGCAGCATTCGCAGAAAACTCTGCTTGTAGATCACGCCTGTGACCGTGATCAGTATAGCCGTGACCACCATAAACACATACATCGGTATATCCTTTTTGCGCAGATCGGTCTTTTTTTCTTTTGTTTGGTTTTTCAAGTCAAAATTCCTCTTTCACGGCACAAAAAATGCCGTTTTCCGCTTCCGGTAGAAATATGCAAAATCATTTCACGACCGTTCCGATGGCTCCGAACAGAGAATCGGGATGGCTTGAAGGCAGATCGCAGTTATAATGCCACACCATCACACCGCCATAGCCGTTTGCAAGGGCATATTCGGTTTTTTCGGCAATCACTTCGGGGGTATTGAACCAAAAATCCTTGTTTGTTTCCTCGCAGTGATACCATCCGTCTGCATCAATTCCTTCATAATACGTGTTGTAAGCGTGCCAGTAGGCATCCAGATCCGTGGGGCGGGCATAAAACGGCAGACCGATGTTGATTTTCTCGCGTGCAACTCCCTCGAATGCAATTGCGTTCACGTTTTCGATCATTCCTTCGGTCGTGGCGTGACGTCCGTTTGCATCCAAAAAATCATAGATCATCAGTTCAAACGTATCCACCGCAGCAATGGCCGCCGTGGAATAGTCAAAATTCCACGTGCTTGCCGCGACACCGAGGGTGTAATCCCCCAGTTTTTTGTCGAGCGACACCAGAAAACGGTTGTAACCTTTCCATGCATCCTCGGAAAGCGGATATTCGTAGTCAAAATGTACACCGTCAAAATCATACCGATCAAGCACGGCAAGAATATTGTCTTCCAGCACACCGCTTGCGAAGGCTTTGTTGTGCTCGATGCTTTGTGCCTCCATCTGTTCTTCCCACGTTGCGGCAGATGTCTGCGCTGTCGGACCCAACAGATTCAATGTAATATGCACATTCCTGTCACCGACGGCTGTTCTGATGTTGGCAAGTGCTGTTTCCAGCTTGTTTTCATCAAAAACCACTTCCCCGTCGCTGTTGAAAGATGCACATTCAAAAAGAATGACGTCGGTAATGATATCAAAATCTTCCGCATACAGGCTGTCTGCGGTCTGCACATAATCACCGCGCACATAGGCGGTCACCTTGAAATCTTCCACAGGTTCAACAAACGGAATATCCGAAATGCCCAAAAGACCTGCAAGATATACGATGCACGCAACAAACAAGGCGGCAACTCTTTGAAAAAAAGCATACATAAACATACTCCTCCTTTATGACTTGTATTTATTATAATTCTTTATATGAATACTGTCAATACAATCATTCTGTAATTGTGCCGCAACGTCAACACAACAACACCTGTGCTTTTTTCTCCACCGTTCGTAGGTTGCCTTTTCCGCGCACAGTGGGTATAATGGTCTCATAAATCGCAAAGGAGATCAGCACATGGACACATACATCACAGGTGCTACCGTTAAAAAGTTGCGCGAAGCCAAAGGCCTCACTCAATCACAACTGGCAGTACAGATCGGCGTAAGCAGTAAAGCGGTATCAAAATGGGAAACGGCAAAAGGATTGCCGGATATTTCACTGATCGAACCGCTGAGTGAAGCCCTCGGGGTATCGGTCATGGAACTGATGTCGGGCGAAACGGTCACCAACAGAAACACGTCTGCCAACATTCTGTTTTCAAAATTCTATGTTTGCCCCGTGTGCGGAAACATCATTCACACAACGGGGGCAACTGTTGTCAGTTGTTGCGGGATCACCCTGCCTGCGCTTGAAGCGGAAGAAACGGATGAAGCGCATCCGATCCGCATTGAAGCGGTGGAAGATGAACACTTCATCACCATCGACCACGAAATGAGCAAACAGCATTACATTTCATTTGCGGCTTTTGTTACAAGCGACCGTGTGCAATTTGTAAAACTGTATCCCGAAGGCAATGCCGAAACCAGAATGCAATTGCGCGGCAGAGGATATTTATATATTTACTGCAACCAACACGGATTGATGAAAAAGAAGATCTGAATGCGCCGTTCAGTTAAAATACTTTTCAAGGTTGAATCGGTTCTTGAATTCAAAATGCTTTTCGAGCAGTTTGGAAAACCGACCGATCAGAAAACCGTTGCATGCGGCACACAAAACCGTTCCGATGCCGACGCCCTTGAACACACCGAAGCCGAAGAAACAAAACGACATGATGATGCCCAAAGCAACGCTTGCACAGTCATAAGCGGTTTTGAGTTTGTTGATGTTGCAATTGAATTTTTGAGAGAATTCTTTTACGATCAGTTCGTATGCTTCGGGTGCGATGTAAGTATGAAAAAACAGGGACACGGCAAAAGAACACAGCACCGTGCCGAGCAGATACCACACAATGCGCAGCACCACCGTGTCTTCGGGCAAAAAAGAGACGATCTTCATAGCGCAGTCCAGCAATGTGCCGTACAAAACGGCGGTCACAAATGAAAACAGATAGGACAGCTTAAACTTGCGCATGATGATAACGATCAACAGGATCAGCACGCCCTGAAATGCATATTCCGCCACTCCGAATGTGAACCACGGCAGATATTGCGACACCTTCAGATGCAATATGTATGCAGGTGCCACCACCATAGACATTCCAAAATCCGCTTTTTCCGTAAATGAAGCGGCAAACGCCATAATGATAAGTCCGAGGGCATAGGAAAGTTCCGTATAAAACGTTTTTTTCTTCATAATCAAATTCCCAAAACCGTATTACGGCAATACATTGCCGGCTGCGCGGTAGATTTCATACCATTCTTCGCGCGTGATGCGTACATTGCTTGCCTGCAGACAGTCTGCAAGACGGGAAAGAATCGTTGTTCCCGTAACGGGCTGTATTTTTGCGGGATGCCGCAGAATCCACGCAAGCGCGACCGTTGTTTTTGAAACGCCGTACTTTTCCCCGATTCTTTGCAGTGTTGCATTGAGTGCGGGGAATTTTTCATTGTCAATAAAACACCCCTCAAAGAAACCGTATTGCATCGGCGACCATGCCTGCACGGTGATTGC
>JAFQKN010000164.1 GCA_017396895.1 Clostridia bacterium
AGAGTAGTGTAATTCAATAAGGTAATAAAACAGAATATTAGTCGAAGAAGACAGTGTGCAAGTTTGAGAGTAGTGTAATTCAATAAGGTAATAAAACTGATACTGTACAACACATTCCTCCGGCTCGTTTGAGAGTAGTGTAATTCAATAAGGTAATAAAACTTGTCACAATCAGCCAAAGCCAACATCATGTTTGAGAGTAGTGTAATTCAATAAGGTAATAAAACGAGTTCATTGCGGAGGCGTGGAGCGAATAGTTTGAGAGTAGTGTAATTCAATAAGGTAATAAAACGGAACCGGGCATCACGGACATACAGCGATCGTTTGAGAGTAGTGTAATTTCATAGGGTAATAAAAGTATAAGAGGGACTTGTTGTATGCGTTAATAAAAAACCTCACAAACACATCATTTTGCTGTGTTTGTGAGGTTTTATTTTATTCTTCTGTTTTATAAAGGAAACGGTTGCGCTTGAATTTTTCGGGCGGTTTGATCGGATGCAGGCATTTCGGGTTGCCCTCAAAGTCGGATTTTTCGGGCCCTTGTTTTGCTACCCACTTTACGGCGTTTTGCAGAATCTGGCGCACGTTTTTATCCTTGTAGATCGGGAATGTTTCATGACCGGGTTGGAAGTAGAAGAATCTGCCGTTATCTTTGTGGAAACAGCAACCCGAACGAAACACTTCTCCGCCTTCAAACCATCCCGTAAAGATGACAGCATCGGGTGTGGGAATATAAAAATGTTCGCCGTACATTTCCTCATGATCCAAACGGAATCCCTGTTCAACACCTTGTGCGATCGGATGAAACGGATCGGTCGTCCAAACGCGTTCGGCTTCGTTTGCTTCTCGCCAGCGCAGGGAACACGGTGTGCCGCAAAGCGTTGTGAACGGTTTTGAGAAGTGCGCGGAATGCAGGAAAATCGCACCCATCCCTTCGCTGACACGCTTGCAGACATATTCATTGACGGCATCGGGAACTTTGTCGTGCGCAATGTGTCCCCACCAGATGAGAACGTCTGTCTTGTCGAGCACTTCTTTGGATAAGCCTTCTTCGATGTTTGCAAGTGTGACGGTGGAAACATCGTGTTCTTCTGCAAAAATTGACTTTAATTCATTGTGAAGACCGTTTGCATACGCTTTTTTGTGTGCGGGCAGGTTCTGCATAACGTCTTCATTGTAAATCACGATTTTCATAATACAGCCGTCCTTTTTATAATATCTTATTTGCCTATGATCTTGTCTGCAAAGTCAGACATAAATTCGGTGTCTGCAAGTTCGGTCATGCCGGCATCACAGGCGGCCGCAAGTTTCGGATTGATCGGCGTTTGTAATGTTGTGTCAATTGCAAAACGCTTTGCAACTTCATCCAGTTTACTTGCACCGTAAATATAGTGCTTGTTGTTGCAATCCGGACAAATAAAATATGAGAAGTTTTCAACCAATCCCAATACGGGAATGTTCATCATGCCTGCCATGCGTACGGCTTTTTCAACGATCATGGAAACCAGATCCTGCGGTGTTGTGACAACGATGATGCCGTCCAGCGGAATGGATTGAAATACGGTCAGCGGTACGTCACCGGTTCCGGGCGGCATATCAATGAACAGGTAGTCAAGTTCGTTCCACACAACGTCCGTCCAAAACTGTTTAACGGTACCTGCGATCACAGGGCCTCGCCAAACAACAGGGGCCGATGCATCTTCAAGCAAGAGATTGACGGACATGATCTCAATTCCCGTTTTTGTGAGCACAGGGAAGATGCCGAGATCACTGCCTGTTGCACGTTCGGTAATACCGAAACATTTGGGAATGGAAGGACCTGTGATGTCAGCATCGAGAATGCCGACTTTAAAGCCTCTGCGTTTTGCTTCGACTGCCAACAGGGAAGTGACGGAGGATTTTCCGACACCGCCTTTGCCGCTGACAACGCCGATCACTTTTTTGATATTGGAATGCTCATTCATCGGAGCAAGAAAACTCGATGCCTGTTCGCGTGAATCGCACTTTGCGGAACAGTTGGAGCAATCATGGTTGCATTCTGCCATATAAATTTATCACCTTTCATCTGTTTTATAAAACTATTATACACCTGTTTCATTTTAAGTCAATACAGCTTTTTCATATTGACAATATTTCTGTGTTTTGATAAACTGAAACTATAAAGTCTGCTCTTGAAAGGAGAATGGAAATGTCATATTGTCCGAATTGCGGAACTGAAACAGAACCCAATGCCGTATTTTGCGCGCAGTGCGGTACCAATCTTCGTCAGCAATATCAATCTTATCAAAACCAGCCTTATCAAAACCAACCGTCGAAACCGGATGTCCCGAGTACTGGCTTGAAAGTGTTGTGTTTCTTCTTTCCGATTGTCGGTCTGATTCTGTTTTGCGTAATGCAAAAAGATCAACCGATCTGCGCAAAAGCGTACGGAAAAATGGCGCTCATTTCTTTCATTATCAGCATGGTCTTATCAATTCTGTATGTAATCATTTTCGTTGTTTTTGCTGCAACGGCAGGTCCGTATATGTATGATTCTTTTGATGTGTATTCATATGCAATGAACTGCTTGCCTTTCTGTGCATAACTGATGGATCAATATAAAAGATGTATCCGCGGATTCCCGGATACATCTTTTTTTGTGACTTTATTTTACTGCTGCAAGAAGTGCATCGATCTTATCGGTTTTTTCCCAAGAAAGATCAAGATCTGTTCTGCCGAGGTGACCGTAAGCGGCCAATTGACGGTAGATCGGTCTGCGCAGTTGCAGATTCTCGATGATTGCGGCGGGACGAAGATCAAACACCTTGCTGACCGCTTCGGAAAGAAGTCCGTCGCAGACCTTGCCTGTGCCTTGCGTATCAACAAGAACCGAAACGGGTTTTGCAACTCCGATGGCATAGGCAAGTTCGACCTGACATTTGTCTGCAAGACCTGCCGCAACAATGTTCTTGGCAACATAACGGGCAGCATATGCCGCAGATCTGTCCACCTTTGTCGGGTCTTTGCCGGAAAATGCACCGCCGCCGTGTGCTGCATAACCGCCGTATGTATCAACAATGATCTTTCGTCCGGTAAGACCAGAATCACCGACAGGGCCGCCGATAACAAAACGGCCTGTGGGGTTGACAAGATAACGGGTATTTTCATCAAGCAGGGAAGCGTCGATCACGGGAAGAATGACCTTCTCAATGATGTCCTTGCGGATCTGTTCGAGTGTTGCACTTGCTTTGTGCTGTGTGGAAACGACGACCGTATCCACACGCAAAGGCTTGTTGTCTTCATATTCAACGGTTACCTGTGTTTTGCCGTCAGGGAGAAGGTAATCGAGTGTGCCGTCTTTTCTGACTGCACTCAACTGCAGAGCGAGCTTATGCGCAATGGAAATCGGAAGCGGCATCAGTTCTTCCGTTTCGTTGCATGCATAGCCGAACATCATGCCTTGATCGCCGGCGCCGAACTGGTTATATGCATCCTGTTCGCCGTCTTTGAGTTCCATTGAATTGTCAACACCGAGTGCAATGTCAGCGGATTGCTTGTCCAATGTGGTAAGTATTGCACAACTGTGTCCGTCAAATCCTGCTTCGGGGCAATTGAAGCCGATATCGCAGATCACTTCTCTTGCGATGGCGGGAATGTCCACATTTGCACTTGTGGTGATCTCGCCCATAATCATGGTCATGCCCGTTGTGCAGACCGTTTCACACGCAACGCGGGAAGTCGGATCCTGCGCAAGCAATGCATCCAATACTGCATCGGAGATCTGGTCGCAGATTTTATCGGGATGTCCCTCGGTTACGGATTCGGATGTAAAAAAATGTTTTGCCATAATTGTTTCCTCCATGAAATTAAAAAAGCTCACGATCAGCCGTGAGCTTTTGAACTTATCTCTCGGTCAAACCGTCGGATTTGGCACCTTGCAAATGCAGGTTGCCGGGCTTCACAGGGCCGTTCCCTCCGCCACTCTTTATAAGTTTATTAACTTTGCATAAAACATCTTACAACAATTTATGCAAGATGTCAACACTTTTTTTTGGAATTCGATCACTTTTTTTTCGGTAAAAGGTTGTTTATTGCAAGAATCTTTTGCAACGGAATGAAAACGAGACCTGCTACTACTGAATTGAGCACCGCCTTGAACAGATTGAAGGGAATGATCGCAGGTACAAGCATATCTACAACCACTTCTCGAGGAGTTCCGAGAAAATGTACGGTAAAGATCAGATTCAGCGGAATCATGATAAGAGTCATGACGATACTGCCTGCGGCAAGACTTGCAATGAGACCTTTCAATGAAGGCAGTTTCTTGTAAATAAGACCGGCAACCAGCAAAAACACGCCCGACGAGCAAACGTGCATTACGAAACCAACCCAACCGCTTGCAGAGCTGACTGTCAATGCTTGAATGAGACACTCCACGACAAGCACGGCAAGCCCCGGAATGATGCCGAAAAGGAAGGTTGCGATCAGCACGGGAACGTCCCCCATATCATATTCAAGGAATGCGGCACTCGGTATCAGCGGAAAACGGACCAACAGCATCAGCACGACGGATAATGCCGCCAACATGGCCAGTTCTACCGTTTTAAGGATGTTTGCGTGTTTGTCTTTCATAATGAATCCTCCCAAAAAAAGAAAAAAGTCCCATTTTCGGGACGTGAAAAAAACCTTCTTCCATCCGGACTGTACCGTCGGTCAGGGAATTACACCCTGTCTGCAATTGCCAATCTGACAATCGCTCGCGGACTTTTACCGCCGGTGGGGAATTGCACCCCGCCCCGAAGACAATACTATTATATGCATAAAAAACTTATTTGTCAATAATTTCAAAAAGATATTTACTTTTTTTTGCAAATCTATTACAATATTAACAAATCAATTTGGAGGCGCAAGATGGATTATATCAAAACCAAGTTTTATGACGATGTGGACAGAAGTTGTCCTTTGAATGAATATCCCAGACCGCAGATGGTCCGTTCTGCATGGCAGAATCTTAACGGTGACTTTTCCTATGCATTGGGTAATTCTTTGGACACGGCTCCTGCTTCTTTTGACGGTAAAATTCTTGTACCCTTTGCTTATGAATCACAACTTTCCGGTGTTTGCAAACAGTTGAAGCCGAATGAGATTCTTTGGTACAGCAAAATGTTCACAGTAGATGAAACAATTGCAAATGAACGCATTTTGTTGCATTTCGAAGCGGTAGATTGGCAGTGCAAAGTCTATGTGAACGGTTCACTTGTGGTCGAACACATCGGCGGTTATCTTCCTTTTGCCGCAGACATTACCGATGTGCTCAAGGATGGTGAAAATGAACTTCGTGTGGCTGTTTATGATCCGACGGATGAGGGGTGGCAGCAACGCGGCAAGCAGACTTTGGAGTCACACGGCTTCTGGTACACGGCAACATCCGGCATCTGGCAGACGGTGTGGCTGGAAGGTGTCAGCGCAACACATATTGAAAAGATCAAATTGCTTCCCGATATTGATAAAGATCAGTTGAAAATTGATCTTTCCTTGGTCGGTGTATGTGACAGAATTGTAGCACAGGTGCTTGATGGCGAAAATGTGCTTCTTGAAAAGGAAATTGCGGAATCCGATGTGCTCGCGCTGTCGGATTATGAACTGTGGAGTCCGGAAAATCCGAAACTGTATGATCTTCGCCTGACTGCTTACTGCGGTGACAAGGCTGTTGATACAGTCATGTCCTATTTCGGTATGCGTAAATTCTCCGTTCAGACCGTGGACGGATTGCCCCGTTTGAGCCTGAACAACAAACCTTATTTTCAGAACGGTCTTTTGGATCAGGGATATTGGTGCGACGGCGGTCTGACAGCACCTACCGATGAAGCCATGATCTATGATATCGCAAAGATGAAAGAACTCGGTTTTAATATGCTCAGAAAGCATATCAAAATCGAACCTGCACGTTGGTACTATCATTGTGACCGTTTGGGAATGCTTGTGTGGCAGGATATGGTTTCGGGCGGCAAATTCATCGGTCAGTTGCTTGCAGGTGTATTGCCGAACCTCAGTATTTCGGTCAAAGATAATAAGTATAAAGCATTCAGCCGCGAAAAGCCTGAATGGAGAGCCAACTTTGAAGAAGAATTGCACGGCATGATCGATGCACTTTACAATCATGTTTCGATCTGTTGCTGGGTACCGTTCAATGAAGGTTGGGGACAGTTTGATGCATACCGTATCGGTCATGAAGTGAAACAGTACGATCCCTCACGTTTTGTTGACCATGCCAGCGGATGGCACGATCAGCACGGACCGGATTTCAAGAGCATTCACAGATATATCGTTCCCGTTACCTTGCCGCTTCGTGACGGCAGACCGTTTGTTTTGAGTGAATTCGGCGGCTATTCCCGCATTATCGACGGTCACGTATGGAACAAGAAAAAGTCGTTCGGATATATTATGTTTAACTCCGAAAAGATGCTGTCCAAGGCTTATAGAATCTTGTTTAAGACGCAGATCATTCCGCTTATCAAAAAAGGTCTGTGTGCAACGGTATACACGCAGGTCAGTGACGTTGAATTTGAAGTGAACGGTATTCTTACCTACGACAGAAAACTGGTCAAACTGGATGAGAATATGCTCAAAGAGATCAACGCACAGATGCATTATTAAGAAAGCGAGTGAGCCGAATTGGCAGGAAATGCAAATTCAAAGATCAAATTGCTTGTTCTTGCGGATATTTTTAAGCGTTACTCCGATGAAGATCATGTGCTGAACTCTGCAGATATCATTGATCGGCTGGAAGAATGCGGCATCACCGCAGAGCGCAAGTCATTATACAGCGATATTTCCATCCTTCGGGAATACGGAATGGATATCATCAGTACAACAACACCGAAAAAGGGTTATTTTCTCGGTTCTCGGGCGTTTGAACTTGCCGAAGTTCGATTGCTTTCGGATGCTGTGCAGGCGGCTGATTTTATTTCTGCCGCCAAAACAAGAAGTCTTGTTGCAAAGATCGGTAAATTTGCAAGTGAATATCAGGAAAAGAAGCTCAAAGAGCAGATCTACATTGATGCGCGGCCAAAGTGTACCAATGAGGAAATCTATTATTCCATAGATGCATTGGATTCTGCCATCAAAAGCGGTAAGCGCGTGTCATTGCAATATGCCAGACGTGTGCTCGGTGAAAAATACACAGCCCGCAAAGAAAGCCGCACCTTTGTGCTCAGTCCTTACGCGCTGATCTGGTCAAACGATCATTATTATCTGATCGCAAACAATGCGAAATATGATAATCTGATGCATTTGCGAATCGACCGCATTCATTCCGTGGAAGTGTTGGATGAGGCGATTCGACCGTTTCGCGAAGTAAGTCCGTATACCGTTCGGTTCAATGCTGCTGATTATGCAGGTAAAGTGTTCAATATGTTCACGGGTACGACGGATGTCGTTGAGTTGGAATGTGACGGCAATATATTGGAACAGATATTGGATCGATTCGGTGAAAACGTCAATTTGCGAAAAAGCGACCGTGACGGTTGGTTTAAGGTTCGTTTTACGGCGACCGTTACCGACGGTCTTGTGTCTTACATTATGCAATTCGGTGAATTTGCCCGCGTTGTGTTTCCCGAAAACCTGCAAACGATGGTACAGGAAAAGGCAAAGAAGATCTGTAAACTGTATAGGCAGTCCGACGAATGATTTTGTTCTGAAGAGAAAGATTTGGATTTATGGTTTGTAAAAGTATTCAACTCAGTTCGGTTTCCCCTGAGATGTACAAGGAAACTTTTGATATTTTGTCTCCCAACAGACAGTCAAGAATTCTTGCTATGAAAACGGATGAAGAAAAACGAAATGCCGTTGCTTTTGAAATGCTTGCAAGAAAGTGTCTGTCTGCGCTGACGGATGCCCCCGAATTTGCATTCAATATACTGACAGGCATCAACAAGCTTTGCCTTGTGAGTAACTTTTCGGCTTATTTCAGCTTGAGTATGAACGGTGATTTTTTGTGCTGTGCAGCCGACAAAGTCCCCATAGGCATTGATTGCCGTAAAATGGAGCCGTTTCGGTTTTCAGAAGCACAGAGGCTGTTTTCCGATGTGGAATTGCGACAGATCTTTGCGACCACCGTTCGCTCGTTGGCAGATATCGTACGTTATGACGTGTGCGATATGCAGGCGGAAATGTTGCAATATTGGAAAATGTATACCATGAAGGAAGCCTATTTTACCGCATTGGGACGAACATTCAGAAATTTTCGTGATGTCAGTTTTGATTTTTCCAACGGTACGGTAACTTGTTCGGATGCAAGATTTACCTATGATTCATCTCATAAAAGTCCCGACGGAAAATATGTATTTTCCATTGTAAGAAAAACAGGTTGATTCAATAATGAAAGACAGATGCCGCATTGTACTGCAGACATCTGTTTTTTTTGTTGCATTCAGTTGTTTTCGAGTTCCATGATCTGATCGACACGTCTTTGATGGCGACCGCCTTCAAATTCCGTATTCAGAAACACGTCAACCAGCTCCAATGCCGCACCGACACCGATGACACGGGCACCGAGGCAAAGCACGTTCGCATCGTTGTGCATACGGGTGTATTTTGCACTGAAATAATCCGAACAGCAGGCGGCTCGAATGCCTTTTACTTTGTTTGCGGCCATAGAGATGCCGATGCCCGTTCCGCAACAAAGAATGGCTTTCTCACATTCTCCGGAAACGACACTGTCACAACCTTTTTTTGCCTGTGCGGGATAATCGACGGAATCAGCGGAGTAAGCACCGCAATCCTTGTACTCGATCCCTTTTTCATCAAAATAAGCGCGGATCGCTTCCTTTAAGGGGAAACCTGCGTGGTCACTGCTCAATGCTATCATTTGTTTTGTACTCCTTTTTCTTTATTCTGTCGTTCCCGTTCTGCTTGAGAAAGTCGCAGATAGCAGGGAACGAGATGTTCGTGGTGAATCGGCAGAATGCCTTGTTCATGGCGGTTCCATGCTGCCAGTGCAACACCGCTTGCGTGCTGATAACGGTTTGCCTGTGAGATCAGTTGAATGTCAATACCGTCCTGTTGCAGTGTCTCGCAGAACACCGTTGCACCGTCTCCGAGCAGAACGGTTTTTTCATTGTATTCCTGCAACACAACGATCCATTCATCGATTTTCATGGCACTGTCGGCCGTCAACCGTTCAATGGTATTGTTCCTGCATCTGAACAGCGCCGTATATACTTGATTGCATCTTGCATCCATCATCGGGCAGATGAGTGCGTCTTGGTTGGATACCGACCATGCCATTGCTTCCAAAGTTGAAATGCCGTAACAGGGAATGTCATCCGCAAACGCAAGACCTTTTGCACATGAGACACCGATTCGTATGCCGGTAAATGAGCCCGGACCTGCGGAAACAGCAATACGGTCTATGTCTTTCATGGTCAACGAAGCATTATTCAATGCGGAATCGATCAAGGAAAGCAGCGTCTGAGAATGCGTCAAACCGTTATTGATGAATGTTTCACTTCTGATGATTCCGTTCTCGCAGATTGCCGCACCTGCAGAAACGGCAGAGGATTCCAGTGCCAGTATTCTCATTTTTCCGCCTCCGTATAAATCGTGATACATCTTTCGTTTTCGTTATCCGTCTTGCTGAATGAAATATAAATAGTATTTTTAGGTAAGAATTCTTTGATGTTTTCGCTCCACTCCACAAACAGAACGGAATCATCACGCAGATAATCGAAATACCCCGTGGAATACAGGTCATCCGCATCCGTGATTCTGTACATATCAAAATGATATACGTTCGGATTTCCGCCGTAATCATTGACAAGGGCAAAAGTCGGGCTTGAAACACGTGAATCATTGTTCATGCCGAGCAGGGCTCCGCGAACAAAAGCGGTTTTACCCATGCCCAGACCGCCGATAAAAGCGATCACTTCGCCGCCTTTTAAGTGCGAAGCAAACTCCTTGGCGATATTGAGCGTGTCGTATTCACTTCTTGAAAAAAATTCTTGCATAATATTCTCCGTAACTTTGATATTGCAAATTGAAGCAAAAGCAATTATAATATAGAAAAAATTGAAAAGGACGATTCGATGCAACGCATCCTGAATACATTAAAAACGGTTTACAGAGAAACCGACAAAATACTGTTGTTGCTCTGTGTTGCGGCCTCCGCTTTGGGTGTACTTATCGTGTCAAGTGCAACCATGTTTGAAGCCGAACAGGGGAGTTGGTTGTCCAGAGACGGCCTGACCATGTTGCTGGGCGTTTTGCTCGGACTGACTGCGGCAATCATTATTTCATTCATTGATTATAATTTGATTTTTAAATTGGTGCCGCTTATCGCCGGTGTATGTTTGTTGCTCATGTTTGCAACACTCGCTGTCGGTGTCGGACCGCCTGCTCGTCCCGATGCTAAGACATGGTTGGTGCTCGGTTCTACGGGGCTGTATTTTCAGCCGTCGGACTTGCTGAAAATCGGTTTTATCATCACTTTCGGTATGCACATTGAACTTGTTCAAGACAGATTGTCGCAGTTCAAACACATCGTTTTCCTCTGTCTGCACGCGATCGTCCCGATCGGACTTGTTATCGTATCGGGTGACATGGGAAGTGCACTTGTATTTATGATCATATTCGTTGTGATGATGTTTTTTGCAGGCGTGGGTTTGCGGTATTTTCTCATCGGCATTGCCGGTGTTTGCGCATTGTTGCCGTTTGCATGGAAATACGTGCTTGATGATATACAGCGTAACCGTTTCCTCGGCCTGTTGTATCCTGAACTGTATGAAGATATCATGTATCAGCAGGAAGTCGGTATGGCTGCCATTCGCAACGGCGGTTTGTTAGGTCAAGGGCTGTTCAACGGTGAATACACCCAAGCAGGCATCGTGCCGGAAAGCAAAAACGATATGGTCTTTTCCGCATTTGCCGAAGAACTTGGCTTTATAGGCGGTTTTGTTGCACTTGCACTCTTGGTTGCCATTGCCGCTAAACTTGTTTATAACGGTCGGAAATCACGGAATAATGCCGCATCTTTGATGTGCTACGGAATGTCCGCCATGATCGCAGGGCAGATGATTATAAACATCGGTATGTGTCTGATGTTATTGCCCGTGATCGGTATTACTTTGCCTTTTTACAGTGCGGGCGGTTCTTCAAACCTTTGTCTGTACATCGGCATCGGACTGATGCTCAGCATATATCGGTTTGATAAGGAGCAAGAAATTACCAATTTCCGTTACTCGCGCATCAACACACCGTTCGGTAATTAAATTTTTTCGAGTTTTGCCGCGACTGCCATTAACTTTTTGGTGCCGCACGAATCAAAAGCGACTTCGAGCAATTGATCATTGCCGAGTGTTGTCGCGGAAATAATAAAACCGTCTCCGAATTTTTTATGTCTTACAGCGTCTCCTGCTTTGAATTGCACGGCAGGGACGCTTTTGTTTTGTGCGGCGGGGGAATGGGAAGGTTGTGCAGTATATCCGCGGTTGACCGTACGCGGTGCGGATGTGTAGGAAGAAGTTGCGTAAACATCGTCGTCATACGATCTTTTTTCGGATGCATAACTGCTGCCCGAATAAGATGAATAGCCGCCTGCTGTTCTTGAAGGCTGACCTGTATAAGAAGAATAGGGAGATCTTCTGTGTTCGGTGCGGTCTTCGATCAGTTTCTGCGGAATCTCACGGATGAATTGCGACGGAGGGTTGGATGTCGTTTTTCCGTACAGCATTCTTGTGGCGGCATTGAGCAGATACAGCCTGTCTTTTGCACGTGTGATACCGACGTAAGCAAGGCGTCGTTCTTCTTCCATGTCGGACTCATTTGTGATGGCTTGCATTCCGGGGAAAATGCCGTTTTCCATGCCGACGATAAACACGCACGGGAATTCAAGACCTTTTGCCGCGTGCATGGTCATGAGTGTTACGGTATCGAGATCTGCGTTGTAATTATCAATGTCGGTCAGCAGTGCTACTTCTTCGAGGAAACCTTCCAAAGTTGCATTTTCGCCGTTTTCTTCTTCAAATCGAACAAGGTTGGCGAACAATTCGTCCAAGTTGGTGCAGCGTTCTTCCATGGTTGCGGGATCCGATGCAAGAGATTGGATATAACCGCTTTCATTCATAACGGCCCTGAACACCTGTGAGGCAGGCATGGTCAGAAGCATTTCTCTGAACGAATCGATCATATCGCAGAATGCGCGCAATTTTGCGGCACTTCTTGCAAGATCGGCAAATTCGTCGGCTGTGCGCATGACCTCAAAAACGGATATGCCGAGTCTGCCGGAAAACTCAACGGCTCTGGAAACGGTTGTTTCTCCGATCCCTCTTTTGGGTTCATTGATGATTCTGCGAAGGCGAACCGTATCATTCGGATTTGAAATGACTGCAAGATATGCCAAAGCGTCTTTGATCTCTTTACGGTCGTAGAAGCGGTGACCGCCGATGATACGGTAGGGAATGCCGGCTTTTACAAATGCACGCTCGATGTTATTGGATTGCGCGTTCATTCTGTATAAAACGGCATGATCTGAAAAGTTATATCCGTCAGCAGCATTGTTGACAACGGTATCAGCGACGAAAACACCTTCCGAAATATCACTGTCGCAGGTTTTTAATACGATCTTATCTTTGTCGGGGCGGCTTGTCCACAGGTTTTTACCTTTGCGTTCGGTGTTATGACGAATCACCGCGTTTGCGGCTTCAAGAATAACGGGGGTGGAACGGTAATTCTGCTCCAGACGGATAACGGTACAGTTTTTGAACTGTTCTTCAAATGAAAGAATGTTTTCAATGGTCGCACCGCGGAATCTGTAAATGCTTTGGTCATCGTCACCCACAACGCATAAATTACGGTGACCGCCCGCAAGCAGGCTGACGAGTCTGTACTGTGCGTGGTTGGTATCTTGGTATTCGTCAACAAGCACATAACGGAAACGGTTACGGTAATAGTCGAGTACATCCGGGTGTTCTTCAAGCAAGCGGACGGTATTGACGATAATATCGTCAAAATCCATGGCATCTGCTGCTTTCAGTTGCTGTTGGTAACGTGCATAAATGCGGCCGATCTGCTGTGCGCGAACGTCCGCACCTGCACTTTTTGCAAATTCATCGGGATCAATGAGTGAATCTTTGGCTCTGCTGATGACGTTGAGAATCGCTTTCATCGGTAAAAATTTGTCGTCAATGCCGAAATGCTGTTGACAATCTTTGATGACGCGTTTGGCATCATCTGTATCATAGATCGTAAAATGCTTTGAATAGCCGATTTGTTCGCATTCTCTGCGCAAAATACGAACGCAGGCAGAGTGAAACGTGCTGGCCCAGATATCATTTCCTGTATCTTCACCGAGCAGTTTTTGCAATCTTTCTTTGAGTTCGCCGGCGGCCTTGTTTGTGAACGTAATCGCGAGAATTTGCCAGGGGTTCGGAGCATCCACGCTCATGATATGCGCAATGCTGTCGTAATCATCGCTGTTGCCGTTCAGATATGCCTCCATTTTTTCAATATCTGCATCCGTTGCCCACTCATCGACGTATGTACTGTTATAAGCATTGCCGTAACGAAGCATACAGGCGATACGGTTGACGATCACAGTGGTCTTTCCGCTGCCTGCACCGGCCAATATCAAAAGCGGGCCGTTGACGGTTGTCACGGCTTTCAACTGTTCGGAATTGATGCGGCTGAATTCTTTTTCTATGATTTTTTTTCTTAATTCAATAATTCTTTGCGTGTTCATTCTGATCCTTTAACTCAAAAATATTATCACCGTTGGGTAAAATTGCAACGGTGACGGGCATTGCTTCGATGGTTAATCTCTTTATGCTTTCGCAACCGAGTTCCGCAAATGCAATTTCCTCACAGGAAATAACACTTTTGCTGATGAGTGCTCCCAATCCTCCCGAGGCACAAAAGTAAATGCCGTTATGCGAGCGTATTGCATTACAGACATCTTCATTTCGATTGCCTTTTCCGATCATGGCAACCAAACCGTTTGCAAGCAAAACGGGGGCAAATTTGTCCATTCTCGAAGATGTGGTCGGACCAATGGAGCCGATCCTGCCGTTCGGTTTTGTCGGTGTCGGGCCTGCATAATATATAACTGCGTCTTTTAATTGAAACGGTAATTCTTTACCTTCCTGAATCATTGCGCATAGCCGTTTGTGCGCGGCATCACGTGCGGTAAAAACCGTACCGTGCAGATAGATATTCTGTCCGACATGAAGCGTTGGAATTGCTTCTCGCAACGCATCCGTATGTAGATGCAGTGAGGTTGCCTGTGTCATTTTGCGTCACCTGCAAAATCGGTCGTAAATTTGAATTCCTGTCCTTTTTTGTCGAGATCGGTGCGGAATTCCATGAAAGACAGAATGATTGCAGTCAATTCATCCTGCAAACTGTCAAGCGAACCGATAAAGTTTTCTTTTGCCGTTTTTAATGCATCGGACAAAGCAGTGGCTGTCACTGTTGAATCAGCCACCTGATCTGCCGCATTGTTCAGTACCTGTGCGGAACGGTCATTCGCATCTTTAAGCAAAAGTTCCGAGAATCTCTTAGCATCAAGCATCGCTGCACCCAGTTGTGCCTGTGCTGCTTTTGCGGCATCACACTGTGCGCACATATCTTTTGCAGTGCTGTCTGCCTTGACTTGTTCAAGTTCGGAGCGACTTAAAAACAACGCATCCTCCAAATCCTTGATCTTCTTCTTTTGATTTGCATTCTCTTGTAACAGTGATTCAATACAAGCCATCACGTCGTTTTTGTTGAAACCGTTGACTGCATTTCTGAATTTCATGTCGTCGAGCATGGATTTCCTCCGCAAGTTAAATTTTATGTCACAATAACAGGGCTATTATATCAACAATTTATTGTAAAAACAAGAATAAAAATAAAATTAAAAATAATTTTGCGAAAAATATTTCTGTATTTTTACTTGCAAAACGGCAGAATATATGGTAACATTCTAACATCTATATGTACATTTCGGAGGAATGCATTTATATGTCCTTAAAACTCAATTGCAAGTATTTATACCCATTTATCAATGAGGCAGATTTTGATGCTCTTGCCGACGAAGTTGCTGTTGCACATTCTTTTTTGTATGACAACAAAGCCAATGCCGCCGGCAATGCTTTTCACGGATGGCTGACATTGCCTGTTGATTATGATAAAGAAGAATTTGACCGCATTAAAAAGGCGGCTGAAAAGATCAGATCGGATTCCGATGCTCTTGTTGTGATCGGAATCGGCGGCAGTTATCTCGGTGCACGTGCGGCGATCGAATTCTGCCGTTCTAAAAATTATAATGTTTTTTGCAATGATTCGCCGAAGATCTTTTTCTGCGGCAATTCCATCAGCCCCACGGAGATCTCGGAAGTCCTGTCTTATTGTGAAACACATGACTTTTCCGTCAACGTGATCTCCAAATCCGGCACGACAACCGAACCTGCGATTGCTTTCAGACTTTTTAAAACGCTTCTTGAGAAAAAATACGGAAAAGAACAGTCTGTCGGCCGTATTTACGTAACGACTGACAAAGCAAAAGGTACGTTAAAGACTTTGGCAGACAGGGAAGGGTATGAAGAATTTGTTGTTCCCGATGATGTCGGCGGCCGTTATTCCGTTCTGACTGCGGTAGGGCTTTTGCCCATTGCTGCGGCAGGGGTTGATATTGATGCCATGATGAACGGTGCCGCCGATGCCATGCAACGCTATTCAACCTGTGATCTTGAAACAAATGATTGTTATAAATATGCCGCAATCCGTAATATTTTGTACCGCAAAGGTAAAACAACGGAAATGATGGTTTGCTATGAACCTGACTACACGATGATGAATGAATGGTTCAAGCAGTTGATGGGCGAGAGTGAAGGCAAGGAGAATAAAGGCATTTTCCCGTCTTCCGCTATTTATTCCACGGATCTGCATTCGCTCGGACAGTATGTGCAGGAAGGCTTGCGCAATCTGTTTGAAACGGTTGTTGTGTTTGGAAGATCCAAGACGGATATCGTGATTCAAGAGGATGAAGAAAATGCGGATGGTCTGAACTTCCTTGCGGGAAAAACGCTGTCCTATGTAAATCGTAAGGCTTTTGAAGGTACTGTGCTCGCGCATACAGACGGTGGTGTTCCCAATATCATCCTCGAAGCGGATGAAATGTCTGCTTACACATTCGGTGAACTGGTATATTTCCTTGAAAAGGCTTGTGCGATTTCGGGTTATGTCCTGGGCGTAAATCCGTTCGATCAGCCCGGTGTTGAAAGTTACAAGAAGAATATGTTTGCTTTGCTCGGCAAAAAAGGATATGAAGATCTGGCTGCGGAATTGGCAGACAGACTCAACTGATATAAATTGTAAAACAGAAAGGACTTGATTTATTATGGTTAAATTGCTCGTCGGAGGAAAAGGCAGCGGAAAAACGAAGAGACTGATCGAATGTGTTAACAACGCTCTTGCAGTTTCGGAAGGTAATGTTATCTGTATAGAAAAAGAGGAGTTACTTCGCTATCAACTCAGTTACAGAGTACGCCTTGTCTCCACCGATATTTACGGCATCAGCGGTTACAATGCATTTTACGGTCTTCTTTGCGGTATTTGCGCAGGCGACCATGACATCACGGATATTCTTGTGGATGCTACTTTGAAGATCGGCGGTAAGGATTATGATGAACTGGCCGTTTTCTTTGAGAAAGTTTCGCGTCTGAGCAGTGTCAGTGAGACCAATTTTGTGTTCACCGTATCTACCGATGTCGATAATCTTCCGCAAAAAATTAAAGATTGCTGCGAAATTATCTGATTGAATTGCAATTGTTTTGTCACATTTTTAAAATAACAGTTGACAAAACCGTTTAGAGCATATATAATATTTGTTGCTTTTGCTTTCTGATTCTATATTTACATGGTTCGGAAAAGAGATAATGAGGTGATCGTCATGTTTGTTGAATTGGAATCTGTGTTTAACAATGACGGATCGTCCCTTGCAATTGATTATTCATATTCTTTGGATGATGAATCCATTGCCACACCGGTTCATGTTGTCGGTGAGATTTTTAACAAAACCGGTATCGTTACTCTCAAAGCAAAGGCGACGTTTGATTATGCAACGCAATGTGCATTGTGCTGTAAGCCTTTGGTGCGCCATGCAACGGTGCCTGTCCATCACATTCTGCTCACGGAAATACAGGACGAGGACTTTGACGATCTGTATGTACAGGTTGAAAATATGCGTCTGTTGGTTGATGACCTGGTGTCGGAAGACATTTGGCTTGCCATACCGCCTCGATTTGTCTGCAAAGAAGATTGCAAAGGTTTGTGTGCGCAGTGCGGTGCCGATCTGAATGAAGGCCCTTGCGGTTGCAAAAAAGTCATTGATCCCAGATTGGCTGCGCTTGAGCAGTTGTTGGGTGAATAAAGTAGTAATACAATTTGGAGGTTTATAAATTATGGCAGTTCCTGCAAGAAGAGTTTCCAAGGCGAGAAGAGATTCCAGACGTTCCAACGTATGGAAAATGAGCGCTCCCCAGATTGAAAAATGCCCCAAGTGCGGCGAATTCAAGAGAGCACACAGACTTTGCGCTGCTTGCGGTTACTACAACGGCAGACAGGTCGTTGTTGTTGAAGAAGACTGATTTTTTCAGGTTGGTCGAATTCCGCTATTTTGTGTGAATCGGTGGAGAAGTCTCACTTCCCCACCTTTTTGCTGTGCAATGAGGTGACGGTCAGTGGCTGTAAAAATAGAAAAAGTTGCAAAAAAAACACTCTGTCGGCGCAAAGGTTTGCGTGACGGTGATGTTTTGGTTTCTATCAACGGCAATCCGATCAACGATGTGTTGGATTATCGTTTTTATGCCGCTGAAGAAGTGTTGCATCTGACTTTCACCAATTGCCGAAACAAAACAAAAGATCGAAAGATTAAATATAACGGCGATGTGGATTCATTGGGATTGCAGTTTGAAACGTATCTGATGGACCGTCAGCATGCTTGCAAAAACAAATGTATTTTCTGTTTTGTGGATCAAATGCCCGATGGGATGCGAGACAGTCTTTATTTTAAGGATGACGATGCGCGCTTGTCCTTTTTCTTCGGTAATTACATTACTTTAACGGGGCTTTCTGAGGCTGAAGTGCAGCGAATTATTAAAATGCACATTAGTCCCATCAATGTCTCTGTGCACACAATGAATCCGGAACTTCGTGTAAAGATGATGAAGAATCCGAACGCAGGTTCGTCATTGGCATTGTTGCAACGTTTTGCAGATGCCGGTATTCGTCTGAACACGCAACTTGTTCTGTGTCCCGGAATCAATGACGGGGAAGAACTGACATATTCTCTTGAACAACTGGGAAAACTGTATCCCGCAGTGCAAAGTATTGCAGCAGTTCCTGTCGGACTTACAAAACACCGGGACAATTTATATCCATTGCACGGCTATGAACGTGAAAGTGCGCAGGATGTTATCCGCCGTATAGATGAATTTAATGCACATTTTAAGCATCAAAACGGTGAAGCGATCGCATTTGCGGCAGATGAATTCTTTATTCTCGCCGAAAAACCGATTCCCGATACAGATTATTACGGTGATTTCAGTCAGTTGGATAACGGAGTCGGGATGTTGGCATTGCTCAAAGATGATTTTTTGCAAGCTATGGAAAACGCACCTGCAGTTGCAACGGTTGACAGAGATATTTCGTTGGCAACCGGTGCTGCGGCATATCCGTATATAACGGAATTGTGCGATATGTTCATGCAAAAATATCCCTCTGCTCATATCCGTGTCCACAAGATTATCAATCATTTATTCGGTGAAAGTGTTACTGTTGCAGGTCTTATCTGCGGTCACGATCTCATTGAAGGTGTAAGGGGAAAATGCGCACCCGACGAGTTTCTTCTTTTTTCGGACGTTATGTTGCGAAGTGCCGAAGAACCCGTATTTCTGGATGATCTGACCGTTGAGGATGTCGCGCGTGAGACAGGTGCACAGGTTATGGTCGTTCAGGACGGCGGCACTCAATTGTTTGATGCTTTATTTTCATTGATCGGAGGTTAATGGTATGGCAAAACCCGTAGTTGCGGTTGTCGGCAGACCGAATGTCGGCAAATCGACACTTTTTAATAAATTATGCGGTCAGCGACTTGCCATTGTTGACGACACCCCGGGTGTTACCCGTGACCGTATTTATGCGGATTGCGAATGGCTCGGACGTACTTTTATGATCGTTGACACCGGCGGAATAGAACCGTATTCCGATGATATCATTCTTTCTCAAATGCGGCGTCAGGCGCAGATCGCCATCGACAGTGCGGATTGTATTATTTTTGTGACGGATCTGCGCACGGGTGTCGTGGCAACGGATGCTGAAGTGGCGGCAATGTTGCTCAAAAGCGGAAAACCTATTGTTTTATGCGTCAATAAATGTGACCGTGTCGGTGATCCGCCTGCCGAATTTTATGAATTTTACAATCTCGGTCTGGGGGATCCGATTGCTGTGTCTGCCGTTCACGGACACGGTACGGGAGATCTTTTGGATGAAGTGCTGAAATATCTTCCCGATTGTCCGAAAGATGACAGTGACGATGAAATCATCAAAGTGGCAGTGATCGGAAAACCCAATGTCGGAAAATCCTCTCTTGTCAATGCCGTTTGCGGCGAAAACAGAGTGATCGTTTCCAATATTGCAGGCACTACAAGAGATGCGACCGATACCTATGTTGAAAACAAACACGGTCGCTTTATGCTTATTGATACGGCGGGTTTGCGCAGAAAATCCAAGGTTGAGGATAATATCGAGCATTACAGTGTGCTTCGCGCCGTAACGGCAGTGGAGCGTGCGCAGGTCTGTGTGATCATGATTGACGCAACGGAAGGTTTTACCGAACAGGATTCCAAGGTTGCGGGGATAGCACATGAGCAGGGAAAAGCCTGTATCATTGCTGTTAATAAGTGGGATGCTGTTGAAAAAGACGGCACGACCATGGACACTTACAGGAAAAAATTGATGAATGATTTTTCGTTCATGTCTTATGCGCCGATCATTTTCATTTCCGCAAAAACAGGACAGAGGATCGACCGATTGTTTGAACTTATCAAATATGTGGATACGCAAAACGCAATGCGCATCACCACGGGTAAACTCAATGAGATCCTCGCTGCCGCACAGGCAAGGGTACAACCCCCGACCGATAAAGGTAAACGTCTCAAGATTTATTACATGACACAGCCTTCCACGAGACCGCCTACATTTGTTTGCTTTGTCAACAAAAAGGATCTGTTCCACTACAGTTATCAACGCTATATCGAAAATCAGATCCGTGAAGTGTTCGGTTTGGAAGGTACGCCGATTCGCATGGTCATTCGCGAACGCGGAGAATAAAAAGAAGAGAATTCGTCTGTTTTTGACAAGATTACAGACGAATTCTTTTAATTTTATGCTGTAATTCTCTTGTATTTTGTTTTTTAATATGTTATAATTCCATATTATATTTATTTTAGGAGTAATATATATGCAGAGAGTTGAAATTAAAGAACTGTATGCTGACAGCGGTCGCTTTGCAGATCAAAGCATAACCGTCTGCGGTTGGATCCGTACCGTACGCGTGTCTAAAAACTTCGGTTTTATGGAAATCAACGACGGAAGTTGCTTCAAAGGCATCCAGGTCGTTTTCGAAGATAGTAAGTTGCAGAATTTTGCACAGATCGCAAAACTGAACGTCGGGGCTGCCGTTGTGATCGACGGAACGTTTTTACTGACACCGTCTGCGGCACAGCCGTTTGAAATAAATGCAAACAGTATTGACATTGAAGGCAATTCCACCCCTGAGTATCCGTTGCAGAAAAAGAGACATTCCGTTGAATATCTCAGAACCATCGGACACCTTCGTCCCCGTACAAATCTTGTCGGTGCGGCAATGCGCGTTCGTTCCGCTGCTGCATTTGCCATTCATAAGTTCTTTAATGAACGCGGCTTCCTGTATGCGCATACACCGCTGATTTCCTGCAGTGACTGTGAAGGCGCCGGTGAAATGTTCAGAGTTACCACGCTGGATCCCGTTGATCCCCCTCGCACCGAAAACGGTGAAGTGGATTACACGCAGGATTTTTTCGGCAAAAAAGCATTTCTTACCGTTTCCGGGCAGTTACAGGGTGAGATCATGGCGCAGGCGTTCGGAAAGATCTATACTTTCGGTCCCACTTTCCGTGCCGAAAAGTCTTACACCCAGCGTCACGCTGCGGAATTTTGGATGATTGAACCCGAAATTGCTTTTGCGGATCTGCAGGATGATATGTGTCTTGCGGAGGATATGATTAAATTTGTTATCAAAGACGTTCTTGCTTGCTGTCCGCAGGAAATGGAATTCCTGAACAAGTTTGTCGATACCGGTCTTGTTGAAAGATTGACCACGGTTGCAAATGCCGATTTCGGCAGAGTGACTTATACAGATGCGATCAAACTCCTGGAAGAATACAACGACGGCTTTGAATATAAAGTATCATGGGGTTGCGATCTGCAGACCGAACATGAACGTTGCCTGACGGAAAAGATCTTTAAGAAGCCCGTTTTTGTTACGGATTACCCCAAGGAGATCAAAGCATTTTATATGCGTTTGAATGAGGACGGAAAGACGGTTGCCGCAATGGATTGTCTTGTTATGGGCATCGGTGAAATTATCGGCGGCAGCCAGCGTGAAGAACGTCTGGATGTTCTTCAGAGCCGAATTGCCGAACTCGGTCTTCGCGAAGAAGATTATTGGTGGTATCTTGATCTTCGCCGTTACGGCTCCACAAAGCACGCAGGTTTCGGTCTTGGTTTTGAAAGACTGGTTATGTATCTGACCGGTATTTCCAATATCCGCGAAGTCCTTCCGTTCCCCAGAACCACGGGTTCTGCCGAATTCTGATAAAATTATTTTTGATGCAGGTGACAAACTATGAAAAAACTCAGTGAATACACACCCGAAGAACTCGACCAGTTTGAGTATGAAAATAAAATCAAGTTCAACGCGTTCGTTGATGCGGGGCTGAATATCAACATGGCCCGCGGTAAGCAGTCCAGAGAGCAACTTGATATTTCGGAGGCCTTTCTCAACTCCGTTACTCATCATACGGGTACGTTCAGCAACAGCGGTGATGATTGCCGCAATTACGGTCTGTTGTTCGGAATCGAAGAATGCCGCCGTCTGTTCGGTGAAATATTGGATGTTGATTACAACAATGTGATTGCTTGCGGTAACTCCAGCCTTGTTCTTATGTATGACTATATCTCGCAGTGCATGACGCACGGCGCAGGCGGTTATGCTCCTTGGGGCAAACAGGAAGGTGCGAAGTTCATTGCCGTTGTACCCGGTTATGACCGTCATTTTGCCATTGCAGAGCACTTCGGCCTTGAAATGATCGATGTTGAAATGACACGCAACGGCCCGGATATGGATAAAGTTGAAGAACTTATCAAAGATCCTCTTGTCAAGGGTATGTTCTGCGTACCTAAGTATTCCAATCCGGACGGTGTTACATACTCCGACGAAACCGTGGAACGTCTTGCCAAAATGACGCCTGCCGCACCCGATTTTCGTGTGATTTGGGATAATGCTTACATCGTACACGATTTTTATGATGAACATGCAAAACTCAAGAATATCATGAAGACCGCCGCAAAATACGGTCATGAAGATTACTTTATTGAGTTTGCGTCCACGTCGAAGATCACATTCCCGGGTTCCGGTGTTGCCGCTATTGCAGCATCCAACCGCAATATCAATGAGATCTCCGCACGTTTGTCCATGCAGATCATCAGTTATGATAAACTGAACCAACTTCGTCACTGCCATGTTTTCAAGAATCTTGAAGACGTACAGAATCACATGAAACTGCACGCTGCGATTCTTCGTCCCAAATTCCTTGCTGTGGAAGAAGTACTGGATCGTGAACTGACCGATCTCGGCATTGCTGATTGGACGCATCCGAAAGGCGGCTATTTTATCAGCCTGAATGTGAATATCGGTTCCGCAAAATATGTCGGAGAACTTTGTAAACAGGCCGGCCTTACCATTACTAAAGTCGGTGCGACGTTCCCGTACTGCAAGGACCCGACAGACAGTAACATCCGTCTGGCTCCGTCCTGTCCGTCTGTTGAAGAACTGAAAATTGCAACCAAGGTGATTTGTACGGCGGCAAAATTGGCTGCCGCAAGAGCTTTGCGCCATGAAATGGCTGAAGGCTGAGAGGTGAAATAAATGCGCATCGGTCACGGTTATGATGTGCACCGTTTTGCAGAAAACAGAGAACTGATTCTGGGCGGTGTGAAAATTGATTATGAATACGGTCTTTTGGGGCATTCGGATGCTGATGTGCTGACGCATGCTGTGTGTGATGCTTTGCTCGGAGCTGCGGCACTGGGTGACATCGGCAAGCATTTTCCCGATTCGGATCCGGCTTATAAAGGGGCGGACAGTATTCTTCTGTTGCAGAATGTTGTCGGCAAACTTTCCGAAAAAGGCTACACCGTTCAAAATATTGATGCAACCGTGATTGCGCAAAAACCGAAATTATCCGCACAGATACCCGCCATGTGTAAACGTATTGCAACGGCTTGCGGTATTTGTGTGGATTGTGTAAATGTAAAAGCGACCACCGAAGAAGGACTTGGCTTTACAGGTTCCATGCTGGGGATTGCGGCTCATGCCGTTGCGTTGATCGATTGAAAAAATAAAGAAAGGAATGAAATGAATGATTGACAGAATCGTAGACAGTCTGCAAACCTTTGCAACGCAATTCCGTGATTTGCTGTCAAACTTTGATCCTATAACGGACATTTTGGATATCCTGCTTGTTGCGTTTATCATTTACTGTGTCTTTATGCAGTTGCGTAAGTCGCAATCCATTCAGGTTATCAAAGGTTTTATATTGCTGGCCGTCATTTACATTATTGCGACCGTGATCGGACTGAAGACAACTTCATATATCTTTTCTAATATGTTCGGCAATTTCATTTTGTTCCTTTTCATCATTTTCAACTATGAGATCCGACAGACGTTGGAGAACGCAGGAAAGGGCGGTTTTTCCGGTAGAGTACTGTTTTCTTCTAACAATGACAATGAAATAACGGATTGTATCAATGCCGTATGTCGTGCCTGTGCAAAAATGAGTGATACAAAAACGGGATCGTTGATCATCTTCCAACGGGAATCCCTGTTGGGGGACCTGCTGAAACAGAGTGTGCCGATTGATTCCGTAACAACTTATGAAATGCTGTGCGGCATTTTCTATCCGAATACGCCGCTTCATGACGGAGCTATCGTCATAAAAGACGGCAGGATCGTTGCTGCAAGATGTATTGTTCCGTTGAAGAATGATTATGAGATCAATGCACATGTCGGCACAAGACACAGGGCGGCATTGAATGTAAGTATCAATTTCGATGCCGTTGCGGTGGTTACCAGTGAAGAAACAGGAATGATCTCTGTTGCAGTAGACGGTCAGATGCGCAGAGGTTTATCCGATGCTGAACTTCGTGAATTGCTCAACTCTTTGTTGTTGAAAAATGACACACCGAAAAAACGCTTTTTTGCAAACTTCAGGAGGGGGGATAAGAAGAATGGCTGAATATGAACTGATAACCGAGAAAAAAAAGCAAAAGAAAGATATCATCAACAGTAAGCCGGCTATATTCCTGATGTCTTTATTCTTTTCTCTTTCCATCTGGTGTGTAGTATCAATGTACGAAACTCCCGAAACCGACCGTGTATTCCAGGATGTTAAAGTGCAAATGGCACTTACGGACACGGTTCCCGGCTTGCTGAATATGTCTGTTTTCGGTTCCAATGAGTTCTATTGTGACGTAACGGTCAACGGCAAAAGTTATCTTGTCAATGATACAACTTTTACATCCGATAAGATCATTATTAAACCGAAACTTGAAGAAGTGCGTAATCCGGGTGTATATGAAGTGGAGTTGGTTGCAAGTCTTGTCAATGCATCCTCTGAACTTTCCGTTGTTTCCGTGGAGCCGCAGTTTATTACCGTATATTTTGATACCTTGACCGAAAAGAGCTATCCTCTGACACTTGTCGGTGCCGATGATTATGATGTTGCAGACAATTGCATGGTCGAGAGTATGACACTGCGGCCGTCCTCGGTAACACTCAGCGGTCCTTCTCTTGAAATGAATTCCATTAAGGAGATCAAGGCAAATGTTTCCATAACGGAACCCGTTTCCGTGACAACGCAATTTCCCGTTGAAATCGAATTTGTTACGGACGGTAAAACCGTGAATTACTGTCAAATTGCTGAACGTGAAGAATTGTACCTTGATGTTCAGGTTTCCGTGCAGAAGACGTACAAAATGGAAATCGATTTTGTCAATGCGCCTGAGGGAATTGATATAAATGCTTTGATTGATTACGATTTTGTCGATTACGATAATGAACTGACACTGTATGTGCCGACCGAAAGCGAGGCCTTGATGACGTCTGATACGATTACGGTCGGGCGGATCAATATGAGTGAAATTGCTTTCAAACAGTACCAGACACTTTCTGTTGAACGGTATAACAGAAATATTTTCTATGATATCCTGCCCGGTATGTTGGATGTGTATTTTACGGTCAATACCGATCTGCTGACGGAAAACACGGTGGTTGTTCCGGTGAATACCGACGGATTTGATATGACTTCTTACTCGTTCTCCGACAGCATTGAAAACGTCGTGATCATTACAGATGCCGAGACGTCTGATTTTTCCGTTGACGGTATTTATGCAGTGCCGGATGAGCAGGCTGTGAAACGCTTAAGTGATGGCGAAGGAACGGTTCCCGTGCAGATCATGTTGCCGACAGATTGCAATAATGCATGGGTTTACGGTCATTATTCCGTAGCTGTTACAAAACATTAAATTTATAATCGAGGGGTGGACTATGCTGAAAGGAAAAAGAGTAGCCGTTTTGAGCATACTGATGTTTCTGCTGTTTGTCGGCGGGTGCTCTTTTGACTTTGTTTCCGTGGATAATCTGATGCGTGCCCCGAAATTAACAGGTATTTACGGTGAACTTGAGCAGGCTTTTGAGGCGAGTGTGGGGGATGCGATTACCTTGCAATCTCCAAGAAGCGGCTCGTACCGAACGGCTTTTGTTTTACATGATATAGACGGTGATTTTGTTGATGAAGCATTGGTGTTTTACACGCTGAATTCCGATGCCTCCACCGTACATATTCACTTTTTGGATTATGTCAACGATACATGGATATCTGCAGGAGACGAGACGGGCAGTGAAAGAGAAATCCATGAATTGCTGTTCAAAGATCTTGACGGTGACCGTACGCAGGAGATCATTGTCAATTTCAGCACAAAAGGCGGAAATAAACTGATGTCGGTTTACGGAATCGATTCACGCAATGCTGCTGTTTTTTCTGTTGCTCCATTGGCAACCGTTCAATATCAGTCTTACATGATGATCGATCTTGATCGTGATTCAACCGACGAGATTTTTTATACCGTTTTTGAGGTTTCAGCAGAAAGCGGCGTCAGCGTTCCCTATGCTCGCGTGTTGAAGTATTCAAACGGAACAGACGGTCCCCGTATGGAGCCGGCGGTTTCATTGCCGTTGCAAAGCGGAATATCCGCATTCAGTGCAATTACGGCGGACTTTACGGAGCGTGTGAGCAGGGTGTATCTTGATTGTTTATATGTAAATGCGGATACGATGATTACCGAAGTGATTGCATGGACACCGGATTCGGGCTATATGCTGTTGATGAATAAGCAAGATGAAAATGCAATATTGAAAACATCGCGTCCGGCCAATTTGTATACGGAAGATATTGATAATGACAATATGATGGAAATTCCCGGAGAATATGAATTGCCTTGTTCAGAAATTCTGAATGTCGCGGAAGGAATGCAATATAAGTCAATCGGCAGGAATTATTACAAGTTGCAATCTGACGGTTCCATGCTTTTGTACAAAGCCGATTATGCTGATCCTGCAGGACGGTATTTGTTTGATCTGTTGTCGATTGGGTATTACGGGAAGATTTGTACCGTTTATGATTGTCTGTCGGAATCTACGGCATTCTATATTTATGATTCGGTCAATAAGAAGCGTGCCGAACACCTGTTTACTTTGCAGTTAAAAGTAGTAAACGGCGATTATACTGCCTATTATGATATTGGTGAAGTCGGCGCAAAGAACGGTTTTACGCCTGCGTTGATCGGAAAATCCATTACGATTCTTGATACGGATGTGAAAGAATGAAAAGAGTATTGATCGCGGAAGATGAAAAATCAATACGCGAATTTGTAGTCATATATCTGAAAAGAAGCGGTTTTGACGTTGTTGAAGCGCAGGACGGGCAACAAGCCATCGAATTGTATAATAAATATAACGGAGAATTTGATGTTGCTTTGTTGGATATTATGATGCCTGTTGTTGACGGGCTTGAGGTTTGTAAGTACCTGCGGCAGAAAAGCAAAACGATCGGTATTATCATTTTGACAGCAAAAACACAGGAAATGGACAAGGTGACCGGTCTGCTTGTCGGTGCGGATGATTATGTGACAAAACCTTTTTCGCCGTCGGAACTGATGGCGCGTATTGATGCCATTTATCGCCGCGTCAGCATCAATAACGAAGCCATCAACAATCGGAAAAATTCGGACACGATTGCGATCGGTGATTTTTTGCTCAATCTTAGAAGCAGAACATTGCTCAAAGACGGCAATCCGATTGAATTAACACAAGTAGAATTTATGTTGATGGAATATTTTTTTGAGAATCCCGATATTGCATTGGATCGCAATGCAATTTTGCAATACGTTTGGGGAGCTTCTTATTACGGTGACGATAAAGTTGTTGACGTGAATATCAGAAGACTGCGTATGAAAGTCGAAGAAACTCCTTCTAAACCGAAACATTTGGTGACTGTATGGGGGATCGGTTACAAATGGATCCCTTAAAAAGGAAGTGAAACTGTTTGAATGCGATGTCGATCACAAAAAAATGGTTGTATTCAACTATTTTTGTCATTACGCTCGTTTTGCTTGTCGTTGCATTCACGGTTTCGATCTTGTTCAAAGGGTATTACCATAATTACGCAAAAGATACACTGAACTCTTTGAGTCAAAGTACGGGAATTGCAAATTCATTCAGTTCTTATTTGAATGCGGATGCTGATACCTTTGCTTTGGGCGCAAAGCAATATGTTGAAAATTTCACCTACACAAATCTTTGTGAGGTTTGGGTTTTGGACGGAACGGGGAATGTGATTGTCTCATCAACCGGTTTTATGCCGTCGGAAACCGTATATAAAGATTATACCGATGCTTTAAAATCAACGACAGGAAAAGGAGAATGGATCGGAGAGTTGACCAACGGCGAAGACGTCTATGCGCTGACTGTTCTGCTGCCGAGAACGGACGGTAAGAACAACGGAGCTGTTCGGTTTATAACTTCATTGGATGATATCAACCGTCAGTGGCGTAATCTGAATGTGCTGATCACATTGTTTTGTTTGTTTGCTTTGACGCTTGTTTTCATTTCAGGTTGGTTCTTTATTCGGTCCATTGTAAATCCCGTAAAACGTGTCAATGAAGTGACGCGACGTATAGCGGCAGGTGATTTTTCCGTTCAGTTAAAGACGGAAGATCGCAATGATGAGATCGGTGAGTTGATTGCCTCCATTAACTTTATGACCGAAGAATTGGCAAGAACGGATAAACTGAAGAATGATTTCATTTCAACCGTATCGCATGAATTGCGTACGCCGCTGACTGCCATTAAAGGTTGGACGGAAACGATGCGTGATATGACGGAATTTGATCCGATTCTGATGACAAGCGGTTTGCAGGTCATTGCGGATGAATCAGAGCGATTGTACACACTTGTGGAAGATCTGCTTGATTTCTCAAAAATGGCAAGCGGCAGAATGATGTTGCATCTGACGTACATTGATGTTCTTGCGGAACTTGATATGGCAGTGTATGTGTTTAAGGACCGCGCTGAGAGACGAGGTATACATATTATATATGAGTCACCTGATTTTACCGCGCCGATGATGGGCGATCCGGATCGACTCAAACAGGTGTTTGTCAATATACTCGACAATGCAGTTAAGTATTCACAGGACGGTGCGCAGATCCTTGTGAACGCTGTGCGCAATGAAAATGAAATCATAATCAGCATACAGGATTTCGGCTGCGGACTATCTGCGTCGGATCTTCCTCATGTGAAAGAAAAGTTTTATAAATCCAATGTTTCCGTAAAAGGTTCGGGCATCGGTCTGGCGGTATCGGATGAAATCATCAGTCGTCACGGCGGTACACTTGACATCTCAAGTCGCTTGCAAGCGGGAACTTTGGTCGTTATCCGTTTGCCTTTGCAATCGGACGCAGTAAATGAAAGAAAGGATAATACGAATGAGCAAGAATAAACATATGACCAGTGTAGGCGGCCAGGCATTGATCGAAGGTATCATGATGAACGGACCGAAAGGTGCCGCTATGGCAGTCAGAAAACCGGACGGTGAAATTCAGCTTGATATGAAGGATTTTAAGCATATTCGTGATAAGGTCCCGTTTCTCGGTTGGCCTGTTATCCGCGGTGTTGTCAATTTTGTCGAAAGTATGCTGATCGGTTATAAATGCCTGATGGCTTCGGCAGAAATATCCGGACAACTTGAAGAAGAGGAAAAACCCGAAAACATGGGTAAAATCGATCGTTGGCTTTCCGAGCATTTGAATGAAAAAGTGTTTTCGGCTTTGATGGTTGTTGCAACCGTTCTTGCTTTCGGTATTTGTTTTTTGTTGTTCTTTTACGCCCCTACAAAACTCTTTGAATTGCTCAACGGAATATTGATCGACAAGGCAAATGTGGATCTTATTCGTTTGCAACCGCTGTTTGAAGGCATTATTAAGATGATGCTGTTGGTTTTATATATGTTTTTTGTCTCAAGAACCAAGGATATCAAACGCGTATTTATGTATCACGGTGCAGAACATAAGGCAATTTTCTGTTACGAAAACGGGGATGAGTTGACGGTTGAGAATGTAAAGAAGTACAAGCGGTTCCATCCGAGATGCGGAACGAGCTTCATTTTTGTAGTTCTCATTATCAGTGTTTTTATTACCACCATTCTGCGCTTGATCGTGCCCGAATCCGTTACGGGTGTATTGTGGGTGGCTTTGAAACTTATGGTTTTGCCACTCATTATGGGGATCGGATATGAGTGTATCCGTTTTGCCGGAAAGCATGAAAATGTATTTACTCGAATTCTGACGGCGCCCGGAATGTGGATGCAGCGAATTACGACCAATGAACCCACTGATGACATTATTGAAGTCGGTATCGTTGCGTTGAAAGCGGTAATTACAGATAATCCTGAGGATGATGCTTTATGATAATTACACTTGAGAAATGCTTTTTTGAAACTGTTGCATTTCTTGAAGAGCACGGCATCGAGGATGCAAAATTCGATGCAAGGGAAATCATTCTTCATGCAACAAAGATTGATCGTGTTCTGTTCGGCATTCAATCTGAGCTGAAAATTTCAGACGAAAAACAGGAACGCGTAAAAGAGCTTTTGCTGAAAAGAGTGCAAGGTATTCCACTGCAATATATTCTCGGTGAATGGGATTTTTACGGTTATACCTTCGATGTCACGGAAGGTGTGTTGATTCCTCGACCGGAAACGGAAGAACTGACCGATCTTGCAATCGCAGAAATAGCGCATCAGAAAAAAGTTATATATGATATTTGCGGCGGTACGGGGTGCATCGGCTTGGCTATTGCAATTGAGTGTCCGCAAACGGAAGTATATATATTCGAAAAATATCCGATTCCGTGTGCTTGTATCAGAAACAACATCATAAGGTACGGATTGAATAACGTGCACCTTGAGCAATGCGATGTGCTTGATTTTGATGAATGGGATGATTTTCCCCGTCCCGATCTGATCGTATCCAATCCGCCCTATATACCGACAGGCGAACTTGATGACCTGCAGGAAGAAGTCAAAAAAGAACCTATGACGGCGCTTGACGGCGGTGAAGACGGAATGCTGTTTTATCGTGCTCTGTCAAAGAATTGGTTTGCGCATTTACGCGAGGGGGGCATGATGTTTTTGGAATGCTCCGAAGAACAGCCGCAACTTGTAATGGATTTGTTTGATCCGTCAGAAGTGGTTGCAGAGCAATCCGGTACGCGCAAGGATTTTTACGGACTTGACCGCTTTGTGTACATAAAAAAAGCTAAGAAAGGAAAAAGCAGATGATTTTCACATTATTGCAATTGCTGACAGGTGATCTTACAAGGTCGCAGATCGCATCTGTTCTGGTTTTGCTTGCAGCATTGCTGTTTGTAATGTTTGTCAGTATGCCGGTCCATGAATCTGCGCATGCATTTGCGGCATCGTTGATGGGCGATCCTACGGGCAAATTGAAAGGTAGAATCACCTTGAATCCGTTTGCCCATCTGACATTACCCGGTACACTTATGATGCTGTTTCTCGGCTTCGGCTATGCGCGTCCCGTGCCGGTCAATATTATGAATTTCAAGAACAGAAAGGTCGGGTTTGCACTGACTTCTCTGGCAGGACCGCTATCCAATGTCATAATGGCGGTTTTATCAGTGCTCGTATCTGCTTTCATACACAGATTTGCAGATCCTTCTATGGCGGCAAGCGTTTTCTATATGTTTTTTATTTACGTTGCGGAATATAATTTTGTGTTGGCTTTGTTTAATATGATTCCAATTCCTCCCTTGGACGGATCACGTTTGGTGACGCTTGTATTGCCTGATAAATACTATTATAAATTATTGCAATATGAACGCTATTTTATTTACATTATTTTTGCGCTTTCTTTTATCGTGAACAGAATTGATTTCATCCCGTCGCTCTCGGACATCGCGTTTATGGCTGTGAACGGACTTGAAAATATGCTGTTAAATATATTGATGTAAGGTTATTTCATGGAAACAATTCAGTATAAATTGGATGTATTTGAAGGTCCTCTCGATCTGCTTTTGCATCTGATTACAAAACACAAACTGAATATTAACGACATTTCGATTTTTGCTTTGGTTGAGCAGTACACGGCCTATATTGCCAATGTCTCTGAAGAAGATCTTGAACAAGCCAGCGAGTTTCTTGAGATGGCGGCACGGCTTGTGCATATCAAAACCGTTTCATTGTTGCCCGTTTATGAAGATTCGCAGAATCTGAAAAAGGAGCTGGAACGTGAACTGATCGAATACCGTGATTGCAAGTTGCTTGCTGCGCAGTTGTCGAAACAGACGGAAGGTTTTTCTTCATTAACGCGAACCCCGGAGCCGATTCCCGCTGATATGACGTATCACCGTGTACACGATTCAACGGAATTACTCAAGGCTTACCTCAATGCCGTCGGCAAAAGGTTGCGCCGATTGCCGCCTCCTTTTGATTCTTTTAAAGGCATTGTTGCAAAAAAAGTTGTTTCCGTTTCCAATACCATTCGCAAGGTGGTTAAAAGAATTGCCGGCAAGGGAAAACACAGTTTTATTTCCATCTTTGAACAGGCAGAGAGCAGATCGGAACTTGTGGCAACATTTCTGGCTGTGCTGGAGTTGACCAAACGAAAGAATATTTTACTCGAAAGTGAAGATGACGGAAAACTGTCGATCACACTTTTGAGCGAACCGGAGGGGGACATTGACTTTGAATGATGATATTTTACGACTTAAAAGTGCAGTAGAAGCTGTTGTCTTTGCCTGCGGTGAACCGATCGAAGTACAGAAAATAGCACAGGCTTTTGCTATGGGTGTTGCTGATATACAGGAAGTGCTCGATATGCTTGTTTTGGAATATGCCGAGCGCAACGGAGGTTTTGTGTTGAAGAAACTGGATGATGCATACCAGTTTGTAACACAGCCGACTTATCTGGATGACATCCGAAAAGTATTGGATGTGCGCAGAAATCAACCGCTAAGCCAGGCGGCTTTTGAAGTTCTTTCGATTGTTGCATACAATCAGCCTGTTACAAAATCATTTATAGAACAGGTCAGAGGTGTCGATTGTTCGGGAGTTATCGGAACTTTATGTCAAAGAGATTTGATAGAAGAGTGCGGAAGACTTGACTTACCGGGCAGACCTTTGTTATACTGTACTACAACCGCATTTTTAAGATGTTTCTGCTTATCGTCTTTGGAAGATCTTCCGGAATTGCCGCAGGATAATGATGCATTGGCAGCTATGGAAGGGCTTTCGAATGCAGACGGCGTATTGAACGGGCAAATATCAATTCTTTGAGGGGGTGTTCTTTTGGGTGTTGTTCTGATGATCCTGAAAGTAATCGGATGGATTCTTTTGTCTGTGATCGCACTGGTCATTCTTGCGCTTTTTGTAAGAGTGCGAATCGTTGCCGACTATGGAGAAAAGTCTTCTGTGTCGGTTAAATGGTTGTTTTTGAATATACCTGTTTTTCCCGCAAAAAAGAAAGCAAAGAAAGCGACTGAGAACTTGCAAGATGTTGCAGAAGTCGGCACCGAGGCACAGAATCAACTTGCGTCCGCAACAGAAGAACCGAGCAAAACGGAAGAACCGCCTGCTGCGGAAGTGAAGACTGCAGACGGGACGGATGCATCACAGAATGCTGAAACCGACAATGCCGCCGCAAACAAAGAAAACCCGAACATTCTGCAAATGTTTTACAGTGCTAACGGCGGCGTGGACGGCTTGGTTTTGCTGATTAAGGAAATTTTTTCTTATCTTGGTTCTTTTTTCGGCGGCATATTCCACGGTTTTGTAATTGATGAGCTGATGGTGGATATGGTTGTTACCAAATCCGATGCCGCGCAAACGGCTATATATTACGGCCAGTTGTGTTCTACCGTTTTTCCCATGTTGGGAACTTTTGTAACAAAATACAAAGTCAAGCAGTATGACTTTAATATTACACCGGATTTTCTTGCCCGAAAGAGTAAGGCGGAAATGCACGTTGCATTTTGGTTCCGACCGGCAAAACTCATCGGCATTGTATTGCTTTTGGTGGGCCGTTTGGTATTTAAGGTCGGTTTCAAAGTCGCATTCAGAATGTTAAAACCCGTGTTGGCATCACGGAAAAATAAAAAGCAAAGCAATTCAAATAATAATACAGAGAGTGGTGTTTCAAATGAGTGAAAAAAAAGCAGCAGGAATCCTTGCAACAACAATTGAAAAGGTGCGTCAACTTGTTGACGTCAGCACGATCATCGGTGAACCCATGCAGATTGCCGACGGATTGACGGTTATCCCCGTTTCCAAAGTCACCTACGGCTTTGCTTCGGGCGGTTCCGATTTTCCCTCCAAGAACAATGTTGAATTGTTCGGCGGTGGCGGCGGTGCCGGTGTTACCATTACTCCCGTTGCATTTTTGATTGTTAAAAACGGTGAAGTTTCCGTTAAGTACATTGCGGCGGATGACAATGCTGCAGAACGTATTGTAAACCTTGTCCCCGAAATGTTTGACAAGGTGACGGGTGTCATTGATAAACGCAAGGCTGCTTCTGCGGAATAAAACAGACAAACTTCCCATAGAATGTTATGGGTGGTTTGTTTGAAGCAGAAAATAGTTTTAATTGTTATCCTTGTTTTTTGTTTGAATCTTGTCAGTTCGGCTGATGCCGCCGCTTTGGAGGTGTCAGCCAAAAGTGCTGTTTTGATTTGCGCAGACAGCGGTCAAATTCTGTATGCCCTGAATGAGAATATGCAGATGCCGATGGCAAGCACGACCAAGATTATGACCGCGTTGTTGGCACTTGAGAATTTGCCGTTGAATGAGACGGTGACGGTCGGTAATGAAGTGTTGCGTGTAGACGGCACTTCTTTGGGCCTGAAACCGGGAGATCGGATTGTGCTTTATGACCTTGTCTGCGGTATGATGCTTGCTTCCGGTAATGATGCGGCAAATGCCGTTGCTGTTGCGGTCAGCGGTTCAGTAGATGCGTTTGTGGCATTGATGAATTTGCGCGCAAAAGAGATCGGAATGGAAAATACGGTATTCGGGACACCGTCCGGATTGGATGCGCAAGCACATTTTTCTACAGCGGCTGATATGGCATTGCTCACTCGAACAGCATTGCGCAATGAAGCTTTCGCACAGATTGCATCAACTTATAACGCGAAAATTTCAATCGGTGATCGTACAGTGTGGCTTACCAATCATAACCGTTTGCTGAATTCTTACAGCGGTATGACAGGAGTGAAAACCGGATTTACAAAAAAAAGCGGCAGATGTCTTGTTACGTCTGCACAGCGAAATGATACTGAAATCATTGCCGTAACTTTACAGGCACCTGATGATTGGAATGATCATCGGGCGTTGTTGGATTACGGTTTTTCGGTCACTGAAACGTATACATTGACACCTGAAACACAGACATATTATGTGGATGTTGTCGGTTCCGCAATAAGCCGCGTTTCCTGTTCCGCAAACGGAATGCTTGCGTACAGCGCGCAATCGCAATTGCAGGATGTTGAGCAGGTCGTATGTTTACCGCAGTTTATTTATGCACCTGCGCGTGCAGGTGAAGTGATAGGGGAAATATTGTTTTTTAATGAAGGTCAATATATGGATCGAGTACCCTTGTGTCTGGATGAAAATATTGACGTTGCATTGCAAATGCAGGGATTATCTTTTACGGACAGGATCCTGCAAAAATTGAACGGATGGTTTTTGAATGGATGATTTAATCAGATTACAAAAATATATGGCCGACTGCGGGATTGCGTCGCGCAGAAAATGCGAGGAAATGATCGCCGCCGGAATGGTAAAGGTGAATGGTGAAACGGCACAGATCGGCGATAAGATCTCGCCAAAGCGAGATAATGTGACGGTCAACGGCAGAAAAGTTGCAACTGAAAAAGATTATGTTTACGTAATGCTTCATAAACCCAGAGGGTTTGTGACGACCATGAGCGATGAAATGGATCGCAAATGTGTAGCACAGTTGGTGGCTGATGTAGGTAAGCGTATCTATCCGATCGGCAGATTGGATCGTGATTCGGAAGGACTGTTGCTGTTTACCAATGACGGTGCATTTGCCAATGCTTTGACACATCCGTCAAAACACATTGCCAAGAACTACAGGGTTACCGTAAAACCGAAGATCACACAGGAGCAGTTAAACGTCTTATCATCATCCATTATGATCGACGGTCGAGAAACCATGCCGGCTACCGTGACGGTGCTTGCGGATGATCCCGACAGAACGGTACTTGAGATCATTTTGTACGAAGGCAGAAACAGGCAGATCAGACGCCTTTGCGAAGAAGCGGGACTTACGACCGCAAGATTAAAAAGACAATCCATCGGTGGGGTGAAACTCGGTATGTTGCAACCCGGTGAATGGAGATATTTAACAAAAGAGGAGATCGCATCTTTGAAAAGACAAAGTTTCGATCACAGAAAGTAAGGTGTGAAAAATGGCGAAAAGTATGACCGGTTACGGCAGAGCCGGAGAATTGATCGGTGATTTGAATATTACTGCGGAAATTAAGAGCGTCAATGCAAGATATCTGGAGTTTTATCCGAAAATTACAAAGGCATATTCTTTTCTTGAGGAAAAAATAAGAGCATACATTCAGG
>JAFQKN010000017.1 GCA_017396895.1 Clostridia bacterium
CCAGCATCCCGTTGCAGGTACCTACAAGAAATGGTGCTATGAAAACGACCGCAAGTACTTCTCCGTTGCATCCGGCGGCGGCACAGGCCGTACGCTTCATCCCGACAACATGGCAGCAGGCCCCGCTTCTTACGGCATGACCGACACCATGGGCCGTATGCACTCCGACGCACAGTTCGCAGGCTCCTCCTCCGTTCCAGCACACGTCGAAATGATGGGCCTTCTGGGCATGGGCAACAACCCCATGGTCGGTGCTACGGTTGCTTGCGCAGTTGCAGTTGCTGAAGCACTCAAATAAGAACCAAACGGGATTTTTCCCGTAACGAACAATAAAAATCAGACACATCTTTCGTGCGTTTTGCGGGATGTGTCTGTTTTTTTTATTGATCTGAATATTTCCAATGATATCCGTATGCTGTTGTTAAGCACCTTGACAATCTGCAGATCGGAGTTTGTTTAACGGAATGTACCCCATAAATACTTGTCGCCCTTGAAAGGGCTGTGGTGGACGTTTTATTCGAAAACCGCCCGCCAAACCGCAATTTACAGATTTTATCCCTCAATTTTCCGTAAAGTCCCTGTTTTTTCCTCTTGAAGCCATGTATCGAACAGGTCGGAATTGAACAGGTTCAACGATTTTTCCGTAAGCAGAACCATAGTGATAGTGTCAAGTGTAAATTCATAACTGAAATGTTTTGTATTAAGATAGCCCCGAAGTTTCAACGCCTGCAGAACATTCTGCATGACGTCAACCGCTTCGCCGTCAATAACAGTAAAATCGTGTTCGGGAATCGGCAATACAACATCATAATGCTTTCTGTATTGTTTGCCGAGCAGCAAAAGGATCTCCTTTTCTTTTTCATTCAGGCATTCTTGCATGATGTTTCCCTCCGAAAACAAAAAAGTGCGGCAACCGAAGCACCGCACCGAAAAACGCAGCCTTCAATTGTCGCGAAACAAATTCAACAGAAAGAGGAAGCCCTGCAAACCGTTGCATAAGGAAACCTGCGTTTTTGCATTATCCACTTATGCTTATTTTTGCACGGCAAAACAAAAGTATTCCTCAAAAAAAATACTTTTATACTGTTTCTATTGAATTTGTTTCGCAATGCTATTATACTCTGTATTTTTGTTTTTATCAATAGGAAATTTATTAAATAAAGAATGCGCAAACACGCAGAATTTAATCCTTGTAACTGCATGATTGATGTGATAGTATTATTTTATCAAATATTATATTACTGTGTTGAGGTGACGTGCATTATGGCAAAAATTACTACGACCAAAACCCATGCAAGCGGCATTGCGCTCGGCGGCATCGGTGCGGGCAGCATTGAGCTTTTTCCCGACGGTGAGTTTCACAGTTGGCTGATCGCAAACCAGCCCAGAATTACGAAAGTTTGCTTTGAAGACAAGGCGGACGACGGTGAAAGCAGCACGGGCTCGCTTTCCTTTTATGTACGTGAATGCAGGGACGGCGGTAAACCCGTTGTTCGCAAACTCGGCATGAAAACCGATGCGGATGATTTTACCTACCGTATGTTTTCATGGAACAAGCCGATCGAAAGCATTGATTTTGACGGCAGATTCCCCGTTGCAGACCTCACCTACAATGACAGCGCGCTTGCCTGCAAGCTGAAACTGCGTGCGGTCTCTCCCTTTGTGCCGCACGATTCCGATACAGCCTCCACGCCCGGCTTTTATATGGATTTCACCGTGGAAAACCCCACGGACAACGAACTGCAGATCAGCCTGTTGGGCACGCTTGTGCCCGATGTTGCAAACCATGCAGAGGGCAACAAAAACTCACTGCACACAATCGGCAACGGTGTCGGCGTGCATATTGAACCTGCCGAGCCGTCCGACAGCCCCGCCTGCGGTGAACTTTGCTTTTCGCTAAACGGCGACGGTGAAAAAACCTGTATCACGGCGGATTACTACCGCTTTATGCGGGAATTTATTGCCGATTCAAAACTCGGCATCTCGCAGGAATCCGTTCTGTTCGGCTTCAGGGAAAAAGGCAGACTGCCCGATACGCAGATCGGCACAAAACCCGCTTTGCTGCCTGCGGATCTGACCTTGTTGAGCGATGCCGAACTGGATGCGCTCTGCGAGGAATGCAGAAAATATCCTTTTGCCGCATCCATGCTCAGCCGACGCCTGCACTGCGAGCCCGATTTTCTTTCTGCAAGAGAAAATAAGATCCTTTTCCTTGACTGCTGTTACAATCAGAATAAAAGAAAGGGAAAGATTTCGGCGCCTGTGCGCTCTGTTCGCAGATCACGTTGCAGGCAGGAGAAAAGAAGAATATCCGCTTTATTCTTACGTGGTATTTTCCGAATCATACGGCTTCGGACGGCGAGCGGATCGGGCATTATTACGAAAATCTTTATGACGGAGCCCTCAGCGCCAATCGCTTCCTTACCCAAAATCACGACCGCATTACAGGTGATGCCGCCGCTTTTGCAGATCTGCTGTACTCTACCGATCTGCCGTATATCTATCCCGATGCGTGGTCATCAAATCTTTCACAGCTGATCAAGGATTCCGTTTATCTCAGAAACGGAAATTTCGGTCTTTGGGAGGGGCTCGGTTACTGCGGTCTGCACACCACGGACATCACCTATCACGCATCCTTTTCGCTCATCAGTCTTTTCCCCGATCTGCAGAAAAAGCAGATGCAAATGGGGGCTGCTTGCCAAAGAGAGGACGGCAGGGTGCATCACTGCTTCCGTCCTGATATGAAAAGCGTGAACAACGGTTTCAGCCGTGTGGATATCAGCATGCAGTTCGTACTGATGGTGCTTCGTGATTATCTCTTCACCGGAGACAGGGAATATCTTGCGTCGCTTTGGGATCATGTCATACGTGCGATGGATGCCACACTGATACTGGATGCAAACGGGGACGGACTTCCCGATTCCGACACCAAGCGCAACACCTATGATGCGTGGAATTTTTCGGGAACCCCCGTCTATATTTCCGTGCTGTGGCTTGCGGCTTTGAAGGCGGCCGCGTTTATGGCACAAAGGGTAGGCGACAAAGCCTGTGCCGATAAATGGAACGATCTGCTTCAAAAAGGCAAAGAAGCCCTTGAAGAAAAACTCTGGAACGGAGAATATTATGATCTCTGGGAGCACAACGGCAGAACCGACGAATCGCTGATGACCGATCAGCTTGACGGCGAATGGTTCCTCAGAATGACGGGACTGGACGGCAATCTCTCCGATGAAAGAGTGCGCTCGGTGATTGAATTCATCTTCCGCCATAATTTTGACGAAGAACAGGGACTTCTCAACGCAACCGTTCCTGCCGGGAAAAAGACCACCGTCGAGACCTACAACAACTGCCAGACCATTGCCGTCTGGACGGGCATTGGCTATGCTTTTTCGGCCCTTGCAATGTCGGTGCATGCAGACGATATTTCCGATGCGGTTATTGCATCCATTCACAACAATCAGTTGCGCTTCGGCCATTTCTGGGATCACTGGGAATGCGGACACCACTACACGCGCCCCATGTCGAGTTGGAGCACGCTCATTGCCGCCGCAGGCATGGCGGTGGATTACGAAAATAAAAAACTTTCTTTCCGCCCTGCATATAAAAACATCACCTTCCCCCTCGTTTTGCCCGATATTCTTGCAAAAGTCAGTTTCTCGGACGGCAATATGCACGTTGAATGCCTCAAAGGCGACCTCGGCGGTTGGGAGATCACGGTAAAATATGGGAAAAGGATAAGATAACAAAACCAAAGCCACCGATTCATTTTTTTGACCGCTGCCGAATTTTAACTTTAGAAACGATTACAGCAGGCACTGCAACCGTTGACGGTGTTTCAGGCGCAGATTGGTATTTGAAATATAACAGAAAATTGCCGGAAAATTATGTAAGTGTCGATGCCGCAGAAAATGAAGGGTGGAAAAAAGGTAAGAATCCTTCTGATTTTGTTCCGCGGAAAATCATAACCGGTGGTATTTATCAAAACAGAAACGGACATTTACCTCAAGCATCCGGCAGGATATGGTACGAGGCAGATATTAACTATAAAAAAGGAAAACGAAATTCTCAAAGAATTGTTTGGTCGAATGACGGGCTTGTGTTTGTTACGTACGACCATTATCTGACTTTTTACGAAGTGGTATAAGGAGGAAACAATATGAAAGTGATCGAATTGGATCTAAACGGTTGCGCGGATTGGGATGATCTGCATGAACGCATAAGAAAAGCATTCGGCTTCCCCACGTGGTACGGAAAAAACTGGGATGCATTCTGGGATCTGCTTTGGAGCGAATGCGAAGCGGACAAGGTGATTATAAAAGGAGAGCAAACGATGCCTTCTGCGTTTTCCGAACATCTTAAAATAATGCATGAAACATTGGAAGATCATGTAAGTTTTTGTGAGCAACACGGTTATCCGCCTTTTTCTTACGAAGTGATCGACTGACCGCCGAAAAACGCTTTATGCCGTTGCAGAAGCGCACAAATAAAAACGGAACGGCAAATCCGCCTGTAAAAAACGGATTCGGGTTACACCTGTCACTCTATAAAGACAACAAAACAGGGTTAGAAAAAAGGAAAATGGCCTTCAAACTTTGTACCGGGTAAAATGATATATAACGGTGTATATAACAATTCTAACGGACATTTACCTCAAGCATCCGGCAGGATATGGTATGAAGCAGACATTAATTATAAGGTAGGGCCGCGAAATTCTCAAAGAATTGTTTGGTCGAACGACGGGCTTGTTTTTGTTACATACGACCACTATGAAACTTTCTATGAAATAATATGAAGGATCATTGTATGAAAATTGTAGAATTGGATTTAACAGGATGTAAGTATTGGAGTGAACTTCATACAAGAATAAAGCAAGCTTTTAAGTTGCCTGAATGGTACGGAAATAATTGGGATGCATTTTGGGATATGATGCGAAGCGAATGTGATGTTGACAAGGTTATTATCAAAGGTGAGCACTCTATGCCCAAGGAATTTGCAGGGCAGCTTGCCATCATGCACGAGGTGTTGGACAGAACAATTGAGTACAACAAAAGAATCGGTTATCCGCCTTTTTCTTACGAAGTGATCGATTAACCGCTGAAAAACGCTTTATGCCGTTGCAGAAGCGCACAAATAAGAACGCAACGGCAAATCCGCCTGTAAAAAACGGATTCGGGTTACACCTGTCACTCTATAAAGACAAAAAAACGGACACTTGACGGGCAAAAAGCCGTTCATGTGTCTGTTTTTTCATGGCGTTGGTATTCCTCTTTCTGTTCGCGGTGCATGGCAGCGGCAAAGGGGATGATGACCTCGGCGGCTTTGTTGGGTTGGCCGAGCACGGCATCCGACAGCACCACCGCACGGCAGATGCTCTCTTTGCCGAAACGGGCGCGGATGTTGTCGGCCGTTACTTCGAGCACTTCCTTGTTCTGTATGCGTTTTTCGTCAACGAACAGTGCCATCTGCACGCTTTTCGGTGCCGGCACAAGATTGATGCCGCGGATGCCGATGCTACGCAGAGGGATGCTGAAATCCCAGTGCGATTTCAACAGCGCAAGTCCTGCATTGCAGATCTCATAAGCGGTGGACACCGGGCGGCCGAACTGCTTTTGCCTTTCAAGAGTCTGCAGATTGACGTCCCGCAGGTAAAGTTGTACCCCCGTGCAGGCAAGCCCGTAGGTGCGCAGGCGTTTTGCCACACTGTCCGACAGCATATACAGCACCAGGCGCGCATCGTTCATATTGCGCATATCGCGCGGCGGCGTGGTGGAATTGCCGACGGATTTGATCGGCTCGGCTTCATAAAACTTTTTCACGGGCGCACTTTCCTGCCCGTTGGCGGCAAAAAAGAGGGCTTCTCCGTTTTTACCCAAGACGTTTTTCATGTGTTGCAGACCGCTTTTCGCAATGTCTCCGATGGTATAAATGCCGCCGTTGCGTAGTTTTCGGGCGGTGGCAGAGCCGACAAACAGCAGATCGGACACCGGACACGGCCACACGATCTCGCGGTAATTTTCGGGCGTGATGACCGTGACGGCATCGGGCTTTTTGTAGTCACTGCCGAATTTTGCAAACACCTTGTTCCATGACACGCCCACCGACACGGTCACATCGAGTTCCTCTTTGATGCGTTTGCGGATCTCATTGGCAATGTGTTCCCCGTCACCGAACAGCGACAGACTTCCCGTTACATCCAGCCAGCATTCATCCGGCCCGAACGATTCCACCATGTCCGTATATTGCATATAGATCTGCCGTGCGTGCTCGCAATACTGCTTGTAGAGTTCGTAATGCGGCGGCACGACCACCAGTTGCGGACACTTCTTCTGTGCCTGCCAGATCGCCTCACCCGTTTGCACGCCTGCTTTTTTTGCCAACTCGTTTTTTGCAAGAATGATGCCGTGACGCAGTTCTTTTTCACCGCCGACCGCAAGTGGTACACTTTTGTATTCCGGATGCAGAGCACATTCAACAGATGCATAACAACTGTTTAAGTCTGCGTGCAGAATGGTGCGCATGAAGGTCACTCCCCGAAAAATAATCGAACAAATGTTCTTGCAAACAGCATTATAGCAAACATTTGTTCGATTGTAAAGAGGGAATTTTCACCTTTTTGCCTGACTGTGTCAAAAAACGGACAGAAAAAGGTGGATAGAAACGCAAGGGTATGGTATAATACTATCAAAATACAATTTTAAACAAAGGTGGGTTTTTATGACCATTGCTTTCTTTGATGCAAAGCCCTACGACATAGAGGCTTTTGACCAAGCCGTACAAAGTACGGACATACACATCAAATATTATGAGACCAAACTCAATGAGGACACCGTACGTCTTGCGGAAGGTGCGCAGGCGGTGTGCGTGTTTGTGAACGATACGGTCAATGCGGCGGTGATCGACCGCCTGTGTGCACTCGGCGTACAGGTCGTAGCTTTGCGTTGTGCCGGTTTTAACAATGTGGACATGAAATATGCCTTCGGCAAAATTCATGTTCTGCGTGTGCCTGCTTATTCTCCGTATGCGGTTGCCGAACACACGGCGGCATTGCTGCTGACCTCCGTGCGCCGCATTCACAAAGCATTCATCCGCACGCGCGACAACAATTTCAGTTTGTCGGGATTAAAAGGCTTTGACCTGCACGGCAAGACCGTAGGTGTGATCGGAACAGGCAAGATCGGCCGCGTGTTCATTGACATCTGCCGCGGCTTCGGCATGAACGTGCTCGCATACGACAAATATCCCGCAAACGGACTTGATAACGGCGACACCGTCCGTTATACCGACCTTGACACTCTGTTTGCAAACAGTGATATCATTTCTCTGCACTGTCCGCTGACGGATGAAACACATCATCTCATTGACGAAAGTTCCCTCGATAAATGTAAAAAAGGCGTTGTGATCCTGAACACTTCCAGAGGCGCACTGGTGGATTCACAGGCTCTGTTGGAGGGTATCAAAGCCCGTAAAGTCGGCGCGGCCTGTCTGGACGTTTACGAGGAAGAAGCCGACCTGTTTTTTGAGGACAATTCCGGCCATATTCTGGACGATGACACACTTGCAAGGCTCATTTCCATGCCCAATGTGATCGTCACCTCACACCAAGCGTTTCTGACAAAAGAAGCACTTTCCAATATTGCGGAAACGACTGTGGACAATCTGCTCGGCTTTTTTGAAAACGGACAGTGTCCGAATGAACTTTGTTTTCGCGGCGGTATAGCGGAAGATTGCAAATCGGGACGCTGTTTTTAAGATTTCCTGCAAATGACGGATTGTTTTTTCTGTTAAAATGTCATATAATGTATTGCATCATAGATCCTGTTTTTGAAATGAGATGATTTTTGTGTTCACAAAAAAATGTACGGCATTGCTGTTGGCCCTGTGCCTGTTTTTCTGCCTGCCTGCAACGGCAAGCGCACTTTCTTTTGCAGACATGGACGGTGACGGCAGGATTCTTGCCGCAGATGCACGTCTGGTTCTGCGCGCGGCTGTAGGATTGACACCAACCACGGCAGAAATGCGCAATGCCGGAGATGTCAACGGTGACGGCAACTTAAACCCCGATGATGCAAGAGCCGTTCTTCGCCTTGCCGTCGGTCTTGGCAATAAAGACGACAGCGGTCTGCGCGGTATGGACGGTGCAAGGCTGATCGGATTAACAAGCAACGAATACCGCATCTATGAAAAAGACGGCAGTACATACATTGACGGCATCCTGATCGCCAATAAGACCTATTCCCTGCCGTCAACTTACGATCCGGGCGATCTGTTGCCCGAATGCAAGCAGGCGTTCAACGCGATGTGCGACGATGCATGGTATTATGATGATATCAATTTGTATGAGGTCTCGGGCTTCCGTTCCTACGCAACGCAGAAACGCATTTACAACAACTACGTTGCCTCCGACGGAAAAGCGGAAGCCGACACCTATTCCGCACGTCCCGGCCATTCCGAACACCAGTCCGGCTTGGCGTTGGATGTCAACTCTCTGAAAAATGCTTTTGCCTACACCGCAGAGGGCAAATGGCTGGCCGCCAATTGCCACAAATACGGCTTTATCCTGCGCTATCCCTACGGCAAAAGCGACAAGACCGGTTATATTTACGAGCCGTGGCACATCCGTTACGTAGGTGTGGAGAGGGCTACCAAAATTTACAACAGCGGTCTGTGTTTAGAAGAATATTACGGCATTACTTCCCAATACAATTATTGAACGAAACGGCAATAAACGAAAAGGGCTTGCATCGGACGCACAACGGCTGTTCCGATACAAGCCTTTTTTATGTTTTTCACAGAAACAAAGGCGTGTGTAAAATAAATTATGATTTACAAACGCTAAAGATACTGAATGCGGCAATGCAATAAAAAATCCGTCCTTTTATGAGGACGGATTCTTTATACTGTTTTTTCGTGTTAAACTCAGACAGCTCTTGTGACCTTACCGGAACGAAGGCAACGGGTGCAAACGTTCACTCTGCAAGGAGTGCCGTTGACGATAGCCTTAACTCTTTTAACATTGGGCTTCCAGGTTCTGTTGGAACGTCTGTGGGAGTGGGAAACCTGAATACCGAACTTGAGTTCCTTGTTGCAGATCTCGCATTTTGCCATTGGAGTGCACCTCCTTTAATAATTGGGGTAATCCCCTTCTTAAATCAGCGTTGAATATCATAACAGAAACAAACGCAAATTGCAAGTCTTTTTTTTGATTTTTATGGCTTTTTTTTGCTTTTTTTATTCTTCCGAGGAATTTGCGGCGTAAAATGCAACAGCCGATGCCAATCTTGTATGCAATTCCTCATACCAGACACCGTCCAAGGGGTAATCGGTGAACGTGATCTTCTTCTTTTTACTGCCCTTGAAGATGATTTTTTCAACCGTTTTGCGATCCGTGAGAGATTCGAGTTGTTGCATCAAACGCAGATCCTGCAACGCATCACGGAAAACCTTGAAACGCAGGGAGGCGAAAGCTGTGCCGTCGGGTGCGGGATAGACCTGATACGAATCGCCCGAGGGAAAAGCACCGCCCGCATCGCTTTCGGTGTAGGGATCGATTTCACGCACGGAATACTGTGAATACCAGAAATTATAGCCCCAATGCAAAAATCCCTTGACGTCATACAGGTATAAAAGTACACCCATCACACGCGAACGCAGATGCGGCATACAGAAAAAGCGGTTGGGCAGGTGATCGCGATGCTGACCGCAACAGAAATATGTCCACAGTTCATCGGTTTTATCTTTGAATTTTTCAATTTTCCCCTCTTCCGGCACAGGTGTTCGCACAAGACCGTTTTTGTAAAAACGGAGTTCACTCAGTGCATCCAATGAATCAAATTCTCCGAACAATTCCTGCATCTTCTTTGCCGCACGGCGGTAAGAATAATAATGATCGTCCCCCGGTTCATCCGAAGTATGGAAACGGCAACGGTCGGCAATGCCTTTTTCTTTCAGCCACGGAATCAATGCGGCGGCAAATTGCTCCAAAAAGTCATTGTAACTCTTGGATGCGGCATTGGTATGCCAACCGAAGATCTGTCTGTAACCGGAGGCGGTATGTGCCATGATCTTGGGCGCGGCCTTTGCCCCCCACTGCGTGAACAGGTGCGACATCTCGAAATACTGCACGCCGCAACGCAGAGCCATATCGATCCAACGGTCAAGTTTTTCAAACCCGAATGTATAGCCCGAACGCTTCTTGGTAACGTCCACCAATTGCACGGTCGGACGCTCCCCGCCCACGGCGGTATCCAGCGGCGGTGTAAACAGCGGTGTCAACAGGAAGTTGATGCCGTGTTCGACAGCCGTTTTAACAAAATTCTCGGTAATGCGCCAGTATTCTTCGCTGAACACGGGCACTTTGTAATAGGAATGCAGGCAGTCCGAATGGAACCAGTGGGTGCAGATGAGTTTCTGCTCTGCCAACACTGCCGGCACCACGCAAACAGGAATACTTGCGCGTACGGTTGTCTCCTGAGCGATCAATGAACAGGTCACAGTGTGTTGACCTGCACAGCCGTTTTCGGGGCAGATCTCCACCCAGACGGAATACCATTCGCCTTTTTTCACACACAGGCTTTCCGTCAGCGGAATAAGAACATCCGGATACATCCCCGATTGACCGCCGCGCAGAACAAACTCGTCCGTATCTTCATACGAAGCAAGACCTGCGTACACTTCGCGGATCTTGAACACGTTGACGGGCAGACCGCTTGTGACACAAACGCTGACGGGCGCATCCTCGTCCGCACAGAAGGCAAACTGCAGACTGCCGCGTTCTCCGCACAACAGCGTCATATCTTTTATGTAAGCGTTCGGTTGCTCGTCACGGAACACTTTTTCAAGGGATGATACGGGCAAAATCTGAATATTCATGAGGTTCTCCTTTCGCAAAAACAAGGGCCGTTCTTTACAGCAACAGCCCTGTTGTTTTATCAGCAAATACCGTCAAAACCGCTTGTTATGTTCACAAACATGGTCTTGATGAGAATGAACAGGTTTTCAAACACGCCAAGCAAGCCGAATCGTTCAAGGAATGCGGCGGTTTCAGCACCGAGCATGATTTCGGTAAGGGTGGGATCATTCATATCGCACATTGCGTTTTGTGCGTCAAAAACGGCATTTTCACCCGACCGGACGGTAAAATCAAGCGTACGGCTGCCCACAGGTGTCAGATTGCCGCAAAGCGTATAACCGATACGGATCGAACCTTTGGCCAAAGCGGTCGGCTCTCCTGTCCACTGCACGGGAACGGTGACGCTTTCACCGGGCGCAATGCTCTTTTTGGGAAGCGTGATCTGCACGGGCAGTGAATAGGCGGTGATGCTCGTCACACGCAGAGGATACTCTTTGGAAAGATTGGTGATGGTGAAGGAATCGGCATCGGCGGTCAGATAACCGTCCGTTGCACCGTTGAATGCCCCGTGAACGGAATAGCAGGCATTGGTGGCGGAATGGAACTGCGGATAAACAGGATCCGACCAAACGCTGTCAATGTCTTCGGTGAGAAGCAGAATATACATCAGTTCTCTGGAGTATTCATCCCAATAGGTCATGCCGTGGAACAAACCGTCCACAAACCACGTGTGATCGGGAAGATAGGCTACGGATGCATCGATCTCCATGGACGGAGAAACATGGTAATTCTCCCCTGCGACAGCCTGCGTATAGCCGTCGGCAAAACGCTGACCGTAAGGTGCGCACAAAGCACCGGTGGACGCTTCGGTGGTGATGATACCGTCACTGTTTTCCTGCAGGCCCGTCACAGCGGGTACACCGCTGCCGGCAATAATATAAATTCCCGTGCCGTTGTCCTGTGCAACCGCCAGACGTTCCCCCATATTTGCCATAAGGGCGTGCATGGCATCGGATGCGGCGATCAGGTTTGCGCTTTCAACGGGATCCAGCATCTCTTTTTTGAGGTCTTCATAATATTTCAGCGGAACAAAATCCCAGATACTGCCCCAATAACCGATAATATCAATCACGTAGGGCACCAGATTTTCAAGCAACGCATCCAGAAAACCGAGTTGCTGTGCTTCAACAAGAATATGGAAATCTTCTTCCAGCACCATGCCGTTTTCGACGAAATACAGCAGTGTCAGTTCATCGAATACAATGTTATTCGTCAGAATGTCATAAGCGAGTGCGGCACCGCCGATGGCAGGTACGGTCAAAACGGCATTGTTGACAAGCGTATCCTCTGCATACAGATTCAAGTAGGTCGCAGACACCTGCCCGCCGTGGCTGATGGCGATCAGATTGACTTTCTCGTAACCCGTGGTTGCCACAACATCCTCAATGAGTTTACGGAGTCTGTGCGCATTGGCAACGGCACCCATGCGGAAATCGCAATTGAAGTTATAAAATTTTTCCATACCGCCGACGGCTTCACGGATGGCACCGATGATATCGGTCTCCCACTGATAACTGGTTTCGTCTCCGTATTCGGCGGCAATGTTGGCGGCATTGGTGGCTTCGGCCGTACAGTCAAACAAAGGCTGTACGTTGTATTTGCTCGTGCCGTCGGGATTAAACTTGAGTTTGCCCACAAGATCTTCAAAATTTCCACCGACCAGATCGGCAAGATAGGCAGGATCGATCTCTGTAATTGCAAGCCCCAGACCTTTGAGCACACCTGCAATGTTACCCAGCACACGGCTGAGGATCTCGTCCATATCCAATCCCCACACATGTTCACGTGTACCGTCTTCGCCGTAATAAATAAGCGGAGATGCGCTGTAACCCGGCACAACGATCACGGGGTATTGTTCGCAATTTTCGGGAATTGCGGATGCACACGGTGCAAGGCCAATTGTGACAAGAATGACACAAAGCAGAACGGAAATTATCTTTTTCATAAAAATTTCCTCCTTAAAAATGATAAAAACATTTTAGCATTCCGCTTTACAAATTACAAGTTGCCTACCTTTAAAAAGAATATGTCCAAATTTGTTCAAAATATATAAATAAAGTGAATAATTTTAAAATGCGTTGACAAACAAAGCAAAAAATACTATAATGTATTCGTATATCTGTAGAATAAACAGGAGGTAAAACCAATGAAAAAACTTGTAAGCATTCTCCTTTGCGCACTGATGCTTGTCAGCAGTCTGACACTGACCGCATTTGCGGACAACATTGTATACGGTGACACCGACGATGAACTGGCATATTCTCTTCCTGAGGATGTAGTTTGGGAATCCGGCAATACATACGTTGTCAAAGCAGGTTCCACTTTCGTTGTTCCGTCCGGCAGAACCCTCAACGTTCCGTTGAATTCCACACTGACGGTTGAAGAAGGCGCACACTTTGTTGTCAACGGCCAACTCAACGTTTCGGGCGAAATGTTTGTTTACGGCAAACTGACCGGCACCAACATCACGGGCGCAGGCAACATCCAGTGTGAAGTCCGTTTCCCCGCATTGGCAGATCCGAACAACAACCTTGCAGACAAGATCTCCGTTGCTTATTACCTGAGCAAGACCGCCGATCAGTACGGTGACGTCAATGTTGCCATTTCCGATTACACCCTTGTAAAGACCGACGGTGAAAAAGTTCTCGTCCCCTACAACACGTACATCTACGTCCGTGTGCTGATCTCCGAGGCCCCCGGCGAGGACCGTTATGATGACACACTTTATCCCGTTTTCCACAATTCCAGCCGCGTCGGTTTTGCACAGAATGCTTGCCCGATCCTTGTCACCACCGCCGGTGACATCAGTTACGGCTCATGGAAAAAGGATAATACCTATTACAATTCTTACACCATCGAACTTCCCGAAGGCGAAGGCTATACCGTATACGGCAGAAACGGTGAATACGGCACCATCACTTTGAAGTACGGCCAGTCCTTCAGTTTCCGCGTGGAACTGGAAGAAGACTATGACCAGTCCGCTGTTCAGATCTATGTCTACAACGGCAGCGGTTGGACCAGTCTTGAAAAAGACGAACTGCTTGCAGGCATCAAACCTGCCGTTCCCGATGCAGAAGGTTACTACACCATCAACAGCATCACAGGCGACTATTCCATCTTTGTTGAAGGCGTTATGCCCAACGAAGTAATGAATATCTTTGCACAGATCTTCAACATCTTCCAGCAGATCTGGAAAGCAATTATGGACATTTTTGAAACCATCGGTTTGGGCGATATGCTTGCAGGTCTCGGCCAGTAATTGAATAAAAATAATAACAGAGGGGCTGTTGCTGAATGCAACAGCCCCCTGCTTTTTGAACAGTGCTGAAATATTGGTTCTTCACGGAAAGTTGGGGGATCGGAAAAAAGATAAATTATGATTTAGCGTTGTACGCACAATGTAAATTGCTTCGTC
>JAFQKN010000165.1 GCA_017396895.1 Clostridia bacterium
ATATTATGTTGAAATATTTGCGCAGGGCTTTTGGAAAAACAGAAGCGAAAAACCGCTGAGGGCTGATTTGGTTATTGCAGAGTGAAATAGTTTTCGATCTGCTCTCTGCTCGCCTTGAAGGTGCCTTGAATCATGGTCGGTTGTCCGCCGCCTCTGCCGTTGAGGTCAGCATTGATCTGTCTTGCGGTGTCACGCAGATTCACAGTTGATGAAGCAATAATATAGGCATAACCGTCTGTATCGTTGCCGCAGCAAACACACATCATCTTTTGGCATTTGTGCAAGGCCTGATTGCAAAGATCCCTCATTGCATCCGCGTTCATATCCTCAACAAACAACACTGTACTGCCGTCTGTGTCGTCGAGTTGATCGACATACAGACGGTTCATTTTTGTCTGCAATGCCGTGATCCCGCGTTTGAGTGCAGAAACACTTTCCTGTAAACGTACAACAGCCTGCGGTGTTTCCGTTGCCTTTGCCGAAAGCAAGGCTGAAACCTGTCTGTTGCAGATGTAATGTTCACGCAAATGTTCAAAAGCATCCAATCCGCAAACGAGTGTGATTCTCGTGCCGCCTCTGTGGGGCATACTGTCAAGAATCTTCAGCAAGCCGACTTCTGCAGTGCTTTCAACGTGCGGTGCACAGCATGCACACAGATCACAGCCTTCTATTTCAACAAGACGTACGTTTTCAGTCAGTTCAAACTTGGAACGGTAATCCATGTGTCGGATGTCGTACTCGGAAGGGAAAATGCAATTTACCTTTGCATCCGATGCGATGATGCGATTGCATTCCGTTTCAATTTCAAATAACTGTTCACTTGTCAGCGTGCCGTCAAAATCAACCGTCATGCAATCGTCGGCCATGTGAAAACCGATGTTTGTATATCCGTATGTTTTGTGAACGACTCCTGAAAACACGTGTTCACCCGTATGGTTTTGCATTCGTCTGAATCTTTGATCTGCGTCCAATACACAGATCACTTGCAAGCCGACATCAACAGGGCTGTCGATCGTATGATAAATGATGCCGTCTTTTTCCTGTACATCCGACACTTCTGCGGAATCGATTGAACCCGTATCTGCTTTTTGACCTCCGCCCTCAGGAAAAAATGCGGTTTTATCAAGAACGCAGAGGTAATGATTGCCTTGTTTATTACAAGAGAGTACGGTTGCAAAGAAAGAGTATATTTTACTGTCCTGATAATAAAGTTTTTCGGTCATAAGAATCACCCGTTGACATAGAATGGATTTTGCGTTAAAATCTATTGCAGTAATTTTGATGTAAATGGATGTGTGATACAATGAGAATGAGAAGAATCCGTAATCACGATGAAAGAAAGCAGGCTTGTCTTGCAAGAATGCTTTATGTTGAAAAAACCGATGAAGATTACAGAGAGATCGTAAAAAATACGCAATACCTTGATTTTCAAAAAATATTCGGGAACAAAAATCCCGTTATTATGGAGATCGGTTGCGGAAAAGGGCGTTTCGTTCTCGAAATGGCAAAAAGACACCCCGAATACAATTTTCTGGCCGTTGAAGTCAACAGCAATGTGATCATTGAAGCGTGTGAAGCAGTGATGGAAGAAAACATTGATAACGTATATTTCATGCGGTGCGGTGCCGAACTGCTTGAAAAGTATATTCCCGCAGGCAGTATCATGCGTATTTATCTGAATCATTCCTGCCCGTTTCCGAAAAACCGATATGAAAACAGAAGACTTACCAATCTGAAATTCATGCCTATTTATTCGCATTGCCTTTGCGCAAACGGTGAAATTCATCAGAAAACGGACAATATGCACTTCTTTGAATACTCCATAGAGCAGTTTTCCGCTTATGGTGTGAAATTAAAAAACATCTCACTGGATCTTCACAATTCAGGTTTTGAGGGCAATATCGTTACTGAATATGAAGCAAAATTCATCAGTAAAAATATGCCCATTTATCGCCTGGAAGCAGTGTTCAATCAAAGCACCTGAAAAATATAGAATTTGAGATAATCGGTCTCCGGTACACCCCACAGAATGGGATGATCGGGGGCCTGCTGTTTTGCTTCCACCTGAAGCAGCGTTACGTTTGCATCATGTGCGGCTTCGCGCAGCATTTTGCAAAACAGATCATTCGGCATAAAATGAGAACAAGAACAAGTCGCAAGGAATCCGCCGCGGGGAAGAAGGTGCATGGCTCTGCGATTGATCTCTTTATATCCTCTGAATGCGCTTTGTACCGTACTGCCGCTTTTGGTGAACGCAGGCGGATCAAGAATAATAAAATCAAACGGCTTTTTATGTTCATTGTCAAGAGCTGTCAGGTAGTCAAAAACGTCGATTGCCTGCGTAGTCATGATCTTTTCAAGACCGTTAAGTGCAATATTCCTGTTTGCTTTTGCAATAGCATCCTCTGAAATATCCAATGCAAGAACACTTGCAGCACCGCCTTTGGCGCAGTTGAGCGCAAAAGAGCCGGTATGTGTAAAGCAATCCAAGACTTTTTTACCGCGGGCAATTTTCGACGCGGCCAGACGGTTGTATTTCTGATCCAAAAAGAAACCGGTTTTTTGTCCTTGTTCAAAATCGACCTCATAAAGCACACCGTTTTCGTTGATGATAACGGTGTTGTTTTCTTTCTCGCAAAGACTTTCTGCAGAGTAATACCCTTTGTTGAGTGTAAGCCCTTCTTTTGCTCTGACGGCTACGTCGTTGCGTTCAAAAAGAGCAGAAATCGTGAAACCCGCATGACGCATTTCTTGCAACAAAACAGAAAAGATCATGTCTTTTCTTCGCTCGATTCCGTAACACATGATCTGCGTCACGAGTACATCGTCAAATTTATCGCAAATGAAGCCCGGAAGCCCGTCGGAATCTCCGAAAATAACGCGGAAGCAATTTGTATCGTCTCCCATTACAGCCAGACGGTACTGAATTGCATAACGGATTCTTCTTGCAAAAAAGGCTTCGTCAAACCGATCGTTGGCATTTTTTGAAAGAATGCGTATCAGTATTTTTGAATTGCTGTTGTAAAAACCGGAACCGAGATACGTTCCTTTTTCTGTTACAGCATCTACAATATCACCGTTTTGCACTTCACCGTGTACTGCGACCGTATCAGAACCGTAGATCCACGGATGTCCGTTCTGAACAGCGGCGGCACCTTTTTTGGTTACTGTTACGATGGGATAATTTCTTGTTTGTTTCATTTCGTTACCGCCCGTCTGCTGCCGGTTATGTTTACTTCAGCGATCATATTGCCGTTTTCGTCTGTAATATCAATACGATAAAAACATACGCTTTTTCCGATTTTCAAGGGCGTGGTTTTTGCATATAAACAACCTTGCGTTGCGGCGCGAAGAAAAGTAATGCTGCTCTGAATGGAAACGGTAAGATAATCGCCTGCGTTGGCCGCAACTGCAAAGCAAAAATCTGCAAGTGTAAAAATCGCGCCTCCCATTACAGTATTATTTACATTCAAGTGATGTGACTCAATTTGCATGGAGCACACTGCATTGTCCGGGCTGATTTCTTCAATTATAATATCTGCCTGTTTGGTTGCAAATCTGTCGTTTGAGAAAATTTGTTTTGCTTGTTCTATTGTCAGCATATAATATTGTCCTTTGTCAATCGGCGCCGCAAAGATATTGCGACGCCGAATCAGTTTTTTTATTCGCAGTAATTGTAGCCGTATTCAATGCCTTTTAGGTTGCCTGCGATCAGATGTTGCTTGGTGGGCGGAACGATCTTTTCAATGACTTTTTCTGCAAGATCATAGGGCATTACATTGCTTGTTTTTAACAGATAGCCGAGCATGATCATGTTTGCGGAAAGGCCGGTATCGCGGGCAAGTTTGGTGGCAGGAATATAGAAAGACTTTACATCATCTCTTTCGATCTTTCTTTCGATCAAAGAGGAGTCAATATAAATACTGCCGCCTTTTTCTACTGCATTTTCAAATTTATCAAGCGAAGGAAGATTCAGTGCGATCAGAATATCGGGGTGGTCAACGACAGGAGATCCGATCGGTTCATCACTGAGCGTAACACCGCAGTTGGATGTACCGCCGCGCACTTCGGGACCGTAACTGGGCATCCAACAAACTTCACGGTCTTCAATAAGACCTGCATAAGCAAGGAATTTACCGATGAACAGAACACCTTGTCCGCCGAAACCTGCAATCAGGAGTTTTGTTGTCATAATTTATTCTTCCTCCTTTGCAAATTTGTCCTTATATACGCCTAACGGATAATAAGGAATAACGGTTTCTTCCAATCTTTCCAATGCCTTTGTAGGTTCAAGGGCCCAATAGGTCGGGCAGGCGGAAAGAACTTCAACAAGGGAGAAGCCTTTGCCTTCGATCTGATTCTGGAAAGCCTTTTTTATTGCTTTCTTTGCATTTTTAATATTCTTTACATTGTTGACGGCAACTCTCTCAAGGTAACTTGCGCCGTCAAGTTGTGACAGCATTTCGACCACTTTAACGGGATAACCGACAGTCTGTGTGTCTCTGCCGTAAGGAGATGTCTGGGTGACTTGACCGGGGAGGGAAGTCGGAGCCATCTGACCGCCGGTCATGCCGTAAATACCATTATTGACGAAAATAATCGTGATATTTTCGTTTCTGGCGGCCGCATGGACGGTTTCACAAGTACCGATGGAGGCAAGGTCGCCGTCACCCTGATACGTAAATACGATTTTATCGGAATCTGCTCTTTTCAGGCCTGTTGCAACAGCAGGTGCTCTGCCGTGAGCTGCTTCCACCATATCACAGTTGAAATAGTTGTATGCAAAAACAGAGCAACCAACGGGAGCAACACCGATGGTTTTTCCCTCTATGCCGAGTTCGTCAAGTGCTTCGGCAACAAGACGGTGAATAATACCGTGGGTGCAACCCGGGCAATAATGAAGCGGAATATCCGCCAATGCGTGCGGTCTGTCAAATACTACCATTATGCGTTACCTCCTTTTGCGGCTTTTCTGATTGCGTTGAGAATGTCTTCCGTGGTCGGGATCATGCCGCCGACACGGTTACAAAGAGAAACAGGCTTCTTGCAACGGATCGCAAGTTCAATATCTTCGATCATTTGTCCCATGGAAAGTTCAACGGAAATGAAGGAACTGACGCGGTCTGCCGCTTCAAGCAACGGCTTTTTCGGGAACGGCCACAGCGTGATGGGACGAATCATGCCGACCTTGATGCCTTCTGCTCTTGCGGCATCGATTGCGTTTTTGGAAACGCGTGCGGCAATGCCGAAAGCAACGATGCAAATATCAGCATCATCCATCAAATACGTATCATACATGGATTCAGTTGCTTCGATTTCTTCATACATCTTGTATCGGGCAAAGTTGACCTGCTCAAGTTCTTCGGGTTGCAGGAACAGGGAGTTAACAATGTTATGTTCTCTCTTGAGTTCGGTTCCTGTCAGAGCCCAAGGTTTGTCGTATGTTTTGATCTCACCGACATCGAGAACAACAGGCTCCATCATCTGGCCGAGCGTGCCGTCCGCAAGAAGCATGGAGGGCATACGGTATTTATCTGCAAGGTCAAAACCTTTAACAGTCAAAGAAACCATTTCCTGTACGGTGGACGGAGCAAAAACAAGCATATGATAGTCACCGTGACCGCCGCCGCGTGTTGCCTGGAAGTAGTCAGCCTGTGAGGGCTGAATGCCGCCGAGACCGGGACCGCCTCTTTGAACGTTGACGATCATTGCGGGCAGATCACAGCCTGCAAGATAGGAAAGACCTTCACTTTTCAGGGAGATTCCGGGGCTGGAACTGGAAGTCATAACTCTCTTACCGGCAGAAGCAACGCCGATGACCATATTGATGGCGGCGATTTCGCTTTCAGCCTGCAGAAATGTTCCGCCGATTTTGGGCATTTTCTTTGCCATATATGCCGCAACTTCAGTTTGCGGTGTGATGGGGTAACCGAAGTAATGGCGGCATCCGGCCAAAATGGCGGCCTCTGCCAATGCTTCGTTGCCTTTCATAATTACTTTATTAGCCATTGTGTTACCTCCTTATTTCTCTACTTTAATTACGCAATCGGGGCACATAGTTGCACAAAACGCGCAACCGATGCAAGCAGATTGATCTGTAACACCGGCAGGATGATAACCCTTGGTGTTAATTTTGTCTGTCAGCAGAGCAACGATGTGTTTCGGACAGGCACCGACACAAAGACCGCAGCCCTTGCATCTTTCTTCATTGAATGTAACTTTTGCCATATTCATTCTCCTTTTTTATTCCATCCCTGACGCAAATACAGCGTGACGGGGAATAAATGATTGATTTTTTCCGACAAATCGGGGAACAGATCTTCTTTGCAAACCGTAAAAGCGATCGGCAGGCCGGTAACCTTACTGAGTTCATCCATGTAAGGCAGAACGCCGAGAATGTCTTCGGCGGTCGTTTCATCACCTAAGTTTGCATTGTTGATGATTTTTGTAAAACGAAAACCAAGGACCGCTTCCATTTCTTCTTTCGCTTGCAACGCAAGGTCGACCGTGCTTGTTAACGGACGGTAGGGATTGACTACCCAGAAGCAATCATAATTGTTTTCTCTTAAAATAGAATTGCGAAAACGCCCTAATGCGGCCGCGCCTACATCATCGCCACCTAAATCGATCACGGCACAGCGCTCAGTGTTGTCAAACATGGAGTAAGCACTTGAAGGCATGGCCGGCATATCAACGTTTGTGTTGGCATATTCTGAGGCGATCATGGCGATGCCTTTCTTTTCAAGTGCGCAACGGGCATCTTTGGATCTGAAATACGGATTTACGATATCAAGATCCGCACAAACGACATCAAGACCGTCTGCTTTCATCTGCATGGCAAGGTTGATCGCTATATTTGTTTTTCCGCTGCCGTAGTGGCCGGCAATTATATTTAGTCGTTTATAATTCATATCTTACAGTTTGTTGCGCTGGATCTTGCCGCTTGTTGTCTTGGGGAGTGACTCACGGAATTCAACGATACGCGGATATTTGTAAGGTGCAGTGTGCGTCTTTACGTAATTTTGTATTTCTTTCTTGAGTTCTTCAGACGGTTGAGTACCTTTGGTAAGAACAATACAGGCCTTTACGATCTGTCCTCTTACTTCATCAGGTGCCGCGCATACACCGCATTCAAGAACATAGGGAAGTTCCATGATAACACTTTCAATTTCAAAAGGCCCGATACGGTAGCCGGAAGATTTGATAACGTCATCACTTCTGCCGACGTACCAGTAGAATCCGTCTTCATCACGCCATGCAACGTCTCCGGTGAAATACATACCGTCATGGAAAACTTCATTTGTCTTATCGGCATCATTGTAGTAACCCATTGTGAGACCGCAGGGATAACCGAGTTTTTCAGTCCGTATAACAATGTTGCCTGAAACACCGACGGGACAGGAAACACCGTCATTGTCAACTATATCAACGTTATACAGCGGAACAGGTTTTCCCATAGAACCGATCTTATGTGACTGACCGATCTGATTACCGATGATGAGCGTTGACTCGGACTGACCGAACCCTTCCATGATGCTGAGTCCCGTTTCTCTTTCAAACTGACGGAACACTTCGGGGTTGAGTGCTTCACCTGCCATGGATGCATGTTCAACGGAAGAAAAGTCGTATTTTGTCATATCTTCCTTGATAAGCATTCTGTACATCGTTGCCGGACTGCAGAATGTGGTGATCTTATATTTTGCAAACAAGGGAAGAATGTCGTGCGCATCGAAGCGGTTGAAATCGTATACGAACACGGGTGCTTCGCAAAGCCATTGCCCGTACAGTTTACCCCAAAGGCATTTAGCCCAGCCCGAATCGGCGATGGTGAGGTGCAAACCGTTGGGATTTACGTTGTGCCAGTATTTCGCGGTGATGTAATGACCTAAAGGATACATGTAATTATGCATTGTCAGTTTCGGGTTGCCGGAAGTGCCTGAGGTGAAGAACATGAGCATTAAATCTTCACCGCAAGCGGCATCTGCAGGGCGTTCAAACTTGCCTGTATAAAGGGAATATTCAGAATCGAAATCGTGCCATCCGTCTCTTTGACCGCCAACGAGAATCAGATTTCTCACACACTCGCATTTTGCTGCGGCAAGTTCAGCCTGTGCGGCGGTATCACCGTCCGCGGTGCAGACCAATGCGCTGATGTTTGCGGCGTTGAAACGGTATTCAAAATCATGTTCTTGTAACATATTGGTTGCAGGAATTGCAACCGCACCGAGTTTGTTGAGTGCCATCATGCAGAACCAGAACTGATAGTGACGCTTGAGAACCAACATAACCTTGTCACCTTTTTTGATGCCCAGGGAACGGAAGTAGTTTGCCGTTTGATTGGAGGCACGTTTTAAATCACCGAACGTAAATCTGCGTTCGTTTTTGTCTGCATCCAGATGTAAAAGTGCAAGGTGGTCGGGTTTTACTCTTGCAATTTCATCGAGAATATCAAATCCGAAATTGAAATTCTCTGTTTGGCTGAATGAAATCCCCGTGCAGGTTCCTTTTTCATTTTCAGTTGTGTGAATGAATTTTTCACAAACAAGACTATCGCGTTTGACGGAGCTGATGATGGTTTCAATTGCTTTCTTTTCTTCACTCTTTTCACCGGGAATAACGAAAGCAATAAAGTGACAGTCTTCGCCGTCAACCGCGATCATGCCGTGCGGAGTCGAACTGTCATAGAAGATGGAGTCACCCGCATGAAGAACTTCGGTATGGTTGCCGATCTGAATTTTCAAACTTCCGCTGAGAACATAATCGAACTCCTGCCCGCCGTGTGTTGTTACATGAATGGGTTTGTTCTGCTGTTCGGGATGATATTCATAGCGTGTCATATAGGGGATTGCAATCTTGTTCTTAAAATGTGCGGCAAGGTTCTTCATGAGAATGCCGGACTCATTGATCGTTTCAAGACCGCCGCCGTTTCTGGTAACGGTATAGGAAGTCAGTTTCGGTGTTGTACCTTCCAATAAGTTTGCTATTTCAAGATTGAATGCAATTGCACATTTGTGAAGGAATGTAAAAGGAAAGTCGCTTGCGCCTGTTTCGTAAGCAACATATTCATCTGCCGTAGTATCGGTCAGGGTTGCCATTTCGTCTACAGAAAGTCCGCAAACCTCGCGCATTTCTCGAATACGTGCTGCAATCTCATTTAATTTACCGGTTGCACTGTTCATTTGTGTCCTCCTGAAAAAATAAATCGTCCCAGAAATAAAATTCTGAGACGAGAAGAAATCCCGCGGTACCACTCAAATTGCATCGTACGATGCCGCTCTGGGGCTTTGCAAAGCCATTTGCTTTAACGCAGCAACTACGGATGCACTTACTGTTCATTTCAGCGCACCTGCTCGGAAGCGACAACCGTTGAAAAACACAGACACAGACTTTCAGCTACCGTCTGCTCTCTGAAGACTGCCGTTTTTCGGTATTCTTCGTCATTGCATTTATAATTATTATGTTCATTTTAACATGAGGGCTATTGCTTTGTCAATGAATATTTTCAACAACTATATTTTTGCAATCGACAAATTTTTATGTAAAATAACTTACCCCCTCCCTTGAAGCAATACTTGTCAGGCCAATATAATAAGTGCATCAAAGCAAACAAAAGGAGTCGATAACGATGTGATCAGTTTTCTGTCATTTGCATAAAAATTAAAATGTTTTTTATGCGAAATGCAAAAAAATAATATATTTCATTTGCATTGATTGACAATCAAGTGTCAATGATGTAAAATGAAAAAAAAGTTAGGAGGACGAATCATGGAAAAAACAAATCCTTATGTGGGAACAAAAACCGAGCAGAACCTCAGAGCTGCTTTTTCGGGTGAAAGTGAGGCCAGAAATAAATACACCTATTTTGCCAGTGTCGCAAAAAAAGAAGGCTATGAGCAGATTGCCGCTTTGTTCCAAAAAACAGCAGATAATGAAAAAGAACATGCAAAATTGTGGTTCAAAGAACTGCGCGGAATCGGCACGACGGCCGAGAATCTTGTCGCTGCTGCAGAAGGCGAAAATTATGAGTGGACCGATATGTATGCTACTTTTGCAAAAGAGGCAGATGAGGAAGGATTCCACGCACTTGCCGAAAAATTCCGTGGTGTAGCCGCGATCGAAAAGGAACACGAAGAACGCTACCGTGCTCTTTTACACAACGTAGAAGCACAGGAAGTATTTGCTAAGAGTTCCGTTACCGTTTGGGAATGTCGCAATTGCGGTCATATCGTGGTTGGAACAAACGCTCCCCAGGTGTGTCCGGTCTGTGCTCATCCGCAGAGTTATTTTGAAGTCAGAGCACAAAACTATTAATTTGTAAAACTGCCGATTTGTATCGGCAAATACATAAAAATTGTTTTGGAGTATTTACTTTATTGCTTACTCTTATAAAGATGAATACTTGCGTTATATGGATGACAACAATATTAAGTACACCGATCGCGGTGAATTTGTTGTCCGCGTTTCTTATGCCGGTGATAATCTTAAATCGATCCCTGTTAATGTCTTTTTTAATGAAGACGGTGACGGCATCGTTCAGCTTTGTTGCTATGAAATTGCCGGATTTAAAGGCGATAAGATTGCCAACGGTCTGATTGCTTGCAATGCTTTGAATCAGAAATACAGATGGGCTAAGTTCTATCTGGATTCCGACAATGATGTCAGAGCAGAACTCGATGCTTGCATTTCCAGAGGCACTACAGGCGAGGAATGCGCTAATCTTGTCCGTCGTGTGGTCAGCATTGTTGACAAGTCATATCCCACAATCATGAAAGCCCTTGGGATTAAGATTGATTACATATTTTTGGCCGTTTGTCTTTTGACAGACGGCCTTTTTGCAGATATTTCGACAAAAAAGCATTTATATATCGGTTGCAATTTAATTTCATTTATGCTAAAATGAAAAAAACTTTATGCGATGCGGAGGATATAATGAGAACAGTTCAAATCATCAATGATAATTGGTTTTTTACAAAAGATGCAACTGCTGTCCCCAATGCTTTGCCTACGGATTGGGAATTAAAAAATTTGCCTTATACCTGGAACGAGAAAGACGGACAGGATGGCGGTAATGATTATTACAGAGGCAAGTGCTATTTTGCAAGGAGCTTGAAAAAGTCAGAGTTTCCTGAAGGCGAAGTTTATTATTTGCAGTTTGACGGAGTCAATTCTTCTGCTGAAATTTATTTTAACGGAAAAAAACTTGCAGAGCATCACGGTGGTTATTCCACTTTCCGCGCTAAAGTAAAGGATATTAAAGAGGATAATCTGCTTGTGGTTGCTGTTGACAACAGCGCGAATGACCGCGTTTATCCGCAGATGGCTGACTTTACTTTTTATGGCGGTATTTACCGTGACGTCAGCATTATCGGGGTAAACGAAAAACACTTTGATCTTGATTACTACGGCTCACCCGGACTTCATGTCACACCCGAAATCAAAGGCACCGACGCTGTTGTTCATGTAAAAGCATACTGTGAAGGTAAAGTACGTTTTGAAATTATTGATAACGGAGTTGTAATTTTGTCTTGCGAGGCAAAAGGTGAAAACCCCGAAGCTGAACTGACAATCAAAAATGTTCACCTTTGGCACGGCACTGCCGATCCGTATCTGTATTCGTGCCGTGCGGTATTGCTTGACGACGGCGATGAAGTAGACGTTGTCTCTACGCGTTTCGGTTGTCGCTCTTTCAAAATCGATCCGCAAAAAGGTTTTATTCTCAACGGCAAGGAATATCCGCTTCGCGGTGTTTCCCGCCACCAGGACAGAATCGGTATCGGTAATGCACTGCTACCCGAACATCATAAAGAAGATATGGAACTGATTAAGGAAGTTGGTGCCAATACAATTCGTCTTGCGCATTATCAGCATTCACAGGTGTTTTATGATCTTTGCGATGAATACGGTATGGTGATCTGGGCTGAAATTCCCTATATTTCCCGTCATATGCCCAACGGTTATGACAATACCAAGTCGCAGATGAAAGAACTCATTGTGCAGAATTATAACCATCCGTCCATTGTTGTCTGGGGACTTTCCAATGAGATATCCATCGGCGGTGCGGCAGATGAAAGTCTGATTAAGAATCATAAGAAGCTCAATGAACTTTGTCATGAGATGGACAAAACACGCCTTACAACGGTTGCCGCCGTTACGCTGTGTGATCCGAGTGAAGAATATGTTCAGATCAGCGATGTCGTTTCATACAACCATTATTTCGGATGGTACGGCGGAACGGCTGATATGAACGGCCCTTGGTTCGATGCGTTCCATTCCAAATACCCCAACAGAGCCATCGGTTTGAGCGAATACGGTTGCGAAGCACTTAATTGGCATACATCCACTCCCATGCAGGGTGACTATACGGAAGAGTATCAGTCCTACTATCATGAAGAACTCATTAAGCAGATCGCAGAAAGACCTTATCTTTGGGCTACGCACGTTTGGAATATGTTTGATTTTGCCGCAGATGCCAGAAGTGAGGGCGGCGAAGACGGCATGAACCATAAAGGTCTTGTGACATTTGACAGAAAATATAAGAAAGATTCTTTCTATGCGTATAAAGCATGGCTCAATCCCGAACCCATGGTTCACATCTGTTCCAAGCGTTATATTGACAGAGTGGAAGATGTTACAAAAGTAACCGTATATTCCAACTGTGATGAAGTTGAACTGTTTGCAAACGGTATCAGTGTCGGCAAGCAGAAAAAAGGAAAATATCCCTTCTTCTATTTTGAAGTGAAGAATGAGGGTGAGACCGTTCTCAAAGCGGTTGCAGGTGATCTTTCCGATGAAAGCACGATCCGCAAGGTCGATACGCCGAATGAGGACTATATCCTCAAAGAAGAAGGCAGTGTTATCAACTGGTTTGAGATCAGCACGCCTGATGGATATTTGTCTATCAATGATACCATCGGTGAGATCTGGGCAACAGGAAAAGGTAAGTCAGTTTTGCTTTCTGTTGTACTTTTGCTTGTCAAGAAAATGAAAAGCAAAAAAGGAAACGGCGGCGAAGTTGCAGGATTCTCTGTCAGCAATGTCAAAATCAGCAAGAGTATGCTCAGCGGTGCATGGAAAATGGTAAAGGGATTCTCGATAAAACGTGTTTGTTCCATGGCATCCGGCTTGTTTACGAAAGAAGAACTTTTGTCGATCAATGCAAAACTGAATAAAATCAAGAAGAAATAAGATTGATCACATACAGAAAAAGGACAGATGCAGGTGCGCTGTCCTTTTTTTTTCTTTTTGTTGACAATAAAAAAAGTAAATATTATAATAAAAAATATCATTGTGTCACATAAATTACATCGTGTCATTTATTTCTGAGAGGAGCCGTTGTCAACGGGTGTGATTATGGAATTTGCAGATATTAAAACGCTGAAAAATATGCTGGATTATGCTGCTGAGCATTATGCGGAAAACGATTTTATGTTATACAAAGAAAACGGTTCGGTTGCCAATAAAACCTACGCCGAATTTCAGGCTGCCGCTGATGCTTTCAGCAGAATGCTGGATGCGAAAAACCTCAAAGGTGCTCATGTTGCAGTGATCGGCCCGACTTGTTTTGAATGGGTCGTGACTTATTTCGGTACGGTTGCTGCTGACAGTGTTATTATTCCTCTGACGGCAAATGAGACGGAAGACATGAACTGTCAGTTGTGCGATTTCGGAGATGCTGATATTCTTGTGTTCTCAAAAAGACATGAAGAACTTTATCGCATGATGCGTGAACGTGTTCCGCGTGTTAAGATGTATATTTCCATGGATGACTGTGTGTTTGCTGATGACGTCATTTCCTTTTCTTCAATTCTTGAGGATTACAAAGGTGTTTACGGTGGAGAGCCAAACGCTGAACGCTTTTGTACTTTGCTGTTTACTTCGGGTACAACTGGATTTCCCAAAGGAGTCATGCTAAATCAGCATAATCTTGTGCACAGTGCAATGAGTGTGTATGAATATGATGATGCGCCGCGCGTATTTTGTTGCTTGCCGATCAGTCACGCATACTGTTTTACAACCAATATAACAAAAATTGTTTTTCGCGGTGCTTGTGTCTGCGTGAATGACAATATGAATAATCTGCTTGCAGACATACGTCTGTATAAACCGCAGAGTATTGTCTGTGTGCCGCTGATTGCCAATAAACTGATGGGCGGTGCACTTCGTTATGCAAAGTCAAAACCCGATATGCTTGAAAGCGAGGCAGTTAAAGAGTTTTTGGGCGGTTGCGGAAAGATCGTTTCGGGCGGTGCTCCGTTGGAAGCGGCATATAATGCAAGATATACGCAGGCGGGAATGATTGTGCTCAACGGCTACGGTATGACTGAGTGCTCTCCCGTTATTGCGAACAATACGGTTAGTTTTCGCAGAAACGGTTCCGTCGGCAGGCCGATTCCTTGTATGCGTGTAAAGATTGAAAACGGTGAAGTATTAGCCCGGGGCGACGGCGTTATGCTCGGTTATTATAAAAACGAACAGGCAACCAAGGAAGCATTTACAGAAGATGGATGGTTGCATACCGGAGACCTCGGATACATAGATGAAGACGGATTTTTGTTCATCACAGGCAGGTGCAAAAATCTGATTTTGTTGGACAACGGAGAAAATGTTTCCGCTGAATTTCTTGAAGAACGCTTTGCAAATGAGCCCTTGGTTCAGGAAGTAGTTGCTTTTGGTGAAGACGGAATGATCTGTGTAGAGGTTTATTTGAATGCGGACTATGTTCGTGATAATTCAGTATCGGATCTGAATGAAGCTGTGTCTGCTTTGATCAATCGCATCAATTCAAATCTTGCACCGCATCAACGCATTACTTCTTTCACCATTCGGGAAACACCTTTTGAGCGCACTGCTTCTTCAAAAATCAAGAGAACCGGCGGGAGACCGAGAGTCAAAGAACAGGCAAGGTTGCCTGAAACAGCGGCAGAAAAAAGAGTTTGTTTTGCTGTTTGCGATGTGCTCAATCGCGAGTCGGCAGGTGTGAATGAAAACTTTTTTGCTCTGGGCGGTGACAGTTTGACCGCAACAGAACTGGCTGTTTCACTGCATATAGGGACGCAGGTAATATATGATCACCCGGTATTGCAGGATCTGGCTAAAATGCTTGATGAAACAGATGATAAAGAACACACAGCACAGGCAGGAATAAACTCCGTGATCTCAAAAACGGCAGGAGTCGGAGAGGTTGCAGAAGAATATAAGAATATTTTACTGACCGGAGCAACCGGTTTTTTAGGTATTCATGTGCTCAGAGAACTGCTGAAAAAAGATGTTACCGTTTATTGTCTTGTTCGTAATGAGGAGCGTTTTTTTGCACAGATCAAGCATTATTTCGGTGCGTTGGATCTTGAACGCACAGTTGTTGTACACGGCAATATTGAACATGAGAATCTCGGATTGCGAAAAACTGAATATGATCGTTTGTGTGAAAAAATTGATGCCGTTTTTCATATTGCCGCCAATGTTCACCATGCGGGTGACTATTCGGAATTAAAAAAGACCAATGTTGACGGAACTGTGAATTGCATTGCGTTTGCAAAAGCAGCCAATGCGGTTTTGCATCATACTTCCACTGTAAGTGTACATGGTTCTGCAACCGTTCCGCAAAGCAATAAAACGGCTGTCTTTGATGAATTTACGTTGGATATCGGTCAGCATTTTTCGGAAAATGTATACATTCACAGTAAATACAGAGCTGAAGAAGCCGTTTTAACGGCACGTCTTGACGGTGTAAAGAGCAATATCTACCGTATCGGAAATTTGACATGGAGAACAGAAGACGGAATGTTCCAGATCAATACCGATGATAACGGTTTTTTACACCGCATACACGCAATGTTGAAGTTAGGACTTCTGAGCAATACGGCAGACAAATTTCCGATGGATCTGACGGCGGTCGATGAATGCGCCAAAGCTTTTGTCGCACTCGCTTTCAGCGGCAGGGTGAATGAGATTTATCATCTTATCAATCCTAATTATCTGTCAAATGAAAATCTTTTTGATTATCTTGAGGTACCTTACAGAACGGTTTCACCGCTTGAACTGATTGAATCTGTATTTGCAAATACAGATGACCGCGATATACACGTTTATATGTTTTACATGATGATATCTGGTCGGTCAGCAAATATAGAAACTTCCTGTGTATTCACGCAACAACGAATGGAATCTGTGGGACTAACGTGGAGTATACCCGACAGAAGATATCTGAAGATCGGAAACAACTGTTTGTCTTTTGACCCGGTTCATATTAAGCCGATGCGCTGTTCCGGCGGACAAATGACACCCATTCAAAAAATGTTCGTCAGCACTTTGCGTAAGGCAAAATTAAAAAGACAGACGGTTTTGGACGCAGACAATGCGATTTTGCAATTATCTGTGTTGATGAAAGATATGAATCTTCACAAGCCTCTTATTATAACATTTCCTCTTGCATTACAGTTTAAAGATGTGCTTGCCTTTACTGAAGAATTCACCGATCGTGCCATCTTTACTGACATCGATAGTGAACCAACGATCCGAAATGTTGACAGTGCGCTGAACGCATATCTTGACAATGCCTGTGATTCGATTGTCGCCATTGGCGGCGGTTCGGTTCTGGATTGTGCAAAGGTGTGCGCTTTGCGAGCGTCAAATGAAGGAAAAGAAGCAGACGCAGTTTGCGGTCTTTTTGCCGACGCCGAACCTTGCGTGCCTTTCTTTGCGGTTCCCACGACAGCTGGAACCGGCTCTGAAATGACTGTTTATGCGGTTCTTACCGATTCCGTCAAACAGAAGAAAACACCGTATATAAGCGACCGGTTTTTACCGGATGTTATTGTTTTGGATGCGGCGCTTACAAGGGGACTGTCGCACACAATGACAGCGGCAACGGGAATCGATGCTCTTTCGCATGCGGTCGAAGCGTATATAAGTCTTTTTGCCGATTATTTCCCGTCAGATAAACAGGCGGCGAAGAATGCCTGCAAAATGATTTTTGAAAACCTTTGTGCCGTTTGTTCCGATTTGCAGAATCTTCAACTTCGCAGGAATATGCTATATTCGGCTATGGAAGCAGGCAAAGCATTCAGGTGCATTTCAACCGGTTATGTTCATGCTGTTGCACATCGACTGGGTGAAATGTATCATCTGCCGCACGGCGTCTGTATTGCCTTTTGTTTTTCAGCGGTTCTGCGTGCTTATCTGCCGTATGCCGAAAAGCAACTTGCCGAACTTTCGGTGTATTGCGGTTTTGCGGAGGAGAACACAGAGTCAACGGTTGCTGCAAATGAATTTATAAACAGAATAGATGATTTAATTATTCATTTACAATTGTTGCCCAAGGTTTGTTTTGATGCATCTGATGCTGATAGTATTGTTCTTCGCGCACAGGATGAAGCAAAATCTCTCGGCTATCCGCGTCCTTTCTCGGATGAGGAATTAAAGGATATCGTGCTTAAAATTCTTTCATAAGTGCTTACGCATCCCGTCTGTTTCAGGTGGGATGCTTTTTTTTTGGTTTGTTGACAAAACAGAAACTTCATGCTATTCTAAAACAGGAGGTTGTGCTATGAACAAGATATATACTGCCTTTATTTCTTCTGCTTTCAGTTCTCTGCGAGATGAACGCGCGGAGGTTATCAACACTTTGCTTGATTACAGAATTCTTCCCATCGGTATGGAGCATTTTACGGTTTCCTCAAACGGTGAGTTTTCCGATATTCAGGATCTGATCGATGAGTCTGATTTCTTTATCATGTTGATGGGACAGCGATACGGCTCTTGTGATGAAAACGGTGTATCATGGACAGAGCGTGAATACCAGTATGCAAACACAAAAAAGATGCCTGTGTTTGTGATTATTTGTGATGAATTGGATGCTATTATGCAACAGGATCCGACCGCACTCGATGAAGATCAATTGAAACAGGTCGCATTTGCTAAGAGAATATCTTTTGCAAGAACGGTAACGAAAGAGTTTGATATTAAAAAAATTGTCAGTCAGTTTCTGAACAATTCCACTTTTTCAAAATGTGTAGGATGGACAAGAACGGAGGCTGAATTTCTTACTCCTGAAAAATTAGAGTTTTGGCGTAAAGAAAACAGTGTTTTTGATATTGCAGGGACTTGGTATCATGTTCACTTGAGTGATGAAGATGAAACATACATCCGTGTGGGAACCATAAAGATTGAACAGGATTTTTCACCGGATCGGTTTGCGGAATTGCACTTTGAAGGCATGAACTTCAGCGTGGATCATTATGATGAGAGTAGCGGTGTTTTGCGCGAGAATAAAATGAAAAGTTCACGCTTCGTAGGGGAGTATACCTTGAAAAAGAACGGTGAAATTTTTGGTATCTTTAATTCAAAGCGTATGTTCAGCGGAACATTTAATGATACGACCGTAAATAAGGGCACAAGTCGCGGTATACATGATTTTACAATTGATGTTACGGCAGACAGAACCGACTTTATTGAAGGTGAATTTCATGATGAGGCACCGTCACCGAAACTCGGCCGCATTTTTATCTTCCGTGATATCAACGACAGAAACTCGTTTTTGCTTGAAAACCGCAGGGATGTCATCACCATAAAATAAGGAGTTGTTACCTATGGACTATAATGCTGTTATCGATGTTGTCAAAGAGGCATCGAAATTTGTTTTTGACGATTCATTGAAAAGTAATGTGAGCATGAAAGGTTCTGCAGACTACGTGACAGCGGTCGATTTGAAGATCAGCAGTTTTGTCAAAGACCGTCTTGCTGTGCTGACACCCGAAATCGGTTTCATGAGCGAAGAAGAAGAGGGGGAATTGCAGCCTTCACGCTGGATTCTGGATCCGATTGACGGAACGACCAATCTTGTTTATAATTATAATGTCAGTTCGGTTTCGCTTGCATATTTTGACGGTGAAAAAGTACAGTTCGGCGTTATCTACAATCCGTTTAACGGTGATCTGTTCGTCGCAAAGCGCGGTGAGGGTGTTTGGCTGAACGAGGAGAAACTGAAAATTGCGCAGGATAGAGAACTTTCTGACTGCTTAATTGAATTCGGTGCAGGTTCAACGAAGAAACAGTACATAGACGAATCTTTTGCAATCGGCAAAGAAGTTTTTCGCAATTGTCTTGATATTCGCAGGATTTGTTCGACCGCACTTGCGATTGCTTATGTTGCGGCAGGAAAGATCAACGGATATTTCGAGCGAAATATTAAACCTTGGGATTACGCCGCGGCAACGCTCATGCTTGAGGAATGCGGATGTGTGAGTTCCGATTGGAATGGCACTGCAATCCAGTACGACAGACAATCGAGCTATGTTTGCGGTTCTCCGAAAGCGTATCGTTTCTTGTTGGAAACAATACGTACGAACAAGCAGTTTGACTAAGAAAAAACAAATCAACATAAATCAAGAACGTCGTATTGAGCATAACTAAAACTCAATACGACGTTCATTTGTGTAACAATCAGGTCTTATGGGCTTCCGTGCGGATTTCGGTAAGTTTCAGGAAGTCTACCTTTTCGAGTCTGGTTCTCGGCAGCGAATCAATAACGCGAATATCTCTCGGAACAGAGAAAACGGTCAGTCTTTCAGCACAAAGGTCAGTAATGATCTTCTTGTATTCTTCCAATTTGTTGATATCTGCAGACGGACTGAGAACAATGTAAAGACGTACGATCGGCTTCTTGTTCTCATCGTAGCCCTGCACAGCACAAGATTCGGTCAAAAACGGAAGTTTTTCAAGCAGATTCTCGATGTCAGCAGGAAATACGTTATAACCGGAAATGACGATCAGACGTTTCTTTCTTGCTACAAACGTAACAAAATCATCTTCATCCATGGTACCCATATCACCCGTGAGTACCCATTTAGTACCTTCTTCATCCGTATGAACACCTTCACCGAGTCTGCCGTCGGGCATCAGATAACCCTTCATGATGGATTCACCGGAAATACCGATCTCGCCGAGTTCTCCGCAGGGAAGTTTATTCTTGTTATCATCGAAGATCGCAACGCGGTTTTTGCCGAGAGGAACACCGACGGTACCTGCTTTTGTTGCCCACGGAAGATTGCAGACGTCAACTGCACCGCATTCGGTAAGACCGTAACCGGGCATCAGTGTTGCCGTTGAATCGTATTGTTTCATAAGGCTGTTGAATCTTTCAAGGAAATCAAGCGGTACGTAGTCACCGCCGGAAAAAGCGTACTGAACATTTTTGAGATGTTCACCCGCAAACTGAGGATGGTCCAGCAGTTTTCTGAACATATTCGGCACGCCGACGATTTCAAAACAAATGTTTCTTTTAAGAATTTCAATGTATTCATCTGCTTCAAAACGTATCATCGGAATGCATTTTGCTCCGTTGAAAACAGTAGAAAGCAAACCTGCACAAAGTCCGAATGCATGGAAGAAAGGAAGTGCCGCGATTTTACAGGAAGTGCCGGGAGCGTATTCATTGGGATAAATTTCCGCCAACGTGTTATAGGCAACAGCATTCAATGCGGTGCTTGAAAGCATAATCGTTCTGCTGACACCTGTTGTACCGCCGCCGTTCATGTAAACTGCTGTCAGATCACCGCTACGGCTGAGACCTTCAACGGTTTTACCGTTATTTCTTTTCAGAATGTCACCGAAATATGTATATTCAAATTTTCCTTGTGCGGCTTTCATCAACTCCGCATCAAGTTGCACATACGGTTTTTTTACTACGGGTGCTGCATACAATACAGGCGTTGTAACAACAATGTTCACGTTCATTTCACTCAATGCGGCGGCATGAACGGGGATGAATTTGTCGAGAATCAAAAGGCCTTTGGATTTTGTGTATTCTACGGACGCGCGCATTGCATCCGACGGAAACAGCGGATGGATCATGTTGGCAATGCAACCGATCTTGTTGAGTGCAAAGAACATGACGATTTCTTCAATTGTGTTGGGTGTAAACAACGAAAAGGCATCACCTGGTTGCATACCGAGTTCTTCTTTGAAATAATATGCCAATGCATCCACGTCAGCAAGAATTTCAGAGCGCATATGATCTGTAAACTTAAACTGGAGCATCGGATAATCTTCTTTGAAGCGTTTTGTGCACGCAAGAAAATAATCATAGCAACTCAAATCGGAATAATAAGGAACCAGATCCTGTGAAGTGAAACGCGGTTTTACGTACATTGAACAGTCCTCCGTAGTACTAATAAAAAAATGACACTGTGTAACAATTGTTATGTCTCGTACATTTTATATGATTGTTAAACACGTGTCAATATACACTTTTTATTCAAATGATGAAATTGTTACATAGCAAATAATACTGTCATAATTTGTCAGCAATTTTGCGAGAATGACTATTTGTTAGAAATAAGACAGATGCAGGATGTCTTTTTCAGGCATTCAAAATACTTTGCATATCAAAATTCTCGATCCCGTTTTGAAGTATAAATCTCCTCAAAATACAGATAATAACAACACGATTTGAAATCAAAGGAGATTTGTATATATGAAAGCAACAGGAATTATCCGTAGAATAGAGGCTTGTGTTATAATAGGGCAAACCGCATGAAACCCGCATACACACTGGGGTTTTCGCTAGTTTGCCCTATTGAACACAAGGGAGTCAAAAGAAGGTTTTCAGACGAGTATTATACATAGTCAAAGCGAGGGGAACATTCACCTCGCTTTGCTTATGTCCCTTTTTTGGTACTCCGATTATCTTATAATTGTAACAACAAAGGGGGGGGCGTCTATGAATGCAAAGAAAATTAAGAATATTCTGATTTCGTACATCAAAGCAACTGCAGGTGAGGTGCGCATATATCAAGAAAAAAGCATAGGAAACTCTATTTGTGATGTGATGGCAGTTACCGATCGATTGATAGGATATGAAATAAAAAGTGATTTGGATAATTACACCCGTTTGCAGGAACAGGTGAAATCTTACACGGCTTTTTTTGATGAGAATTATCTTGTCGTCGGCGAACGACATATTCATTCAGCTGCTGAAAGGGTTCCCGACTCTTGGGGAATACTTTGCGTTACGGAAAGCGACATATCGCTTGTTCGTAAGCCTACAACCAATACTTCCGTTTCGCGCAGGAAACAACTGTCTATTTTGTGGAAGTTAGAATTGAAGAACTTGCTTGTAAAAAACGCAATGCCGGCATACGCTCAAAAAGAAAAGGGGTATATTGCTGATCGTATTGCCGCTTGCGTTGATGGAAAATTGCTTGGAACACAAATCGCAAATGAATTACTTCATCGTGATTATTCGGTCTTTGATGCAAAAGATTATACAGAATATTCTATGGGAGAAGAAAGTGAGATTGTAGATTTCCCGGTCGCAGAAATTGTGGATATGCTTTCCGAACGCAATCTTTCGGAATTCACGTTGGATCAATGGATCGATTTATATAAAAGAGCAACGACAGTGAAGGAGCAAAAGGAAATCGCATTAAAAAAGCCGATTCCCGAGAGAACCCCACACACTATTCCTTATACCGATATTGAGGTCTCTTTGGGTGTGCCTTGGGTGAGTGCAGAGATTATTAATGATTTTGTGTATCACATATTAAACCGCAGCTATTCCATTGTTAACGGGGGTTATTATAAACCTAACTATGTCGAACATGAATTGATTACAGGAAATTGGTTTATCAGAGATAAAAAGTACTTAGGTAACGGGAACAGTTTTGCCGAGGGAAAATACGGACTGAAACGGTATAACGCTCTTTATATTATCGAGGCAACCCTTAATCTGCGTGAAATCAAGCTTTTTGATAATGGTAAGGATTACAACGAAGCAGACACACTCGCGGCACTCGAAAAACAAAAAATCATCAATCAGGAGTTTAAGCGGTGGATCTGGCAGGACGAGGATCGGCGTTGGCTGGTTGAAGAAGCATATAACAAAATGTTTGCTCACTATAAGCCTAATGTTTGTGATGGAAGTCGGTTGATCTTTCCGGATATGTCAATCGGGTATACTCTGTATCCTTATCAAAAAGATGCCGTTCAACGCATACTGGATAATAAAAACACGCTGCTTGCTTTTGATGTGGGAGCAGGAAAAACATACATTATGATTGCGGCGTCAATGAAAATGCGTCAAGAGGGCATCTCCCGTAAAAATTTATTTGTGGTTCCGAACCATATAGTGGGACAATGGGAAAAGATTTTCGAAGAGCTCTATCCCAAAGCAAAAATTCTGGCGATTGAGCCGAAATCCTTTAAACCTCAAATGCGGCAAAAGGTATTGCAACAAATACAAAGTGCTGATTACGATGGTATTATTATGGCATACAGTTGCTTTGAAATGATACCCTTATCTGCGGATAGTATATGGCAGAATATGAGCGTAAAGCTGAAGCAGGTAGAAACGGCCCTCAGTGAACTAAAAACACCCAAAGGCTACTATATTAGCGGCCATAACTACACTGCTCTTGAGGCGGAGAAAAAGAGTCTGAAAAAACTAACACAAGAAATTTTGGATAGTATGACACCAAAAGGGTCACAGGATATTACGTTTGAAGCATTGGAGATTGATACCCTATTTTTAGATGAGGCACATAATTATAAAAATCTACCGATCAAGACGCATTTGCGCGATTTAAGAGGTATTAACACAACCGGTTCGAGTAAATGTCAGGATTTATTGCATAAGGTTCGGATAGTACAGCAAAATGGAAGAGGTGTCGTGTTTGCAACGGGTACGCCACTATGCAATTCTATATCGGACACTTATGCTATGCAGGTGTATTTGCAATATGATGAATTGCAAAAAAATCATTTGGATGTTTTCGATAATTGGGTTAAAACGTTTGCTTTGCCCGAACAAATCTGTGAAATTGATGTAGACGCATCAAAATATAGATTTGTCAGAAGGTTTTCAAAATTTTTTAATCTCCCTGAGCTTTCTGTGATGTTTTCGCAAATAGCGGTGTTTTATGCTAACAATTCAGCAAGTGATCTTCCTGAGTTACAAGGTTATACCGACGTTTCAATTAAGAAAAATCAAGCGCTTTCCAACTACATGAAAGAGCTTGCCGAAAGAACCGAAAAAATCCGTACGGGTATGATAGACCGAAAATACGATAATATGCTCAAGGTGAGTACCGATGGCAGAAAAGCCGCATTGGATTTGTCGTTGGTCGGCAGGAAGCAAAACTACGACGAGCATTCAAAAGTATTTCGGTGCGTTGAAAACGTGGTGGTACTTTATAATCAACAGCCAAACGCTACACAATTAATATTTTGTGATTATTCAACACCAAAAGCGGAACAGTTTAACGTATATGCGGAACTAAAAAGAAGACTGATTGAAAAGGGTATACCGGAAAAGGAAATTGTCTTTATTCATAGTTATCAAACAGAGAGTCGCAAGGTTGAGTTGTTTCGTAAATTTAATGCCGGTGAAATGCGCATTTTGATTGGGTCTACGTTTAAATTGGGGATCGGAGCCAATGTACAAAGAAAACTTAAAGCTGTTCATCATTTGGATGTGCCTTGGCGGCCGGCTGATATGGTGCAAAGAGAAGGACGTATTATTCGCCGCGGAAATGAAAATGAAACGGTTCGAATTTACCGTTATATTGCCGAAGGGAGCTTTGATTCGTATTCTTGGCAGGTGTTGGAAACAAAGCAGCGTTTTATTTCTCAATTCTTGTCCGGCAGCACCTATCAGCGCACCGCTTCGGATTTGGAAAGTGATGTTCTGACTTATGCCGAGGTAAAAGCCTTGGCGCTATCGCAACCGCTTATGAAACAGCTTGCTCAAAAAGAAAACGAGCTAAAAACACTTAAAATACTGGAAATACAAGCGGAAGAAACCCGTATACGTCTTGCTGAAGAGTGTGATACCCTACAGTCAAAAATGGAACAGCGTCAAAAACAATTGGATATAGCATACAGGCATCAACAAAGCCTGAAGAAGAAAACCAATGAACAATTTCTTGATGCTATGAGAAACATAAAGGATATCTTTACGGAGGAGGTGATCAGCGGAAATAAGATGTTGTCGGATCCTGTTTCAATACTTGGATTTTCTGTTATATTGCCTACTTCGCAAGACGTAAAAAAACCATATTTGTATTTAGAAAAAGACACCAATCGTTACGTTGTTCTTTTGGGCGATTCAGCGAACGGTAATGCTAAACGTATCGTTGGCAAGTTAAAGCGGTTCGATAAGGTTGTTGAGGAAATTGTCAAGGAAATAGAGGCGACAAAGCAAATGATTTATAACAATCAGCAGTTTCTCAAACAAAAAAACACATCATATCAAAAAAGAATTGCCGAATTGAGTGATGAAATTGAAGAAATCAGAAGAAAAATAGATGTGGATTTGTGTGAAGATTCTTTTGTGCATATAGAAGTATAAATCTCCTCAAAATACAGATAATAACAACACGATTTGAAATCAAAGGAGATTTGTATATATGAAAGCAACAGGAATTGTCCGTAGAATAGAGGCTTGTGTTATAATAGGGCAAACCGCATGAAACCCGCATAAACACTGGGTTTTTCTCTAGTTTGCCCTATTGAACACAAGGGTGTCAAAACAGGGTTTTAGGGAGATTTTATACATAGCAACAGCGAGGTGAAATTCACCTCGCTGTTGTGTAGTGTTACAATTGATGTGAGACTAAAAGTATAGAAAAAAGCGATTGAGTTTGTTAGAATAAAGTCACCACAACCAAAGTCTAACGAAAGGAACTCAATCACCATGACTATAGTAACAGAAATTAAAGAGAAAAACAAGAGGTATTTACCCCACGAACTAACAACAAAGGTCAATTCCGTGAAATTATATCGTCAAACCAAGGATATAGACTTTGTTTTGCGGCGGTATCACATCTCAAAGGCATCGCTCATGCGATGGAACAAGTTGTATGACGGAACAAGGGAATCGTTAATACCGCAGTCACACAGGCCC